>JAIRYD010000221.1 GCA_031267935.1 Tannerella sp.
ATTGACTCCAATCCGATATAGCTATGGCAATATCAAGATCATCAGTTTTACGTTCCGGAGTTAAATCGTGTAGATTGCTCAATATAATATCACGAGCAGTAGCTCCTATTACATAGAAATCCACATTTATATCAGTAAAGAAACTTCTTAGCTCCTTTAGCAAATCCTTCAATAGCGGATTGTTTAAGTTCTCACTTGAGATATTGTAGCTCATCGTTCAATATTATTTCTGCGGTTTCTATATTTCGGCTATCTCCACTACCCATAAGATCGGCGTATGTCAAAAGAGGAGAAACAGTATTTCCTTCTACTGTGTCATAAAACAAACGAAGTATCTCTATTTTCCCATTCTCCTCAGGAATAAGTTTCAACGATTTACCCAAAGATTGCCAAGTAGCATCTGTATAAATGGTAAAGTTTGCCGGAGTAAGATTTTGCGTCATGATACCGGCAGCACATTCGCCACCCCATAATGTTTTCTTAGAAATGGAAGACAAGTCCAGACTACTCCAGTTTGAGTATTCAGATTTATTCATGAAATTCATCCTTTTTATGAATAATTTGGGACGAAGCACATCATTATAAGCAATAACCCAACGTTTCAGAAGGTCTATTTTATTTTTAAGAACTTTCTTATTCTTTGTTTTTAAGAGAAATTTTGACTCAACAAGTTCTTGAACAATCGTGCTTACAGAACCCAACGAAATTTGGGATAATTCGGAAAGTTCTCGAAATGACTTATTGATATTGTCCGGATTAACAAGCAAACAGTATATCAACTTTATTTCTGCCTCTTGAAAGGCACGAGGTTGGTTTGTTTTTGGGAGTCGCTCTATTTTCTTTCCTTCGATAATCAGTAAAATGCTATTATGTTGTATGTTACAATTCCCTGCGGAATCAATATAATTAATACCTTCTTCTACAAAAGACTTAGCGATTGCAGAAGGAATATATTTTGTTATGAGAAGAACCGGCAGATTTTCCTCCCTTGAAGCATCCTTCAACTGTTGAAGTACAATACTCTTGTTCCCTTGCGTAATTTCAGGCTTCACATCAACGATAAAACGCTCTTCTTTAATCTGAGCAATGCTATTACTTTCTCTTTTACTGTCCGAGTAAGTTATAGCAATTCCCGCATTTTCAAGTAGTTTATCCTTTATTTCTTCTAACAGGACATCTTTTGTCTTCATGGATCTTGTTCATTTTTAATTATCTGTTCATTGTCAATGAACATGCAAATATAATGAACATTTTTGAATTAACAAGAAAAAAGTTCAGTTTTTGAAGTAAATGACACTCAGAACCAACACACCTGCATATTTTCTCCTTTTTATATTTTGTAAACGCTTCTCCTATGGAAAGAATAAATAAGGCAACACTTTTAGGTGATTTACTCTTTTCGGAACGAAAAGGAAGAAATCTTCAAAAACCGCTTGCGGCTTGGTGTTGACGTTTTATTCTTGGAATATACCTTTGTTTGCCAAATGAAAAAGGAGTTCGTTACCCTATACTTCGACCTTTCTTCTTTTTCTTGGGTTTTCTTAATGGTTGTTCTTCTTCGGGATTGATATTGCCAATATCCGCAGCAGAGGGGAGAATAGAAAACAGAGAAGCCGCACCATCAAGATTGATTGAATGATTTACTGACGTACTGGTTTGCTGTTGTACTGAAGTACTGAAGTCAGTATATAATTCAACATCTATGCCTCGCTTCCCTTCTGCTGTAATGGAAATTTCTTTTTCTTGCATCTGTAATTTATCTTTTATCCTTTGCAAGATATCTGAATGCTTATCCCACATGAGGGTTATTTCTGATTTAATCATCTCCTCTAAATCTGTTACCACTCCATCAAAACGAACGGCTATAGGGGCGTGTTTGCATTTCCGCAATTTTATTAGCCGATTGTTCCAAAATGGTCTGTTTGTGTTCGGCTTCTTTTGCTTGTCGCTTTTTATCCTTTCCTGATTTATTCGCACAAGTAGTGCTGCAGAAGCGCGTAATGACAGTTTTTGCCTCAAAAGGCTTTCCACATTGTTCGCAAATCTTCGGTATTTTCAGTTGACTAAATCCCATATTTCTATATCATCTGTTACATTATCGCCAATTAAGTATCATTAAGACGCAATAAGGTGCAATAAGACCCACATCGTCGCCAATTAACGCCCGTTACAAATATGGTACAAATGTATGATAAAAAATGATTAAAAACAAGCATAAATGAGAAATTATTTAAAATAAAAATAGCTGTAAACATTTAATTTACAGCTATTTTCTGCTATTTATTGATTATTTCTAATCGCCTTTTACTTCACTTCCTCGTAATCGACATATTCGCCCTCGTCTTCATTGATGACTTTCTTGTGTTTTTTTTGCTTCGTTGCGCCGTTCTGTTGCGGCCGGCTGCTGCGTGAAGAAGACGTGCGTTTCCGGTTCTTGTCGTCGTCGGAAGAAAAAAACGACCTGAAGGAACGGAAAACCGAGAATCCGAGCAGGTATGTCAGGACAAAGCCTATCAGAAACAAAACCAGTAAAAATCTGAACATAACAAATCAACTATTAAGTATTTCGGCGCATTGCCGGCGTTTTCATCGGCAAAGATACATATTCTTATCCGTTTTGTCTGTTAAAAATTGATAACATCACGTAGCCGACTACCGTCAGCGCGATACCTGCCACTCCCGCGCATGCTACAAGCACGACTGCCAGGGCGATCAGGGTGTAACGCATTTCGTTTCCTTTCCACTTTAACGACGTCATTTTCATCGAAAACATCGGGATTGCGGAAACGAGCAGGCTCGACGTGCCGACGGCCGAGAGGGCAGTGAGGATGATTATCGGCAGCAGGGGAATGCCTGCCTCGTAGATCGAAAAGAGGTGGAAGGACATGCCTGCGCAAAAGCCCGTTTCCGCGAGGGAGGGCGAAACGGCATTGACGAGCGAGATCCAGAAAACGGCATGCGCCGGGACGGGCAGTCCGATGAAGGACGTCGCCTGACGGGCATCGTGGTTGAACCGTGCCAGGCGCAGCGCCGAAAAAACGGGGATGGCAAACGCGCCGGCAAGGAATATTTTTCCCACAAGCGGATGAGGCCAGGCGACGGCGTGCTGCATGCGGTCGATGAAATCGAACAGTACCATGCCGGGCGCTACGCCGAAACTGACGACGTCGGCCAGCGAGTCGAGGTCTTTTCCCGTGGCGGAGCGGGCGTCGAGCAGGCGGGCGGCCATTCCGTCGGCGAAGTCGAATGCGGCGGCGATGAGTGTTGCCGCCATTGCGCCTGCGCAGTTGCCGCCGAGCGCCAGTATGCAGGCATAAAAGCCTGCGGCCAGGTTGCAGCAGGTAAGCGCGTTGGGGATGTGTTTACGTATTTTCACCGTATTATTTGTAGTTGATTTTTCGGAGGCGGGCGACGGGTGTCTGGTTGCCGGTCACTTTCTGGTCCATCCGGACGAGTATTTCCGTGCCGACGGGAAGGAAGATGTCCACGCGCGAGCCGAATTTGATGAAGCCCATTTGTTCATCCACGTGGCACCGCTCGTTGACCCGGGCGTATGTCACGACGCGACGCGCCATGGCGCCGGCAATCTGGCGTGCGAGCACGTCGACGTTGTAAGGTGTGGTGATGACGATGGTCGAGCGTTCGTTTTCCATGCTGCTTTTCGGCAGGTATGCTGCCCGGAAGCGTCCGTGGCGGTGCGACACGTGACGGACGGTGCCGTTGACGGGAAACCAGTTGGCGTGTACGTTGAAGATGGACATGAAGATCGAAACCTGGAGCCGTTTTTCATGAAAATATTCGTTTTCCGTTACTTCTTCGATGGCGACGATGGTGCCGTCGGCAGGTGCGATGACCAGTCCTTCGGATTCGTAGGGGAAGTGGCGCGCCGGGCTTCTGAAGAAGTTCAGCGTCAGCATAAACAGTGAGACGGATGTGATGGTTGCGGAATAGAATAGAAGCCCTTTGCCGATCGTATAATAGACGGAGAGATTCACGACGAACAAAAAAGTGAACAACAATAATAATATACCAGTTCCTTCCTGATGGACTTTCATTTCTCTTGATTACCGCACAAAAGTAGGCATTTTTGCGGAATAAAAAAAATATTCAGCAAGATAGTTCTTCCATTTCGTCTGTTTCGACATACCAGACGTATCCGGCGACGGTACGGTATCCCATATCGCGTATCAGGGCGACGTATTTTTTGAGCTGCTGCAGGTGGCGTGCGTCTTTCTGTTCGCCGAACTTGTAGTCGACGACCGTCACTTTGTCGCCGTCGATCATGATGCGGTCGGGGCGTTGCGAGCGTCCGTTGCCGAGTAGTATTTCGGCTTCGTTCATGATATGCATCGAGCCGTCGAACCAGCTTTTTGTCCGTGTGCCGTTTGCCAGCTGTTCGAGCTGTGCGGCGAGTGTGTCCGTTTCGTCGCTGCGTATTTCGCCTGTGGCGACTTTGGCGAGGACGGCTGCCGGGATGTCGGCCGTTGTGCGTATGAGGCTCAGCAGGTCGTGCATCAGGATGCCGTAGCGGCGGTGGCTGTCGTCGAAGAACCCTCCGTTGCGATGCAGGCGCAGGCGGACGCGTTCGCCGGGGAGGATGGAGGGGATGTGTCTGACGGGTATTTCGCGAGGCGAATCGGCGCTGTCCGTCCGGGTTTGCCACCAGCGGCCCCATTCGAAGATGTTGTCGTCCGGGCGGAAGCCTTCGGGGAGCGATTGCAACGGTTCGCCTTCGGCTGTCGTGCGGATGCCTTCGGTGGTGATGCTGTCGCGTATCAGGCGCGATATCTGTTTGGTGCGGCGGGCGGTGGTGGCGGGTGCGAAGATGATGAGTGCTTCTTTTGCGCGTGTGAAGGCGACGTAGAGTGCGTTGAGGTTGTCGATGCAGGCGTAGAGTTTTTCGTGGTAGTAGTCTTCGGCAAAAATTGTTTCGGCCAGTTCGGCGGAATAGCCTGCGGGTACGAGGTGGAAGCGGTCGAAAGGTGGCCGGTGCGGGATGCACCAGAAGATGGTCCCGTTTTTCGGTTCTGTTTCCCAGTCGGCAAAAGGGATGATGACGGCTTTGAATCCCAGCCCTTTCGATTTGTGGATGGTCAGTATGCGGATGGCGTTTTGCGAGTCTGGGGTGGCGATTTTTGAGCGACAGCCTGTCTCGTGCCACCAGCGGTCGAATTTGTCGGCGTCGGCAGGTTCTCTTGCTGCATATCCGGCGATCAGATCGAGGAAAGACTGTACGAAGACCTGTTCTTCTTCGGGGATGTCGCGTTCGAAGAGGCGGCAGATGCCTTCGGCTGTCTCGTAGAACGGACGGTGTGTAAGACGGTCGAGTTCGGCGAGTGTTGTTTCCTGGAATCCGCGTCGCAGCGCGGTATCCGGCGATTCGCTGCATGCAGGATCGGCGGTGCGGCGCAGGGCGAGATGGAGCAGGAGCGCATGTTTGCGCAGGGTGTCGTCGTCGGGATGGACGGCGAAGCGAATCATTGCGGCTATGAAGCGTACGGCGGGTGAATTGCCGATGATCAGTGCGTCGTCGGAGATGATGTCGTAGGCATAGTGCGAGCCGGTGCGTGTTTGCTTGCAGGCGAGGAGCGTGTCGGCGACGGTGGTTCCTTCGGCGCGCGTGCGGACGAGGATGGCGATGTCGCGCAGGGCGTATCCGTTGTCCTGCAGACGCTCGACGAGGTCGGGCAGACGTGCGGCGGCTTCTTCTTTCCAGCTTGTTTCGTCGCCGTCGGGCAGAAATTCGATGCGTACGTGTCCGTCGCGGTCGCGAAAGGGTGGGGCGACGTGCTGGTAGCTTCCGGCGTATGCCGACGTGATTTTGCCGGCTGCCGTGCGACGCGATTCGCTGCCGTGCGTGCCGTCGTCCGGTGCTTCGTCGAACTGCCGGCGGAGAAGTTGTGGGGCGACGGTGAAGAAGGCGTTGTTGAATTCGACGATCAGCCGGTGGCTGCGCCAGTTGCCGGTCAGTGTTTTCTCGGCGATGAGGCCGGCGGTGAAGTCGCGGCCGACGTGTTCGTCCAGCAGCGTCCAGTCCGAATTGCGGAAGCGGTAGATGCTCTGTTTCACGTCGCCGACGATCAGGTTGTCGTGCCGGTTTGCGAGGCTTTCGGCGATCAGCGGGCGGAAGTTGCGCCACTGCATTTCGCTCGTGTCCTGAAATTCGTCGATCATGTAGTGGTCGATGCGCGTGCCTGTTTTTTCGTAGATGAAGGGGACGTCGCTGCTGTCGACGATTCGGTTCAGCAGGTCGGTCGTGTCGGCAATCAGCATGCTGTTGCGTTCGTTCATCAGTCGGCCGATTTGCAGTGCGAGGTCGGAGAGGATGCCCAGCGTGTAGTAGAAACGCATGATTTCGCGGGCGGTGCGATAGTCGGTGAGATGGTCGAAGAAGTGCAGTATGCGTTGCATGCAGTCGCCCAGTCCGCCCTCGAATGCGGCACGAATGGCTGCCTGTCTGTCGTCCGGCGCCGTTTTGGCAAACGGGTCGTCTTCGCCGTCGGCGATGCGGCGGAAGGTAGCGGACGGCGGGTCCATTGCACCGCGTGCGAGACGTGCGGCAAAGTGCATCGGCGAGCGGCTACCGCCTTTGAAATCGGACGGCGACAGGCCGTGTTTCGACATGATGTGCATCGCCTCTTCGCCTGTCCGGCGCGCTTCGGCTTCGGCCCTGCGGATGATGGTCCGGAGCATATCTCCGTATCCGGACAGCGCCTCTCTGTCTTCGATATCTTTACGTACGTGCGCGCTTGACGTTTTGTACTTTTCCTTAAAAAGCTCGTAGCTCAGCAGTTTTATTTCCCGTCGCACGTCCCAGCTCTCGCCGCGCTCCACCTTCTCGCGGCTAAAGCGCAGCAGCCATCCGAGGAGGTTTTTGTTTTCCGTACGGTCCAGCGACGAAAGCAGGCTGTCGATCGCCTCGTCCAGCACCGCGTCGACATCCATCTCGATGCGGTAGTTGCCCTGCAGGCCGAGTTCGCGGATAAAGGCGCGCACGACCTGCTGAAAAAAATGGTCGATGGTGCTGACGTTGAACGACGCGTAGTCGTGAAGCATGCGTACGAGAATCTGTCCCGCACGGCGGCGAACGTGCGCTTCGTCACTCCCGTATACATCCATCAGCATACCGAGGCAGTCCGATTTTTCGCCCGACGAAAGAAGATGCAGCTCCTTCAAAATACGGCTTTTCATCTCCTCCGTAGCCCTGTTGGTAAACGTGACGGAGAGGATGCGCGCATGCATGTCCGTTCCGCTGAAAAGCAGACGGACATACTCTCCCGTAAGTGTATACGTCTTGCCCGTACCCGCCGATGCACGATAAACCGTCAGCATAAAACCGGATAATATAACATCTTGCGCAGATCTCCCCGTTCGCCTGTCATCACCTCAAATGATTTTCGACCTGACATATCCCTCGCGGAAAAGAATATCAAGTATTTTTCTGCAAAAATCACCCTGCACGAGAATCTCGCCGCCGCCTGCCGAACCGCCCGCGCCGCAGGCAATCCGCAGCATGCGGCCCAGCGCCTGCAGATCCGCATCGCTGCCGCGAAAACCGGCGACGAGCGTCACCGTCTTCCCGCCGCGCCGACGCCTGTCGAGCGAAACACGCAGCAACTGCCTGTCGGCCGGCAACGTCTCCTCCTCGTACGCCTCCGGCCTTCGATACTCAAAATCCGGATCGGTAGAATACGTCACACCCAGCCGCTCCTTCCAGTCATTACTCTTCATAATACACTCCTGCACCGGGAAACGCTAAAGGGAACCTCTAAAAAACCCGACTTCTGCGTTACGCTTCGTCGCTAAAATGCTCATTTACGACAGGTAAACTCCGCTTTTAGCGCCTCGCAAGCCTTGAATTCGGAGTTTTTAGAAGTCCCCTAAAACTCCCGATTCGCGAAATCCGGAGCTTTTCAGCAGTTCCCCACCATTTATTTTGCGGCAAAACTAAGCATTTATTCCCATATCGCCCGCATATTTTACCGTCAAAATAAAAAACATACGACACCTTTATCTTCGAAAAAAACACACTATACTTGCATTCGCCTGATCGCCTCCACATCCGCCGCATGCCTGCCGATTTTCGTGCCCAGCAGACGCGCGCCGTCCGGCGTGATAAGATAATCTTCCTCATTGCGTATGCCGCCGATATTCCTGTAAGCCTCCACTTTGTCGTAGTTGATGAACGACGTGAAGCGCTTCTCGCTTTTCCACCTGTCGATCAGTTCGGGGATAAAGTAAATGCCCGGCTCGATGGTATGTACGAATCCCGGCTCCAGTTTCCGCGCAAGCCTGAGCGACCGGCGGCCGAACTGTCCGCTCTTCGGCTTCCCGTCGTGTCCGACATATATCTCGCCGAGATTCTCCATGTCGTGCACGTCGAGACCCATCATGTGTCCCAGTCCGTGCGGATAAAACAGCGCATGCGCCCCCAGCGCAACCGCCTCCGTCACATCGCCGCGCATCAGCCCGAGCGCCGTCAGCCCCACCACGATCACGCGGGCGGAAAGGTCGTACACCTCCTCGAAACGGATCCCCGGGCACAGCGCCGCCACCGATATTTCCTGACAGGCCACCTGGAGTTCGTACACCTCGCGCTGACGCGGCGTGAACGTATCATCGGCCGGTACGGTAGTCGACATGTCGCCCGCATACCCCATCTCCGTCTCCGCACCCGCATCGACAAGAAACAGACGGCCGCTTTCGATCCGGTTGCCATGACAGTGATTGTGCAGCGTCTGCCCGTTCACCGTCGCAATGGTCGGAAACGAAAGGCGGCAGTTGTGCCGCCGGGCAACCGCCTCGATCTCGGCAACCACTTCATACTCGTACCGCCCCGGCCGCACTGCCCGCATGGCCGTCAGATGCATCTCCGCCGTCACGCGACACGCACGCTCGATCTCCGCTATCTCCTCCTCCGACTTGTAGTTGCGCAGCCCGACGACCGTCCTGATAAAGTCGAGCGACGGTTTCTCTCCGCCGGGCTTCACGCCAAGCAGCGCCTGCAGCTTCAGCACGTGCTCGGCACGATACGGCGGCAGATAGTGAACTTGCCTCCCGCTGAAGACGGCGCGCTCGAGATACGCCGCCAGATCCTCAGCGGGCCGTACGTGCGAAACACCCGCCAGATTGCACTTCTCGCGAAGCGAAGGCTGCGCCCCCATCCACACGATGTCGTCTACCGTCAGCTCGTTGCCGAAAATGATCTCGCAGTCGCTGTCGATATCGATCATTGCGGCCAGCCCTGCATACGGGAGACCGAAAAAATAGAGAAAAGTCGAATCCTGCCTGAACGGGTAGCAGTTGTCCGCATAATTAGCTCCCGCCTCGTCGTTTCCGAAAAAAAGTAACACTCCCTTTCCGACTGTTTTTTTCAGCGCATCGCGCCGTTGAATATACGTTTCCTTACTAAACATAACGATATTGATTTTATTATTGGAAGCAAAGATAGTACATAAAACTGAAAAATATGACTGCGTTTGTTTTTTTTTACTACATTTGTGGACGATTATCAGATGACAGTATGTTTTATGGAAACATGACAACATCCGAAACGCACGATACGGCAGTATTCGTGACAGTGGAGGACAATGCTTCGCCGTTCAGCGACGAACCGGGCTACCACGCACTTGTACGGCAGTGCGGCCTGAAGGAAATGCAGGATGGAACCGACTGCTTCCTCATTCCCGCCGAAGGACGCAACTGGATGCTGAACCTCGAAGAAACGGCCGCCACCATGAATCGGCTGCAGGAACAGGACAGTCAGGACGCAGGACGGATCCTCGAGATGCTTGCCTTCATCATCGAACAGCTGGACCGGAGCAGGCCGGCGCCGCAGTATGTCATCTCGTACATGTGTCGCGACATCGTCGTCCGCGCCGCCCTGCAACGTTTCAACGACACCACCGGCAGCACGTGCAACAGCCTGACGGATCTCTCCGACATGATAGGCGACAACGTGGCCGAAGCGAACGAAACATTCGACAGTCTCCGCTTCTGCGACCCGGCAATGGGTACCGGACGCTTCCTGGTTACTCTGATGCACGAAATCATCGCCGTCAAATCGCAACTCGGCATCCTGGCCGACAGAAACGGCGATCCGCTCTACAGCTACAAAATCGTCGCCGACGGCAACGAACTGCTCACGTTCGACAAAAAACATTTCCGCCCTTTCCTTTTCGACCCTGCCAATCCTGAAAGCCGGCGTATCCGGGAAACATTCCTGCATGAAAAAAGCATCTGCATCGAACACTGCCTGTACGGCGTCGACATCGACTCCGTGGCAGTCACAACCGCCCGCCTGCGACTGTGGTACGAACTGCTCAAGCATACCTGCCGCCAGGGCAAACTCCAGTTCGCCGCCACATACGTGGCAAACAATCTGCGCTGTGGCGATGCACTCGTCAGCCGTCTTGCCATTCACGACGACCTGCGCGCCCTTTTCAAACGTATCGGTCACGGCGTGGGCGATTACATCAAACTGGCACGTGACCTCAGTCGTGCAAAAACAGACGGCGAACGCAATAGCGCGGCAGGTATCCTCGAACTGATAAAAACAAAAATACGCCGCGAGATCACGGCTGACGAGAAGCACGGCGAAGACCTGCGCAAGTGGCAGCGCGAACTGGATCGCCTCAAGTCGCCGGGCCTCTTCGAACCCGACGAGGAAACGGAAAAACTCCTCGCCGCCAAACTCCAGGAAGCGCAGACGATGATCGATAAATACAGGCTGAAGATGATGCAGAAGCAGAACAGCCTGATCTACGACAGAGCCGTCGAATGGCGATACGACTTTCCCGAGCTGCTGAGCGGTACGGGCGAATTTGCGGGATTCGACGCCGTTGTCGGCAATCCGCCCGACACGCAGAAGGAAATCCTTGCCCAAAAACACATCTACCGGCAGATGAACTACAAAATGTTCAAACAGACAGGCGAAGTATCGAGCCTCTTCTGCGAACTGGGAAACAGAATTCTCCGCCGCGGCTATTTCCTGTCATACATCACGTCCAGCAGCTGGATGCGTTCGGTATCGGCCGGCAAAATGCGCCAGTTCCTGACCGAAGAAACAAATCCGTTGCTGATGCTCGACTTCGAAGCCTCCGGTGGAATCGTAAAATCGCTCGACGGGAAAGGCATCCTCATCCTGCAAAAAGCGCACAACCAGTACCGGATGGCGGCATGCCGGGTGAACGAACGCTTCAACCCGCAGCAGATGCGGCTCGAAGACTACGTCGCACGCCATGCCGAAGCATCGCATATCGGCACGGGGCCGGCCGGCGACACCTCTACGTTCGGCCTCCTCTCGGAAATGGAAAAAAGTATCAACAACAAAATCGAACAGCTCGGCATGCCGTTGCGAATGTGGGATATACACCTGCACGAAGGCATCATTACCGGATGTGACGAGGCATTCGTCATCGACGAAAAGACAAAGGACGGCTTCGTCAGGGCAGACTACAAAAACACCGACATCATCCGCCCGCTGCTGCCCGGCGAAAACGTGCGGCGTTATACGCCCGAAAAATCGAACTTGTGGCTCATCTGCATCCCCTGGCACTTCCCGCTGCTGTATGACAAATCCATCACACACGCCTCCGCACGCGCCGAGGAACGCTTCGTGCAGCAATATCCCGTCATCTACGAACACCTGCAGCAGTACAGGGAAAAACTCCTCGCACGCGATGCGCCCGAACTGGGCGTCACATTCGAATGGTATGCCCTGCAACACATCGCGATGGAAAACGAGTGGGACGACTTTGCGCAGCAGAAGATCGTATGGCGGCAGGAAACATCCGCACCCGACTTCAGCTTCGACTACGGCGGCTGCGCCGTCCTGGAACCGGCATGCTTCATCATCGGACAGCATTTGAAATATCTGCTCGGCGTACTTAATTCACGGCTCGGACAGTACATGCTGCGCAATTCTCCGCGGATAAGCGACGGGAACATACAGCTCAGCGTGCTCGAAATGGAAGCCCTGCGCGTGCCGGCGCCCGGCGCCAAGATAGAATCGGACATGATCTCGCTCGTCAACAAGCGCACGTCGGACACCAATCCCGCCGAATGCGAAGCGCTTGACCGGCGAATCGACCGCATTGTCTACGGAATATACGGTCTGACGCAGGATGAAATCAATTTCATGGAAAAAGAAGTGGACACTTTATTAACACAGTAATATAATTAATGTATGGTAACACGAAGAAATTTTTTAAAGACAGCCACGATGGCATCCGCCGGACTGGCATTAGGTGACTTGAGCATGGACGCGGCGAACTACCGGCAGATTGTCGGCGCCAACGGAAAAGTGAACCTGGCATGCGTGGGAATAGGTTTCCGCGGCAGCGAAATCATCAGAGAATTTGAAAAAACAGGCCTGGCCAACGTGGTAGCTCTCTGCGACGTGGACATGGGCGCCAAACACACGCAGGAAATCATGGCCAAATATCCGAAGGCGCGCCTGTTCAAGGATTTCAGAGAAATGTTCGACAAGGTCGGTAATCAGTTCGAAGCGGTCTGCGCGGGTATCCCCGACTTTGCACACTATCCCGTCGTCATCCACTCCATTCTGGAAGGCAAACACATCTACGTCGAAAAACCGATGTGCCGCACCTTCCTCGAAGGCGAGCTGATGATAAAAGCCGCCCGCGAGCATCCGAACATCGTCACCCAGATGGGCAACCAGGGACACTCCGATGCGAACTACTTCCAGTTTAAAGCATGGAAAGACGCCGGCATCATCAAGGACGTCACCCAGGTCACCGCACACATGAACTCGGCGCGCCGCTGGCACGACTGGGATTCGCGCATCTACAAATACCCCGCCGAAGAACCCGAACCGGCCGGCATCGACTGGAACACATGGAACATGGCCGCACAGTACCACCCCTACAGCGACCGCTACCACCGCGGCAACTGGCGCTGCTGGTACGACCTGGGTATGGGTGCACTGGGCGACTGGGGCGCACACATCCTCGACACCATCCACCAGTTCCTCGAACTGGAACTGCCCTACGAAGTCAACCCCGTCTGGCTCAAAGAACACAACGACTACTTCTTCCCCATGTCCTCCACGCTTCTCTTCCGCTTTGCCGCACGTAAAAACATGCCCCCGCTGGACATCACCTGGTACGACGGACCGGACAACATCCCCACCGTACCCGCAGGCTACGGCACATCGGACATCGATCCCAACATCCCCCCCGTAGCCGGAGGCAAACTGCAGCCCACAAAGCTCAATCCGGGCAAAATCATCTACGGCAAAGACCTTACCTTCAAAGGCGGATCCCACGGCAGCACACTCACCATCATACCCGAAGAAAAAGCCCGCGACATCGCATCCCGGCTGCCCGAAGTACCCGCCTCGACCTCCAATCACTACGCCAACTTCCTCCTTGCATGCCTCGGACGGGAAAAAACACGCTCCCCGTTCGAAATAGCCGGACCGCTCAGCCAGGTCTTCTGCCTCGGCGTAATGGCGCAGCGCCTCAACACCAAACTGGAATTTGACTCTACAACCCGACGGATCACCAATAACCCCTTCGCCAACGCCATGCTGGCCGGCACGCCGCCACGCAGCGGATGGGAACAATACTACAAAATCTGACACGCCGCCGGCGCCACTCCGAACGCGCGCATCCGGAACACCCCGGATGCGCGTTTCATTTACCCGGCAAAAAAAACACATCGCATGGAAAAAACAAAAATACTCTTCATCTGCACAGGCAATATATGCCGCTCACCCGCAGCCGAAGCAATCCTGAAAACAAAAATACACGAAGCTGCACTCGACGCACACTTCGAAATCGACTCCGCCGGCATATACAACTACCACGAAGGCGAATCCTCCGATCCCCGCATGCGCAGCGCCGCAGCCGCACGCGGCTACATGCTCACCTCCACGTCACGCCCCGTCACAAAAAACGACTTCACGTATTTCGACTGGATCATCGACATGGACGACTACAACACACGCCACCTCAAAGCAATGGCGCCCGACCCGCATGCCAGTCAAAAAATCCGTCGCATCACGGACTTCTGCCGCACCCGCCGGACCGACCACATACCCGACCCATACTACGGCGGAACACACGGTTTTACACACGTACTTGATCTCCTCGAAGAGGCCTGCGACGGAATCATCCACACATTCGCACCGCCACCCGAAAACAAATAACCAGCCACCTTGGCTCCGTATCGGCAGATTGTTGAATCAGCCAAAACAACGTAACTCAAAAAAAGAATTAGCCTCAAAAAGACATCCGGAAAGATGTGCGGCCGTTTTCTTCGACACGTCAAAATACAGTCATGGTTTTGTGCCCTGAATCGCCCGCAGGTAGCTACCGATCATCCGCAGGTAGCTACCGATTGTTCGAAAGTAGCTACCGATCGTCCGGAGGTAGGCAACAACGGGCGAAAAGTAGGCAACAACGGGCCAAAGGTAGACTAAAATAGTCCGGAGGTAGGCAACAACGGGCCGGAGGTAGGCAACAATCGTCCGGAGGTAGGCAACAACGGGCGAAAGGTAGGCAACAACGGGCCAAAGGTAGGCAAAACGACTGATCGGTAGCTACCGATCGTCCGAAGGTAGCTACCGATGATACAAAGGTAGCCACCGATGGCCCGAAGGTAGCCACCGATG
>JAIRYD010000006.1 GCA_031267935.1 Tannerella sp.
TTCCCGTCCCGTCCCCCGCTTCGTAATGGTTGCGCCCACGTACGAACCCTCCGTAGCGCTTACGCCGACAACTCCTCCGGAACTGATTGTCGGATATAACGTGACGGATGCGGACAACAAAATTACGCTGACAATAGGCAATCTGGGCAATCAAAGACTCTACAACCCGACGATTACGATTATCGGCGACGACTACGAACTGCATGGAGGTTCTTCAGGTTCGTTGCAGGATGTCGTCAACACGGCGCTTGCCGGTTTAGTTTCATACGATGCGGGCGTGCCATATATCGCGCCCGGTTCTACATTTAATATTGACCTGCGTTTGAAAGCAGGCAAAAGCCCCGGCACGTCATACGACGGCTGGGTACTGTTCAGCGCGGACAACCTGCCCGACGCCGCCACGCCCAAACAGTTCAACATCCATGTGCTCGACAAATTCCTGCCGCCGCCCGACCTTGTAATGGAAACGCCGACTGACACCGTCATAAGCGGGCCGTTCTCGATTCGCGCAAAGTTCAAGAGCCAGACGGACGTGTATCCGCACTACGTAACCGACTTGCAGGTAAGCGATATCTTTGTCGACTACGGGACGGTCACTGCCGTATCTCCTGATCCTGCTACGGAGAATCTGCTCTTGTTAGGATATTATTCCGACTGGATCATCGACGTCACCCCCACCTCGGGCATGCCCAACAAGGCGACGATCTCGGTGGCCGTCAAGCTTGGCGCGGCCGAAGACGAGGTGCAGGCCACGACGCGGACGGTATCGATGCCCAAACTCGTCACGTTCAGTTCCGAAGGGCCGTATGCGCTGTTTAGCGTGGCCGAGGGCGCAATTCTTTCGTCGCTCGACACCATACAGGTCTACATCAACGGCAACGGCATTACTCCCGGTAAGGAAGACAGCGCATACGTCAGCGACAAACAGTTTACGGAGGCGGGTGCACTGACCGATTTGCAGACAAGCTTCGCGCTCACGCAACTGCCCTCGACGTCGCTCGATATCGTCACACCCGGACAGTACGAACTTTCCGTCACGGACGAAAACAACCTGAAGATCGGTTCTCCCTCGCCCGTCGGATTCCCGAACGGCGACTATGAACTGGAAATCCCGGCCGGTCTGGTCCGCAACTACGACGGCAACTACCTGCCGAACACGAAGCTGCACTTCAGCATACAGATGCCGGAGATTCTTGACGGCACGGGATTGGGAGGAGAGATCATTCCGACTGCGCTGGCAGCCTCCGGAGGCTCCGTGCGGATATGGGTCTACGGCAAACACCTGCTGGCAGCCAAAGGGAAACTGTCCATTGTCTTCAACAATGCCATTCCCGGATACACCGTCGGGCAGGCAGTATCCGTTCCGTCCGCCAGTTTCACGGACACGACGGCGTACCTCGACGTGGTTCTGCCTGCGAACCTCTCCGCCATACCGGTATCGTACGACTTTACGATACGTCTGGCAGGCCGGCTCCCGTTGACAGACGTCACGCCCGACCTGACGGCAATCGTCAACAATGTATCGGCCCGCATCGACACGACGCAGACCACGCTCGGATACAGGGAAGGACTTCACGCCTGGCCACACATCCAGACGTTCGAAGGCGGAAAGGTGGATCTCAAACTCGTCGGCGAAAACCTGTTTCTTCTCAACAATTCGCCCTACAGCGATCTGCATATCCGCGTATACAAAGACGGCACGCAAGTAGCAACCATCCCCGTAGCGACGCCCTCGACGCTGGGCGGCGTCGTCATTCCGCTCGGCAATACCTTTACGACCGAAAAAAACCTTTCGCTCGATTCGGTAGTATATGTTTTCGAACTGTGGTACAACAACGGTGGCATGATGCAAGTTCCGGAAACATCTTCCGGAGGGATTGTTTCCGACAGCACAATCGTAAAATCCGGTCTGGACGATCTGATTCAACTGCTTGAGAATACGCATCACGTCGTATCCCAGCGTGTAGCCAACACGCCGCCCGACGTGAGGAAATGGCTTGTGACGCAGCTCAGCGTCATCGAGATCCTGCAAAAATTCGGTCTGAAGGTTTCGGAAGAAGACATTCTGTTCGACGACTTCGATCCGGCCGTGGCCGGATCGATAGCCATCCCGCAAGGCCTGGACGGGCGTTTCGTCTTCACGCTGATGCTGCATACCGTTCCCGACACGGTGATACGTCTCAATACGGGCGAGATCACGGCCTATGCCATGACGCCGGAGAGCGTAGAACGCGAAGTGATACTGCCCGAAGTGGCGGGATACGTCACCGATCCGCCGGCCGGCGACCATCATATCGAAAGCGCGACCGACTTCACGTTCTATCTTGTCCCGACGAGCGACGAGACGCGCATGATTGTTCCGCGCGTGACGACCAACCGCCGCTTCGGTTCCGATGCGGAAGGCGTCGTCGTGGAAGCGGTAGACGACGGTCTGTACTATATCGTCACCATCCGTCAGATACGTGAAGCCATCGAGATTTATATCAACGAGAAAGAACCGGAGGCGAACGACGGTATCGACGCCACGCACGTGTGGGGCGAAAGCGGCCGGCTGCTCCTGCGCTCCGTCGAGCCGGGGAAGGCCGTCATATACAACACGACGGGCACACAGGCGACGATCGTGTCGCTGAACGCCGGCGAGACGGTGGTCGTGCCGCTGCCGTCCGGCATCTATATCGTCGCGCTGAACGGCGCCATTTTCAAGACACTTGTCAAATAGCAATATAACAGAAACAATAAAACATACAGAGATGAATAAATCGACATTTACAATATCGTCGGGAAAGAGAAGCCTCCGTGCAGGGCGACTCTTCTCCCTCCTTGCGGCAGCCGTCATGCTCGTTGCCGCCATGCAGACCTCCGTCGCCCAGATTCTGGGCAGCATCGACCAGGCGGTCAATACCGGCGCGCCATACAATACGGTCTATTTCGGCATCTATCCGCAGACGCTCTTTCAGACGGCGCTCGAGGCCATGGACCATTCGCCCTCGCCGCTGTATCCGACAGGACCTTTTGTGGTGGTAAATTCGGACAACCAGGCGCTGAACGGCGGCGCCCTGTCGTCCGGCAAATCTCCGCGCCCGCAGGCCACCATCATCCACGTGGAGCCGCTCAAATGGCGGATCGTAAAGGATGATGCGGACGGCATCCTGCTGTTTACGGACGGCAATGTGGACGTGCAGGCATATAATTCCGCTACGGGCTGGGACGGCACGTGGAATAATTCTTCGTTGCGAGCCTGGCTTGAGAATGCTTTTCTGAACGGGCAGAGCCACAACGTGATTCCGCAGATATATAAAGGCTCGCTGACTTCTTTTAGCAGCGGAACTTACAACGACTTGATCGGCACGGTGTATGATAGCGGGTCTGCTCCTTCCGGTCTGCCTGCCAATGCGCTTACCACCACGTGGACGGCATCAGGTTCTGCCGTACCAACGGACTATTTCACTGCAGTCGAAAGGACCTCCATTGTGAAAGCCTCGCTGACCAACCCGACGTTCGGACAGAATCCCGACAACGTGGACACGGAGGATTATATATTCCTGCCCGCTGCGGATGTAGTTGAATCCGTATATTCCATACTAACAGACCGAAACAGCTTTAATACGCGCTACGTGATGTCGTACGAAAACACGACTTCAGGTGCCGATGACTGGCTGACGCGCTCGCACAGCACGGCGCCATTCCCCGGATTCGTGACGCAAGTCACGCGGAGCAGTGGCGCTCTCAACCCCGAATCGACCTCCGCGAAAAAACCGATACGCCCGGCACTGTATCTCGCTCGCGACAAGGTATTGATGGTATCTCAGAGCAAACCGGCATCAGTAAGTTCGTCGTTCACGGGCACATCACTGTCATCGTTATCGTCGACGCTTAAACTCACGCTGGAAGATAATTCGCTGCCGCCTTTTACGGTTTCTTCTACCACACCACCGGATGCGGTAACAGGGTATATCACTGTTTCTTCCTTTCTTTCACTGACGACCGCCGGCGGTAGCGGCGGCGCGGATTCATATATCTCGTGCCTGCTCGAAGACAATACGGGAATCAAATATTATAAGAAGGCGGCAGTCGGCACGGCAATATCTGTTCCCCTCGATTTCACGGGTGTAACGGAAGGAACATACAAATTGAAAGTATTCAACGAAATCGTCAATTCGACCGACAAACCCGACCGGGCAAGTGCGCCCGTAGTGTTTGACATATACGTAGCATCCGGCACACCAACCGTGGTGGCGCCCGTTATTGATGTGTCGGACGCGCTTTCGGACGGTTTCGTCGGAAGGGCGTACAGCGATACGGTAAAACTGTCCGCCACCGGCACACCCGCACCCAACTTTACCCTGAGCGACGGTTCGCTGCCTATGGGGCTAACACTGAACGGAACTACGGGAAGAATCGTGGGCACACCGACCGCTGCCGGAACGTATACCTTTAAAATCAAGGCGCAGAATCCGGCAGGCTTCGACGAAAAACCGTATACCGTTACGGTAAGCACAATCGTCCCCCCGGTGATTACCACTTCTCCAGGCACTCTGGCACAGGGTTATCTCTCCATGCCGTACAGTATTCAGTTTGAGTTGCAGAGCGGTACGGGACAGCCTTCGGTAAAATTTTACAGGACGGCCGGCGTCCTGCCCGCGGGCCTGACGCTCGAAGCGAACGGTCTGCTTCACGGCACCCCTGTTACCGTCGAGACGCAGAACTTCACGGTATGCGCCGAAACGGAAGGGACGTATGCCTACGCGTCGTATTCGATATCGATTCTCGTATCGTCATCATCGCCGCAGGCTCCGGTGTTTGTTACGACGGACCTCGGGACTACGGCGAAGGAAAACGAACTCTTTACCGAGGTGGCCGTACAGATTACCGGCAGCCAGTATATGGATGTGCAGTACGACCCGACGAGCTTCCCGACCGGCATGACGTTCGATCCGTATACAAGGAAAATACTGGGCACACCCATCCAGGGATCGGCGGGCGCATACGAACTGCATCTGTGGGCGAAGAACCCGGCGACCAAACCGGCCGATCCGCTCGGTCCCGATTCCGTCGGCATCAAATATCCGTTGACTGTAGCGGCCGCCAATGTGCCGGTAATCACCACACCGTCGGCATTGCCCGCCGCCGCGCAGGACAATCCCTACAGCGTCGGCATCACAACCGACCAGCCGGCCACGCTTACGTTCAAGGGAGGCATATTGCCATCCGGCGTGGTCTTCATCGCTTCGCCGGCTTCACTTTCCGGCACGCCGACCGGTACGGGCTCGTATACCTTCACGATCGAGGCAAGCACCGTCGAGGGGGCCACGAGCAAGACCTTTACGCTTCCCGTACAGCCGCAGATGCCGGCGCCGGTCATCGACGCCTTCACGCTGCCCGACGGCATGGTGGGCGAAGCCTATACGGGTGTGACCATCCCGGCGTTCAACAGCCCCACATCGTGGTCGTGGACGGGTGCACCTGCAGGACTGGCGCTGAGCAGCAGCGGTACGGTCAGCGGAATACCGACGGCGGCGGGGGTATACGATATCGTCTTTACGGCATCGAACGCATGGGGAATAAGCGCCGGCGAGCCGGGAACCGTCACCATCCGGCAGTCGCCGCTGACTGTCCCGCCGGTGATCGTGACCGCCATTTCGGACGGCATCGCCGGGATGGCCTATCATCAGGAAGTATTCCTGTTCAACCGTCCCGATATAGAATGGACGGTGGAGGAAGGCGTGCTGCCTTACGGACTGACGTTTAAGGACGGCGTCATCAGCGGCACACCGCTCGGCGGCGAAGGCAAATTTATCTTCACCGTCAAGGCTGCCAGTGCAGGCAATCAGTTTGCACCGGTGACAAAGGAACTGACAATATGGATTATCTCGTTTACGGAAGAATACCGTTCGCGTAAAGTGACGCTGCCCGTCATTCCGGGAATGACTACCGACCTCGAACCGAACATATACTACGTGAAGAGCGGCGGCGACTTTACCTTTGTCATCACTCCGGCCGACGGATATGACGGCGTTCCCGCAGTGACGACGGGACGCTGGCTTACGCCCGACGTCGTGGACGTGACAGCCAACAGCGACGGCGTTTCCTATACGGTGGTGATCAGGAATGTGCTCGAAGACGTGACGGTCTATGCGACGCCGTCGGATAACATGCCGGTCGAAAGAGAAAATCCGGTAAGGGTATGGAGCGACGCCGGTCGACTGTACATTTTCACCCCGACCGCAACCCACGCCCGGATATACGACACGGCCGGATATCTGGTAAAAACAGTTCCCGTAGAAGCAAACAGAACAGCAGTCTCCACGCTGAACGCCGGCCTGTATATTGTTGAACTGGAAGACAAAACGGTGTACAAAACGATTGTACGATAAATTTCACTTTTCCAATGTCTGCTTTCTGTCCAAAAGCGCAAAACCGGTAACGGTTTTGCGCTTTTTTTTTTGGTGTTTGGCATATTTCCAAGTCCGGCAGGACATATATCCGTACATGCCGAGTTGGGGAAAAAAAGAGCGTTCCGCTATCGTATATCCATTCGCACGTATGTTTAAATTTTAAACGGGTTTTCGCGAGCGGCAGATTAAAAATAATAAAATCACTTGTTATTCAACAATTCTTCGTATCTTGCGCCCCGAAAAATACATGATTATGGACAACGGGACAATACATGACGACGACGATGCGGTAAGATTTATCCGGAACTGTCTGCCGCAGGAGATGAAAGAGAAGTTCGACGATGACGATATTCTCTACGTGATCGACCTGATATATGACTTCTACGACTCAAGCGGATTTTTATCCCTCGATGACGAAGCGTCGGTGGAAATCAACGAGGAACAGCTTATTCGCTATGTCGTAAAAAATGCCCGACAGGACGGAATCAAGCATTTCGAAACGGACGAAATCACCTTTATCGTGCAGGGCGAACTGGATTATTGCGATTCGATTCATCTGTTTGAATAATATTTTACGAAAAAAACGATGACACAGATCAAGCTCCTGTCGTTTGCCGTTGCCGTCGCCACCCTGCTGCTGCTGTCCGGCTGCAAGGCGGGCAAGCCGGCGGCGAGAAACGATGCCACGGAAGAAAGCGACGCGCCGGCAGCTCTCGTCGGCGGCGAGGCGGGCGCCATCATCGGCCGGCAGATGACGGCGCAGAAAGACCGCTTGCAGGCTGCGCTTCCCGACGGGACGACGGTCGAAACAGCCAACCACGGCGAAGCGCTGCGACTTACGTTCCGCACGTCCGTCCTGTTCGACGCCAACTCAAGCACGCTCAACGAAGCTTCCCGACAGACCCTCCGCCTTCTCGCCTCGCACCTCAACGACCATCCCGGCACGCTGCTCCGGGCTTTCGGACATACGGACAACACGGGTTTGGCCGAACTGAACCGCACGCTGTCGTTGCGCCGTGCAAAGACCGTCTGCGACCTGCTGGCGGCAAACGGCGTGGACCCCGCCCGCATGACTTTCGAAGGCAAGGGCATGCACTATCCCGTCGCCGACAACAGCACGGAGGAAGGCCGCGCCCGAAACCGCCGCATCGAAATATTCATCCTGCCCGGCGAAGAAATGATTCTGAACGCCCGGAGAAACGCCGGACAATGATGTCCGGCATTTCGGATTTACAGGTTTTTGAACGGGGGAAAGGTGTTTTGCCGCCTGATCATGCATGAATTTTAAATGAAAGAACGGTGGTGAATTGCAATATTTTCCCGATATTTGCGTTCTATTTACAATATTCTTGATTGGGATTATGGTTAAAGAATTTGAGATTGCATCTAACAGTGAGGCAGAAACAAAAGAAATAGCAAAAAAAACGGCTCAATTATTACGATCGGGCGATATAATTGTTTTAGATGGAGATCTGGGCGCAGGCAAAACTCATTTTGTAAAAGGATTTGCGGAAGGGTTCCATTGCGGCGATCCTGTAACCAGTCCGACTTTCAGTATTGCCAATTTTTACAGAACAGACGTATCCAATATCCTGCACATTGATTTGTACAGGATTTCGACAATTGATGAGTTTAATGATTTGGGATTGGTTGATTACTATAGTCAGTCTATAGTTATAATAGAATGGGGCAAAAAGTTTGCAGTGTATTTTGAAGAATATTTATTGATATCATTCAAAATAAATGACGACAATACGCGAATCCTCACTTTCGCAGGCTACGGGAATAAATACGGTTCAATATTTGATGAATTAAAACACATACTGAAAGAAAAACAATCATGCTGACAGCAGGTATTTCAACATCATCGGGACAATTTACCCTGATTATTGGCGAAAACGGTAAAGTTCTTTTCGATTCGTCCGAACATGCCGGTAATAATGAACTGGATGATTCCCTTCGCACCGGGCTGGAATATTGCAAAAGGAAGATAAATGAAATCACTAATATTATAGTAGATACAGGCCCCGGCGGAACAAGCCGGGTGAGAACGGGAATTGCTTTTGCAAACAGTCTCTCATACGGTTTGGGGATATCTGTCTGTCCCGTATCATCGATGGAATTGGCAGGAATCGAAGCGTGGAGCAAATATGGTGTGCCGGTTATCAATTCCGTCAAATCAATTAAAGGGAATGCCTATATCGGTCTGTACAATAAATATAAACTTATATCCATCAAATATGGAGAAGTTCATGATATTGTTCCATTAATGGTGAAGAACATAAACAAATTTGTCGTTACAGGTTATTGCTGTGAAGCCATTGTCAATCTACCTTCTATAAAAGACAAAATCATAATCGGCAGTTCCATGCCTTATGGAAATGCAAAATTTCTTGTCGAAAAAGAAAGTCTGTTTATTAGTCGGAAATTGACCTTTCCTGAAATTGCTCTGCCGATAACGGAAAAGACATTGTAAATAATTATAGTATGAATTTAGAGTTTGAAATTCGACAAAAAGATTTGACGGGTGATGGTGATATCCCGTCACAATATAAAGAGCGAATATATAATTTCCTTTCCGGAAAAGGTTTAATTATATGTCCGAGTGATACATGTTATTCTGTAGCGACAATGTGCAAATTTGATGATATGGGGGATACTTTAAATACTATTTTGGAGCGGGATGATATGCCTTTTTCTGTAGCTGTTAATGATATGAAAACTATTTCAAAATATGTCGTAGAGGATAATAGTCAAGTTTTTAATAAATTATTAGATTGGTTTACTCCCGGTCCAATAACTTGCATAGGAGTAATAATAAGAGAATGCCGAGATTTCTGCAAAATAATTCATGCGGAAAAAGACGATACAGTGGGAGTACGTATTCCTGACAGCAAGATTGAACGGACTATTGCCGAAATCGCAAATTGCCCCATTACAACAGTTCCGGTAAAAATGGGTAAAAGCACTCCAATTAAGGATTATAACGAGGCTGTTTGCTGTATTGGCAAAAGCATAGAGGAAAAAGGGCTGACCGAAAAAGTAAAGGTAGCAGGGATAGAAACAACTCTTTCATTTGTGGAAAAACTTTCAACTGTTGTACGTGTGGATAGTACGGTCAGAGAATTACAAATTGTAAGACCCGGATATATCAGTGAAATTGAATTAAATCTTTTCTTAAGACAAGAATGTCTTGATAATTGGAAAATTGTTAAAGGCGTAATATAACAAAACATGGCGCATGATTATAAAAATATTCTTGAAAGGTATGAAGCAATAGCCGATATAATTTCTGCTACAATACATCCATTTAAAACCCAATATGAAAAACTGAAAACAAAGTATGGCAATGGAGGTATTTCTGAATACGACTATCGCCAGCAGTTCTGCGACCTTATCTCGAAACATGAATCTTCTGTTTTCAATAAATCCAAAGTCAATGAACTTATAGATAATATAGATAAGGCGGAAAAAGAGATTAAGAAAAGTAACAAATGGCTATATCGTATAGCAATGCTTGAAATTCCGGCAGTCCTCATTCTTATTATTATTGTTTATTGGATCGGTCATTCAAAGTTTGATTTTTTATATTTTCTATATGTTTCTGTTGGAATATTGACTGTTTTCATAGTCCATACTTATTTTATACTGAGGTTTTATCAGCAATCTATTAAAACAGCTAAAGAGTTATTGGAAAAACGATTGGGAGCATGCTATTTAAATATTGCAATAACAGATCCGAGTCTGGAAAAAATAATAACCATTGGGATATATATGTTTTTAGGTCACCATGGCAAGTCCATCGAACCATTTGGTCCGGACGATAGTCCATTCAAACAAATTGCCGATTTAAAGAAGAATGACGGTAAATAAAATAAATCAGATTCTCCAGGTGTTGCGAAACAGCGGCGTTGTGCTTATCGCCACCGATACGGTATACGGCTTGGCGGCTTTGCCGACGGACGAAACGGCTGTTGCCAAAATTTATGCGTTAAAAAGCCGTCCGAGGGATATGTTTCTTCCCGTTATGGTTGCGCAAATGGACGATCTGGAAAGATTGGGACTGGATGTAAACGCCCGCGTCGGGAAGTTGTTCGGGTCTGTCCTGGTCCCGGGCGCCATCACTTTTGTACTGGGATTTAAAAACGAATCCCTGAAACCGGACTGGCTGAAAACAAGAGAAGAAATAGCCGTCCGTATTCCCGATAATGCATTATTGCTTTCCGTATTAAAGGAAACCGGCCCTTTACTGGTCACAAGCGCCAATAAACACGGACGACCCGATACGCCCAATAAGGTAAAAGATATTTTAGTCGAATTAAACGGGGTGCCGGATTTAATTATTGAGGATGGAGATGGCAGGGAAGCGCCTTCGACAATCATAAATTGTCGATACAATCCTCCCCTGATTGAGAGAAGTGGAATCATTCCGATAAATGTAATTAATAATATTTTTAATGGTGAATGACATAATTTTAGGAATAGAAACATCGTGCGATGATACGGCTGTTGCCCTGGTAGATTCCGAAGGGAATATTCTATCCTCCGTAGTTGCCTCACAACTGGATGTACACGCCGAATTTGGAGGTATTTACCCTGAATTTGCAGCCCGTGCCCATATTACTGCGATATTGCCTGCCGTACACGAAACATTCAAAATAGCAAAAATTGCACCCCGGGATATAAAAGCCATAGGAGTTACCAGAGGACCCGGTCTTATCGGTTCATTGCTTGTCGGATTGAATACGGCAAAAGGCTTGGGGCTGGCATGGAACAAACCGGTAATAGGAATTAATCATTTGCGAGGACATCTTTGCAGCGCAGACCTGGAACAAAAAAAGGTGAAATTTCCCGCAACCGTTTTGCTGGTTTCGGGTGGACATACCTTGCTGGCGTATATGAAAAATTCTGCGGAAATAGAATTACTTGGCAGTACATCCGATGATTCCGTTGGAGAATGTTATGATAAAGTTGGACGAATGTTAGGTTTAGGCTATCCGGGAGGACCTGCAGTTGACAGACTTGCAATGAAAGGAACAGATTCCATTCCATTCCCTCGTCCGGTCATAAATAAAGGATTGGAATTTTCATTTTCCGGTTTAAAATCAGCGGTAGCCCGCTACATGGATGCAAACAAAGATACTTCCAATGCAGACATTGCAGCTTCATTTGTCCAGGCTGTAATGGATGTATTAATCAAAAAATCACATTTAGCGCTTAAAAAGAACCCTTCTCAATCATTTGTCATTGTAGGAGGAGTCGCTGCCAGTCCGCAGTTGCGCGAAGAAGTTAGAAAATTATGCGATAAACTTAAAATCGAATTATGCTTGCCGCCTATGCGCTGGTCGACAGACAATGGCGCAATGATTGCATTAGCCACATTTGATTATCTGAACCTGTCGATTCATAAAAAGGCTGTTGCCGATTTACAACTTACCATGAACGATTTTTGAAGCAGGCAACACGAGTGAGATGGTATGAAAGAAGAAGGCGAATAGATGAACAAACGGACGCAGATCATAAAATACATCGCAGCCGATTTGCTGACCGCAACGGTCGCGTGGTTCCTGCTCAACCTCATACGCTATTCCGAAGTGGCACAGTACGAGGCATACGATTCCCTGCAGGCATACATTTTTTCGCAGAAGGTCGTCGTCGGGCAGATCCTGATGCCGCTGTTCTGGCTGATACTGTATTACTTTTCGGGATATTACAACCGTCCGTTCGGAAAGTCGCGCATCGACGAGCTTTTCAACACCTTCGCGACGGTCGC
Organism: Tannerella sp.; assembly: GCA_031267935.1. GTDB lineage: Bacteria > Bacteroidota > Bacteroidia > Bacteroidales > Tannerellaceae > Tannerella. The sequence goes on from JAIRYD010000006.1 coordinate 12,169, forward strand.
CATCGGGGTGACGTTCATCTTCTTCGTGGTCGTGCTGAACGATTTGCCGCAGTCGTTCGAGATATACTACACCATCTACTTTTCGTACGGGTTCATGCAGTTCACCATGACATACGTCTGCCGCAGCCTGACCACATCCTACGCCGCACGCAAAATCGCGCGGGGCGAATGGGCGCTCCGCGTGCTGGTGATCGGCGCCGGCAGTCAGGCGGCAAAAATCAAGCGCGAACTGCCCAAGGTCGGATACCGCATCATCGGTTTTGTGGATTTCGACGAAGAAGGCGGATGCCGCGGTCCGGAAGTCGACGCGGGCGAGATACTGGGCTGCATCGACGATCTGCCCCGGCTGACGGAAACGCTGCCGGTCGACGAACTGATATTCGCGCCCGAAACCGTACACGGCGACGCGAGCATACGCCTGCTCTATTCGCTCTACCACTACAGGCGCCCCATCAAGATCTGGGCGGAGAAAGACAATCCGTTCTACACGGTCGACGTCAAGACCATCCACGGCATTCCGCTGATGGAAGTCACGGCAAACAATTTCTCCGAAGCGGCCAAGAACATCAAACGGGCGCTCGACAAGATCGTCGCCACCCTCGTGCTGATATTTTTTTCGCCGCTGTATGCCGGCATCGCCATCGGGGTGAAACGCAGTTCGAGAGGACCCGTCTTCTTCAGGCAGGAGCGCATCGGATACATGGGGCGGCCGTTCATCATCTACAAATTCCGTTCGATGTATGTGGACGCCGCCAATCAGGGCGCGCTGCTGACCGACAGGAACGATCCGCGCGTGACGCCGTTCGGACGCTTCCTGCGCAAATACCGTCTGGACGAGATTCCGCAGTTCTGGAACATCCTCAGGGGCGACATGAGCCTGGTCGGACCGCGTCCCGAGCAGCGGCGCTACATCGACGCCATCGTCAGAAAGGCGCCGTACTACTATCTGCTGCACAACGTCCGTCCCGGCATCACGTCGTGGGGAATGGTGAAATACGGATATGCGGACACGGTCGACAAGATGATCGAGCGCCTCGACTACGACATGATGTACTACAAGCACATGTCGCTCACGCTCGACATTACGATATTGATCTACACGATAAAAATCGTGTTTACGGGAAAAGGAGTATAGCGCGGAATGAAAGACGGAACTGAAAACAAGGGTTTGTTCTACCGCTTTCTCCTCTGGCGCGAGAAGCATGTCAGGGAGAAGACGTTCGTGCTGGTCATCAGTTTTTTCGTCGGCCTGGGCGCGGCGGCGGCGTCCATCTTCCTCAAATATCTGATTCATTCGATACAGCATCTGCTGATGGTCAATGCGTCCGGCGGCGGCGTCAACTACCTGCTGCTTGTTTATCCCGTGGCGGGCATTCTGCTTTCCGGCCTGTTCGTGCGCTACGTGGTTCGCGACGACATCAGTCACGGCGTGACGAAGATCCTCTATGCCCTTTCGCAGCGCAAAAGCCGCATCAAGGCGCACAACATCTGGTCGTCGCTCGTGGCCAGTTCGGTGACGATCGGCTTCGGCGGTTCGGTCGGAGCGGAGGCGCCCATCGTGCTGACGGGCGCCGCCATCGGTTCGAATCTCGGACGGCTGTTCAGGATCGAGCAGAAGACGCTGATGCTGCTCGTCGGATGCGGTGCGGCGGGTGCGGTGGCCGGCATCTTCAAGGCGCCGATCGCGGGACTGGTCTTTGTCATCGAAGTGCTGATGCTCGACCTCACGCTCACGTCGGTACTGCCGCTGCTGATCTCGTCGGTGACGGCGGCGACCCTCTCGTACGTCTTCACGGGTTCGGAGGCGATGTTCAAATTCTCGCAAACCGAAGTGTTCGAGATGGGGCGCATCCCCTACGTCCTGCTGCTGGGCGTCTTCTGCGGCCTGATCTCGCTCTATTTCACCCGTGCGATGAACTGGATCGAAGGCATATACGGCCGGCTGAAACATCAGTGGCAGAAGCTGCTCCTCGGCGCCGTGATGCTGAGCATCCTGATCTTCATCTTCCCGCCTCTCTACGGAGAGGGATACGACAGCATTGATTCGCTGCTGGACGGGCAGTATGCGTTCATGCTTGACAACAGTCCGTTTCGCCCCCTCGGCGACAATTACTGGGGAATCGTCGTTTTCCTCTCTCTGATACTGCTGACGAAAGTGTTTGCCTCCAGCGCGACGAACGGCGGAGGCGGATGCGGAGGCATCTTTGCGCCCAGCCTCTATCTGGGATGCATTGCGGGTTTTGTCTTTTCGCACGTGTCGAACTATTTCGATCTGACGATGTACCTGCCGGAAAAGAATTTCGCCCTGCTCGGGATGGCGGGCGTGATGTCGGGCGTGATGCACGCCCCGCTCACGGGCGTTTTCCTGATCGCCGAACTGACCGGCGGATACGATCTGTTTCTGCCGCTGCTGATCGTTTCCATCAGTTCATATTCGCTGATAATCATGTTCGAGCCGCACAGCATCTACTCCATGCGTCTGGCAAAGAAGGGCGAACTGCTGACGCACCACAAGGACAAGGCCGTGCTCACGCTGCTGAAAATAGACGACGTGATCGAAACGGATTTCATCATCCTCAACCCGGACTCGACGCTGGGCGAGGTGGTGCGCAACGCCATCGCACGCTCGTCGCGCAACATGTTTCCCGTCGTGGACCGCAACCGCATGCTGGTCGGGCTGGTGCTGCTCGACAATATCCGCAACATCATCTTCCGCCCCGAACTGTACGACCGCTTCCGGGTATCGAAAATCATGGTCTCCCCGCCCGACAAAATACGCACGGACATGCCGATGGAGAAAATCATGCGCATATTCGACGACACGAAGGCATGGAACCTGCCCGTGGTCGACGCCGAAGGACGCTATATCGGCTTCGTTTCGCAATCGAAGATATTCAATTCGTACAGGGACGTGCTGGTGCAGACGTTTTCGGAAGACTGAGTCATTAACGATGAACGTCATTAACGATGAACTATGAACGATGAACTATGAACGGGGGGGGCGGCGACGTTTATATCCCGTGCCGTAAGGTACGGAATGTCGGTAGAAAACGCCGGATGCCCGTCCGGCACCGTGCCGTAAGGTACGGAATGTGATGAGAACGATGAACGTCATTAACTATGAACTATGAACGATGAACGGTTGCAGCCCGTGTCTTTTTATCGAACCGGATTGGCAGTTGCAGTCCGGGGCAACCGCATCAAAATCGGTGATCCTTATAACCCGGAGGGTTAGATTTTCATAACCGCAGGTAAGCGCAGCGCAGCCTGCGGCAGAAACGCTGTACGCAACTGCCTGAAAGGCAGGATTCGGATTACACGCGCTGTCCTGCCTTTCAGGCAGGGGGGGGGCAGGGCGAGTCATGCCCCTGCCGCAGGCTGCGCTGCGCTTACCTGCGGTTATGGAAATCCGGCTTTTCAAGCCTGAAATATCCAGCGCCTGATGGATATTTTGTGATAAACTTTGATGCGGTTGCCCTGGTTGCAGTCCGTACCGGCGGCAACGATAAACGATAAACGAATTCATCATTCATCGTTCATAGTTC
>JAIRYD010000088.1 GCA_031267935.1 Tannerella sp.
GATGTTTGCCGGTGTTTGCATGCGGCGTTCAGTCGAGTTTGAAAATATATACCGGCCAGTCGCTGTTTGAACTGATGCCGATAAGCAAATTGTTTTTTTCATCTATCGTAAAGCCATTAATCGGCACGTCCAGGTGGTATGTTTTTGTCATTACTCCGTTTTGATCAAAAACATGAACGCGGTCTCCCCCGCTCAGCGATTTCTGATCACCGGCTCGCTGCCGGTTTGATTCGGTTTCCGATACATCAGAATATAATGCGTAAATATCGTTTTTGCGCCATTTCACATCATAGTATTCTGCCACGTGCTGTTTTGCAGATCGGGGGAAGCCTGCTTTTCCGACTGTCCTAATGACCGACCAGTCGTTCAGGTCTACTATTTCAAGCACTGCTCCATACTGGGTGACCAGTGCGACTTTGTTCAGTTCGTAATTCATGTCCATATAGCTCCGCCAGATATAGCCATGATCCGCTCCATTTTCACCGGCGCTTTCACCCGGAAGATCCAGGATGCCCGTCCGGGTTTGGGGCGTGACGCGCAGAAGACGGTTCCTGCCGCTCAGGTCGCCCATGAGAAAGGTGGTATCGTCTATGCGGACAAAATCGACACAGGTGCTCAGGTCATTAAAATGGATGTAATCCTCGAGACCGGTATTTTGCTTCCCGGAGAGGTTCATATCGAATATATTACTCCTGTTTCCGTCGAACAGGAAGAGGTGACCGCCGTGCAGCTGGAACGGTGTCGGCAGGATGATTTCGCCGGGGCCGTTGCCTCTTTTCCCCAGGGAATAGAGATATTGAAAATCCGGATAGGAAACGACATGGTAGAAGCAGCTGTCTGCAGCCAGGTCAAGCATTACGGCCACAGAATCACTCAATCCGATGCGAAACGGAAACCTCATGTAAGGGACGTCTTCCGTTTCGGGATTTATGCCCGTCAGATATACCGCCGGCGTGCCGGCGTCCGGCGAACAGGCGGAGAGGATGACGAGGGCGAGGACGGGGAAAAGGAGATTTTTTTTCATGATTTTCAAAGTTTGTTTCATGTTTGTCAGTTTAAAATTTAGGGACCACCACCTCCGACTGCCGGTTACTTTGTCTGTTCACAATCAGCAGGACCGGATTCTGATCTTCGTCCGTATAGCGGATGCGTTGCAGTATGCTGTTACGAGTTTCTTCGTCCGGATGATTTTTTGCATATTCGGCGATATCAGGCGGGACGAGCGGCAGGATGAGTTCATTGTTTTGCTGAATGAAGCAGGCATGTTCCGTCAGGTTGACCGGATAGCCTGACAGTACGACGTCTTCGGCGATTGTTTTGAAATCGTGCGTCGCTTCGCGGGTTTCTTTGGAAATGAGTGCAAAACGGCGTTCGCCGCCGTAAAAGTAGGAGTACAGGTAATCCGTGCCGTATTCGACAAACAGGTCCGTGCCGTATGCATGGTCGCCCTTGAACAGGGCCTGGAAAAATACGGATACGTCGCCGTAATCGTTGTCGTAGAATGATGGCGGAATGTTTTTGCGGTTGATGTTCATTTTGAAAGCGGGTTTCAGGTCGTCGTTCGACCATTGATGGATCACGTCGTCGAACATGTCGAAAAAATACATTTCGTGTTCACGGCCGTATATCCGGCTGAAGTGACCGTGCGAATGGACGTGCAGATACCGGGCTTTTCCGGGGTCTATTTCCAGATGACTGGCGACTGTGCCGTTCGTGCGCAGATCGACCGTTCTGAGCCGGTGCCGATTGTTTTCGTCCATTTCATTGCCGATGTAGATGCATACTTTTTCGGGATTGACGAAATACAGTTTCGTCGCCCAGCAGTCCATCCTGACGGTTTTTTCCAGGATGCCGTCCCACGTGTATCTGTACAGCGCCCTGTCCGTCCTGCTCAAAATCCAGACCGTCTGATCGGCATTGATTTCAAAATCGGCAATGCCGCGGTATTCTTCCGGCCCCGGACCGTACCGCCTGACTGTTCCGCACGAATTCCCTTCTTCGTCGAACCGGTACAGTGCAAACCGGTCGGCCACGTAGATGAAACTGTCCCTGTGCACAATTTTAACGGCATTGTCGATCAGCAGATCCTGATTCGTTTCGAGCGGCACACATCTGACGGACGAAAAAACGGCAGAACTGTTGATGCTGCCGGTATATACTTTTGACGAAATCGAAAGTTCCGCAGCTGTTTCATCTGCCGTCTGCCGCACACTGCAGCTTGCGATTAGCAGCAGAAGCGCCGATAAGGAGAGTGGACTGAATGTTTTCATTTTATATTTTCGTGAATGACTGTTATCGCTGTAATAATTTTTTTTTACAAATATACATGCAGACCGCTTAAAAAATCGCTTAATAAACCGCTTAATCCGGAAAATAAATTCAAAAAATCCTGTCAGCGTTTTTTTCAAGCGGTTTATAAGCGTTTGCCGTGCCGGCAGCGTGACATCGCCGTACGGTTCGGCACTGCCTGTAAATGCGTGCAGGCGGGACCCGTACGGGACAAATCTTCTGCGCCGCCGGCGCCGACTTGCAGTCCGTGTCAATCCGGTTATACTTCACGCGGTCTAAAATTGCGAGTTTAACGATGAACGATGACCGGATTCATCATTCATCGTTCACAAAACCATGCCGCGCACAGTATACCTCATTTGTGGGAGTTCAAACGTAAAAAATTCACCATATCTTTGTCGCGGTTTTTAATGGAAGACAGGCTTTACCCGGATGAAATAATTGAGAATATGGAAACAAAAATACGCTACCGATATCGACAGCGCAGTATTGATCCGGACTGTGGACGGCCTTTATGTGGTAAGCTGCGAAAACCCCGACAGCCTGATCGAAATTATCTCCGGAAAGAAATAATACTTTCGCCGCTGTGGATTCCATCCGTTTCAGTATGAAATCCCGCACCGGTAAACCCATTCATTTCTCACTTTTAACCGATGTAACGCACTGCCGCAAATTCCATGCCGGAAAGCCCGAGTCCGAAGGACGTGATTTCCATAACCGCAGGACGGCGACCTGCGGCGAAAGAGCAGCACATACTCCCGCTGCCTGAAAGGCAGGACAGGTTCCGTATCGACAACGCCGGCGCAGGCTTGCTTTCAGCGCGACGCGGCGGGAGGCCATGCCGGGCAGGAACGTGGCGAAAGACGCTGCACCCGGCGGAGCAAATCACCCATTATACTTATAATCAGTTCGATATTAGTTCAGGACGAAATGAAGAAGCATACGGACGGAATGAAGAAACGTGCGAACGGCCCGAATATGCACGTGTGTTTAAGTTGATCACACGTGTACTCAACTTAAACACACGATTTTTTAAAATGAATGCACATGCGTTCAACTCAATCACACGTGCATTCAACTCAAACGCACGTGTGCTCAACTTGAAAGCACATGCTTTTAAAATGAAAACATGATTTTTTGAAATGAAAGCACATGCTTTCGGAATGAATACACGCGTGCTCAACTTGAGCGCACGTGTGATCGTTTTAAACACACGTGCGTTCTTTTCGTTTTCCGGTACGCAGGGATGTTTTTCAGCAGCCCTTGCACCGTTTTCAATCTGTTGGAATGAATATACGTGTGCTCAACTTGAGCACACGCGTGTGATCGTTTTAAACACATGTGCGTTTTTTTCGTTTTCCGGTACGCAGAGATGTTTTTCAGCAGCCCGTGCATCGTTTTCAATCTGTTGTTCGCTTTGTGCGCTCCGTGTTTGAACGGATGCGTAACATGAGTTTTTAATTCTTCATTCGAAAAAGTCCCCCGCCGAAAAATCATTTCCGGCAGGGGACTCCGTCCTTAATCCGCGACATCATTCACATGTCCGCATCAAATCATCTCCCGACTTCACTCGTCTTCATGCTCGTGCTCGTGTTCGCCGGCCTCGTGGCTCAACTCCACGTTGATCACCACATACGTCTCATTGCCCGCCGCATCCAGACAGTAGACCATCAGATGATAGTCGCCCGGCTCGGCATCCTCCGGTATGAAGATTTCGTGATGATGGATGCTCGCGTTACGCTGTCCGGAAACGTCCCACGAACGGTCGAAAAAGAACCCCTCGCCGTCCGCCTTCGTCTCGTGTCCATGCCCGTCGAAATTCGAATGAATCTCCACCTTGTACGAACCGAGCATCACGTCGTCCGACAGTTCCATCTCGAAATGCACGTCGGCGCCTATTTGCAGCACGTCCCCTTCTTCAGGCTCGATCAGGTTGATGACCGGTTTGGTCGTGTCCACTTCCTCTTTTCCTTCTTTTTCGCAGGAAACAACCGTTAACGACAATACAGCCGCAAGGCCGATCACGGAAAATATGTTTATTGTTCTCATCTTTGTAAAATTTTTGTTTGTAATTTTTTTTTTTTATTTGTCAGGTAATAATTTATGAAAAGGAATCTTCACCATCAACTGCACGTTCCGTCCCGGCTCGGGTATTTCCATTTTCCGGTAGAAACTCAGATGATTGTAATAAGTTGCGTTCGTCAGGTTATGCAGCGACAGCGTCACCTCCGCAAACGTCAGGCGTGCGGACACACCTGCACGCCACAAGTGGGCGCCGGGCGTCGCGTCTTCGTTGTGCGCCACGCGATGCTGGGCAAACAGACGCTGCCATCCGGCATGAAACTCGAAACACTTCCACTTCGCCGTCAGCGCATGCTCGACAGACGTCGGAGGCGAAAAAGCGAGCGGCACCCGTTCGTCGCGATTGTACGTATACACATACTCCCACAGAAAACGATAATGAAGGCAGCGCAGAAAATCCGCATCAAACGCCATCTCCGCACCCGCAAATACCGCATCCGTCCCCGTGTAGCGATAAATCTGTCCGGCATGGGGAAGCACCGACCATTCGCCCGTCGGACGAAGATAGATGTAATTGTCGAACAGACCGGCAAAGGGCGACAGCGTGACGGTAATGTCGCGCGACGCGTATGCGTACGACACGTCCAGCAACCACCCGTGTTCGGACGACAGCGCGGGATCGCCCTGCTCGTGGCGGAACGTACCGTGATGCACGCCGTTCGACGCCAGTTCGTTCGCCCCCGGCATGCGGAAACTCCGTCCGACGTTCGCCTTGAACAGATGCGCCTCGTGCGGTTCCCAGACGATACCCGCCGAGCCGGAAAAATCGCCGGTACGGCGGTCGACGGGATAGCTTCGCCACCGGTACGCCTCCGCCATCTCGCCCGAATAGCCCCGCATGGTCAGATGCGCCGCCAGGTAAGGATCGGCGTATGCCGTGATGTCCATTCGTCCGTAATCGTAACGTACGCCGCCGCTGAGCGAGAGCGTACGGGATAGACGAAAGGAAGCGAGCCAGTACACGCCCGTCGTGAAACGGCGGTAGGCAGGCAGCAGAAACGAATATCCGGCAATGCGGTTTCGCTGATACTGCACATCCCAGCCGAACGTGTGTTCCCGGCCGGGAGAACCGGTCAGGCGCACCTTCGACGAGGCGCCGTACGTGTCCAGACGGAACACCAGTTCCTTGTCCGGATCGTTTTCCGGCAGAGGCTGACCGGCGTAGTGCGTATGAAAACGGCTGCGCTCTTCGCGGTAATTGTTCTGGTATCCGGCATCCAGCGAGAAGATGGCGCCGCGATCGTTCGCATACTGCTGACGGGTCGTCGCCTTCAGATGATTGACCATGCTGAAAGGCAGTTCGATGTTGCGGCTGTTGCCGTCGTCCTGCAGTCGCGAAAGATCGGGCACGCCGTGTGCACCGGGAAAAAAACCGGTCTTCTGGCGGGCATTGCTCAGCGCGTAGCGCGCCAGGCGCCGTCCGGCACGATGCTCGACATACAGCGAAGCATCGCGTTCGAAGCCTGCGGTATTCTTCAGTCGCCCGTCGACAGGCTGGCGCTGCGTGAGATAAATCACCGTGTCGGCCGGGATGCGATAGTCGCCGAAGCGCTGTTCGGTATAACGCACCCTGCCGTACCAGCCGTCTTTCTTCACGCCGAGCATCAGCGAACCGCCGAACAGCCCGTTGACCGATCTGGTCAGCGTCATGGCTTCGCCGAAAAGACGATTGTCCGGCGGAGGCGGAAGACGCGAAATCTCGACGGCGCCGCCCAGCGCATCGCTGCCGTAGAGGAGCGATGCCGGACCTTTGCGTACGACGACCTGTTCGACGTCGAAAGCATCGATTTCGAGACCGTGGTCGGCGCCCCATTGCTGGCCTTCCTGCTTCAGCCCGTTCTCCACGACGGAGATGCGATTGAACCCCATTCCGCGGACAACCGGCTTGGCGAATCCCGCACCGATATTCATGGATTGCACGCCCGGCAGATGCTGCAGCGACTGTACGAGGTTGCCCGTGAAGTGCTCCGTCAGAAAACGCTCGCCGGCCACGTCCACCGGCAGAGCCGTATGACGGACCATATTTCGCATGCGCGAAACACTTACCGTCACGCCCTCCAGTTGGACGACCCTGACCGAATCCGTCTCCTGCGCATTCACGCACAAGGATATCGACAGCATGCACATCGCCGGGACACGAATGTATCCGGTATGCATACAAATTTTTTGTTTGATATAAAAATATAAACCTGCAGACGGATTCCGCGTGGAATCCGCCCCGAAACGCAACTTTTTTTGCGGAGTAAATCAGACGTGCGGCGGACCGCGCAGGTGGCGGGATGAAACAACGGCAAAAACCATCTTCCCCGAATAAACAGCCGGCTCGCAGACGGCGAACGGCGAAACGTCGTCAATCGTAAGCGCTTTGGCCTCGACAAAGAGCGACAGCGCAAAGTGACAGATCGGACAGTCGTTGCCTTCGCCGGACGAATGCGTACACGCCGCGTCTCCCTTGCCGTGATGGTGCACGTGGAAAGCCTTCGTCGTGTAAGGCGCAAGAAAGACGGCACATAACAGCCATGCAATGACCAGTCGGCAGCCCGGGATTTGGTTCGTTTTATTCATTCGTATCGAAAAAATCGGTCAAAGATAAACAAAATTATACGGGAGTACAAAAAAAATCGGAATATTTGCTGCATTTATTTTATTCGAAGCCGTATGCTCCGCCAAGTCCTTCGCAGTTTCGGGAAAAAGCGTATCTTTGCATGCGATTTACATAAGGTTTGAAAAACAAATACGATTTCTTCATGATAAAAAACATTGTCTTCGATATGGGAGGTGTGCTGGTAGACGTCCGGCGTGAGAGGGCTGTACGGCGCTTCCGGTCGATCGGCGTGCAGAATGCGGAGGCGCTGATCGATTCGTATCACCACAAGGGGATCTTTCTGGCATTCGAGCAGGGCGGAATAGACACGGATACGTTTTGCCGGCTGCTCTGCCGGGAAGCGGGTCGGGACATTCCGCGCGAAGCCATCGAAGAAGCATGGCTGAGCATTGTCGACCCGCCCGAACCGTACAAACTGGACTGCCTGCTCGAACTGCGAAAAAAATACCGCACATACGTCCTGAGCAACAACAATCCCATCCTGATCGAGCGCTGGGCGCGGACCGGACGCTTCTCGTCCGCCGGACGGCCGATCACGGACTATTTCGACCGCGTGTATGTTTCGTACGAAATGAAATGCGTGAAGCCGGACATCGAAATCTTCCGCATGATGGTAGCCGACAGCGGCATCATTCCCTCCGAAACGCTGTTTCTGGACGACAGCCGCGACAATATCCGCGCCGGCGAAGAAACAGGCTTCCGAACCTTCCTCGTGCACAACGGAGAAGACTGGCGTGCCGCCGT
>JAIRYD010000098.1 GCA_031267935.1 Tannerella sp.
TGTTCATGGAGAAAATACGCCAGGCGGCAATGATACGTCCCCGTTGATTCCATCACACAGTGAGAACCCTCCTCCAGGAGTGACAGCAATGACTGCATACCGGCTGCATCATATGCAAATTTCTTACTCCGAACTTTTTCGTTCGATTCGTACGACACGTCAAATGTCGTTTTACTGATGTCTATTCCAACATAATTTTGTATCTTTGCCATTGCAAATAATTTTTAAAGTAGACGGAAGAATCCTGTTTTGCCCTATCAATCCTGTATGCAGGCTCATGGCCTAAAGAACTGTTCAGGGTCTCAACAGGAAGGGAAAGGAGATTTGCTTTGCGAACGGTATCTTTGTACCAATGACGCGCCTAATCTTTTTCCTTTCCTTTCTTCTGTCGAAAATTTTTATCTTATTTTTATTTTTCTTTCTTTTACTTTTTTTCTACAAACATACAGCTTTCTTTCCAGACTGCAAACATAGGAAGACGGTACGAGCCTCTCTGTAGCGAATGCATTTGCTATTGTCTTTCCCTTATTTCAAAAAAGAAACAGCGCCTCAAAAAAAGAATGAACCGAAATTTCCGTGCATGGCTGAAAAATCAGGCATGAACCCGGGTTCGACGCAAGGATAGCCCGTCAGGGCTTGTCAATAGCATACGTTTGTCGTTCGATGGAAAAGGCCGGTTTCGTGCAGAAACCGGCCTTCCTGATAACCGGCATAATCTAATGCCTCTCAGAACCGCATGGGAGGACCTCCTCCCGGTCTTCCGCCTGGCGGCGGACCGCCGGGGCCCGGACCGCCGGGACCCGGACCTCTTCGCACATCGGATTCCGTAGCGCCTCCCTTGAAGATGCTGAACCGGTAGACCAGATGTAGCATGAAATAGCTTTTCAGCGTGTTGTATTCCGAATAGCGGATGTTGCTCGAGGACACGCTGTATGAGATGTTGCTGCGCTGTTGCAGGATGTCGTACATCTTCAGGCGGATGGTGCCTGCGTTGTTTTTGAACAGCGACTTGGAGATGGAGGCGTTCCAGAGCCATTCGCGCTGTTCGAAACCGCTCGTGTAGCCGGAGTTGGTCGAGTAGGTGATGTCGCTTTCTATTCTGAAGTTCAGGGGCAGGTAGAGGCTTGTGGTGGCGCCGCCGCCGTAGTTGAACGTATTCAGGTTCTGCTGTCCCTGCAGCGAATTGCGCGTGTGCTGGAAGCGCACGTTGCCGTTCAGCCCGAAGTCGAAACGGTCGGAGCGGAAGTCGATGCCCGCGCGTTCCATCACCGACAGGTTTTTGCTCGTGTTCTTTTCGCCGTTCACGAATCCGTTGCTGTTGCTGAACATGCCGAAAGTCATTGTGTTGATCGAGAATTTTTTGTTCTTGAGCGGCGTGTTGACGATCAGGCGGACGTTGGCGCGGAAGTTGCCGTTCACGTTTTCGTACGTGCTGACGCGCTTGCCCGTCGTCTGGTCGACGGTCGATTTCGTCACGATGTCGTTCATCGTAAATCCTCCGTCGGCAAAGGCGATGAAGGCGGTTTGCTTTTCGGGGACGAATTTGTTGAACTGTATGCGGACGTCGTTGGAATAGGTCGGTTTCAGTTCGGGGTTGCCGATCGTCGTGTTGAGCGGGTCGGAGATGTCGGGCACGGGCTGCAGCTGCTGCATGGAGGGCTGGTTGGTGTCGCCGTCGTAGTTGATGCGCAGGAAGGTCTGCTTGTCGAAGCGGTAGTTCAGCTGCGCGAAGGGCGAGTAGTTCACCACGTCGCGTGCACTGGAGTACAGCACTTCGTCGCCCACGAAGGTTTCCGTTTTGAGCGACGAGGGGTCGGCGTTGAAGCCGAGCATGTAGTCGTATTTCGCGCGTACGGCCTTGAAGGCGATCCGGGCGCGCTGCTGCGTGGCGTAGTTGCGCGTGCTGCGGCTGTAGGTCGAGTCGAGTTCGGTGTAGCGGCCTTCGCCGTCGTTGTTGAACGAGTTTTTGAGCGACTCGCGTCCGTTGCGGCTGAAGCTGTATGTGGCCTGGATGAAGTTGTTGTGTCCGATCGGTTCGACCCACGAGAGGAAGGCCCTGTAGTTGGAGCCGCTGTTGTCGTAGCGGATCTGCTGGTCGATGACGTCGCTCGAATCGCCGTACATGAGATAATCCGTTTTCGACCAGTCGAAGCCGTTGCTGTACGAATCGTTGAGTCCGCCTGACAGCGACCCGCTGAACACGCGTCCGCTGTCGTTGAGCCGGCGGCTGAATTCCAGTCGGAACGAGCCGTTGAATCCTTCGCCGTCGGAGCTTGAGCGCGAGCTGGATCTGTTGGTCGGGGAGAGCGTTTCGTTCAGGACGCCGCTTTCCGAATGTGAGTTTTCCGTTTCGTCGCGGTGCGTCTTGCTGTAGCTGAAGTCGGGGCGAAAAATGATCTGTGTCCTCTCGTCCGGTTTCCATTCCATGCGGAGGTTCACGCCCAGATTGTCGTTGACCGTGTTGCGGTTGCTTTCGCTCATGTCGCGAAGCGTATTGTTGCCGGGCAGGATCTGCCGGTTGTCGTCTTTGCTTTCGGCCAGATTGTCCGAATGTGAATACCGGACGTTGCCGCCGAGGGTCAGTTTCGAACTGAATTCCTTGCTGAAGTTCATGCCGATGTTTCCCGACGAGGTGATGCCGTTGCCGCCTCCGAAGAATCCGCCGAAGCCGCGCCGTCCGCCGCCCATGCCGCTGAACATGGCCGAAGCCAGGTCGGAGAAGCCCATGTTGTTCGTATTGTTCATGCCGCCCATGATGGTGAACTGGTCGTTGTTGACGAAGCGGTTGACCATGAAGTTGCCTTCGTAGCGCTCCTGGCTGCCGTATCCGGCAAAGGCGTTGCCGAACCAGCCCTCCTTCATGCCGGGCTTGACCGTCAGGTTGATGATCGTTTCTTCTTCGCCGTCGTCGAAGCCCGTCATGAGCGTCATGTCGCTTTTACGGTCCAGCACCTGCACCTTGTCGACCATCTTCGCGGGCAGATTGCGCGAAGCCACCTTGGGATCGTCCGAGAAAAACTCTTTTCCGTCTACCATGATTTTCTTGATCTCCTTTCCGTTGACGGTCACTTTGCCTTCGGTGTCGACCTCGACGCCGGGCATCTTCTTCAGCAGGTCTTCGAGCACCGAGCCTTCGGCCACCTTGTACGAATCGGCATTGTAGATGACCGTGTCGTTCTGCACCTTCACTTCGGGCGCCTTGCCCGTCACCGAAGCCTCGTCCAGCAGGATCGACTCGTCGGCCAGCGTCATCTGCCCCAGCCGGACGGGGTTCGTGCGGCCCGTCACCTGCAGCGGACGCCAGAGGGATTCGTAACCGATATAAGTGATATGCAGCAGATAATTTCCGTTCTTAACTTGCTTGAGAGAAAAACTTCCGTCCCGGCTGCTGGCCGCGCCCTGCACGAAAGCGCTGTCTTTTTCGTGCAGCAAGCGGACGGACGCCTGTTCGACCGGCTCCCTGCTGTCCTGTTCGACAATGGTGCCTCTTATCTCGACCTGCCCGAATGCGGATGCGGAGAAAAGCAGCATGCATAAAAATAATGATAGATATCTTCCCATAAAAATGTTGTTTTTTACGAAAAGATAGACACGATTGCAGGAAAAGAGTTTAAAATCACGCGTGGTTTTTAGTTTTATTAACTGGAGTCCGCGTTTCTTCCGGGCGTCATTCCGTCCGGATATAATTCACCGGGTTCCCGTTTGCGACCGTCCAGGCGCGTATGGCGATACATGAAACGATTCCCGCAAGGACGGCCAGTCCGCTCGCGGCGAAGAGCGGGATGCCGAGCGGGATCTTTTCTGCAAACTGCCGGAGCCAGTCGCCGCCGGTGACGAACGAAAGCATGAGGCCGGTCAGTATCGCGGGGATGGAAACGAGCACAATACCACGGGCTACGGTCGTCAGGATGTTGCCCGCCGATGCGCCGAAAACTTTGCGTATGGCGATTTCCTTGCTGCGGCGGCTGATTTCGTCGTCCGTGAAGCCGGTCAGTCCGAGGATGACGATGATCAGGAGTATGACGGCGGCGGCGACAATCGTGTCGCGGTAGAGGAGCGTGTCATGATAGAGCGACCGTATCAGGGCGCGGTAACTGACGATGCCGATGGTAGGGTGGCCCGTGAGCTGCTGCAGTTTTTCATTCAGGCGGGCCATGACGGCGGCGTCCGTGGAATGGAGGTGAAGGATCACGCGGTTCCATCCGAAGAGCCAGTTGTCGGCGCTTTTTTCTATCGGAAAGAGGGCGACGGGCGCGGCATTTCCGTTGAATTCACTTTCGTAGAGCGTATGCGTCTTGAAGTTTCCGACCACGCCGATCACTTCGGTGGGCGTTGCCGTCAGGCCGTTGTAAAAGGTCTTGCCGACGGGCGCATCCGTCCAGCCCATCATTTCGACGAACCGTTCGTTCACGACGGCGCGCGTATAGTTGTTACTGCTTCCCTCGACGTTGCTCCCTGCCAGCAGCCGGATTTGCAGCGTTTCGAGAAAGTCGGCGTCGACGCCGATGCTGCGCGACGAAAAGGAAACTTCCATGTTTTCGCCGTTTTTCGCCAGGATACCGTTCATTCTGTCCGTCGGCAAGTTGGAGGTAACCGAAGCGCTGCGCACTTCAGGCATCCGCTCGAGTTCCGCCTTCACGCGCTCCACCTCGTCGCGCGTCAACTGATGGATATTTTCCGTGTAGATGATATTTTCCGTCGCGTATCCAAGATCCGCATACAGCAGCAGGTTGTATTGTCCGACGATGATGACGAGCAATGTGGCCGCATAGGTGATGCCCGCAAACTGGACGAAGAGCAGCGCATGCTTCCACCTGCGCCTGTCCGTCGAATATGCCCGGAAGAGGTGTGTGACGGGAACAGCCGCAAAGATGGCGGCCGGCATGACGCCCGCCAGCAGCAGCAGCGCGGCGAGCACGGCTCCGGCCACCCACAAGTTGCGGACGGAGAACACGGCCGACAGCGGCGTCTGGATCATGCTTTCTATCATTCCCCTGCACACGAAAATCAGCATCACCGAAACAATCAGCGCCGCGAAGACGACGATCGCCGTCTCGCCGATAAACATCCGGAAGATATTCCCCTTCGACGCCCCGCTGCACTTGTGTATCCCCACCGCCTTTGCGCGGCGCGTCAGCGACGACACGGATATCAGCACATAGTTCATTGCCGCCACAAACAGCAGTGCGAAAGCCAGCAGGCTCAGCACAACCGTGAGCTGCCTGACGTCCGCACTGCCGGAATGAATCGCGGCAACAGGCGCGAGATAAAACTCGTGCACGTTACCCTGCGCCGTCATCGCTGCCACGTCCATGTATTTGGGCAGAACGGTTTTTATTTTGTCCTCCACCGTTTCCGCCGCCACGCCCTGACGCAACCTGACGTAGCCGCCGAAAGCATCCGGATTGCGCCATCCCTCTGCCAGCAGATCGCCCGCATGTTCCCGCAGCGGCGCCAGCACGTCGAACGCCAGATGACTGGCCGGCATGTCCTCGAACACGCCCGCAACGGTATACGTCCGCGAACCGTCGACCAGCGTTTTCCCCACCGCCGCCCCGTTCCCGAACAGACGCACGGCAGCCGAAGCCGAAAGAAACAAGTTCGACGGCACGTCCAGCAACGCCCCCTCGCCCTCGCGCAGGCGGATGCCGAACACGTCGAAAAACGACGCTTCCGTCTCCAGCACCCGCTCCTTCGTCCATACCTCTCCATTCTGCAGATACCTCTCCCCGACCGAAAGCATCACGGCGGCAGACGCTTCGATTTCCTCGATGTCCGCCTTCAGGTCCCCCGCCACCGGAGCATACAGCCGTTCGGTTTCCCTGTCTACCCGGTCGTCCGCATAAATTTTGCGCTGAATCCGGTAGATACGCTCCGAATCGGGAAAAAGCGTGTCGTAACTCATCTCGTGGGCCACTTTCGAAAACAAAACCAGCGCCACGGCCAGTCCCAGCGTGAGCGATGCAATCTTGATCAGGCTGTTTCCCTTTCCCCTGACAAGATACGTAAACGAATGGTAGAATGATTTCATCATGTCCGTAATATGTTTGAATTGTGTCTTTAAATTATCCCGTGCCGCAAATATACGCCGATTATCCGGAAACCGCCGTTTTTTTTCAATCTTTTTTCCCCTCGCGGATCACGCTACCTTTCGCCGCCGGACATTCTCGGGCAAAAACAGGATTTGGGCGCCGCCTCCCCTTGTTGTGCACCGCGCACCCGTGGCCAGGCGCCGTCGCGGCCGCACGGCAATCCGCCCCGCAGACATCCTCGTTCAGAGGCCTGTTCGACCGGCTCCCTGCTGTCCTGTTCGACAATGGCGCCTCTTATCTCGACCTGCCCGAATGCGGGTGCGGAAAAAAGCAGCATGCATAAAAATAATGATAGATATCTTCCCATAAAAATGTTGTTTTTTACGAAAAGATAGTCACGATTGCAGGAAAAGAGTTTAAAATCACGCGTAGTTTTTAGTTTTATTAACTTAAGTCCATGCTTCCCGCTCAGACTGCCGGCGCCGTTTATTTTCAAACACGGAGCACACGGAGCACACAAAGACAGGGCAACCGCATCAAAATCAGTGATCCTTATAACCCGAAGGGTTAGATTTTCATAACCGCAGGTAAGCGTAGCGCAGCCTGCGGACGGGATGGCAACACACTCCCTGATGCCTGAAAGGCAGGACTCGCTATTACTGCGCTGTCCTGCCTTTCAGGCAGTGGGGACACGGCGAGTCACGTTTCTACCGCAGGCTACGCTACGCTTACCTGCGGTTATGGAAATCCGGCTTTTCAAGCCGGAAACAGGCAACGACCGAGCATATTTTGTGATAAATTTTGATGCGGTTGCCCTAACACAAAGAGAACAGCCGGTTGAAAACGGCGCACGGGATACGGAAAAGCATCCCCGCGTACCGGAAAACGCGATGAACGGATTCATCGTTCATCGTTCTCTTCGTGTACTCCGTGCACTCCGTGTTGAAAATACGGTTAATTCTTTTTTTTGAAGTGCTGTTTTTCCCTGTTCAAAATTCAGGCAGTCATCATGTGATGCGAAGCAAATTATTTCGTATGTTTGCCTCCGTTTTGCAAAATTCGGTCTATGATTGAAAGGGGACAGTTTAGGGGTCATGTGATCATACTGATTGTAAACGTGCTGTTTGCAGTCAATATCTCCGTTTCGAAGTCGCTGATTCCGGGAAGCATGACGCCGGAAGCGCTGACGCTGCTGCGCATACTTTTCGCGACGGCCATGTTTTGGCTGTCGTCTCTGTTCGTGAAGCGCGAGAAGGCGCCGCCCGGGGATCTGGGGCTGCTGCTTGTCTGCGCCTGCACGGGGATTGCCTTCAACCAGAGCCTGTTCATGGCGGGGCTTAGCCTGACTTCGCCCGTCGACGCGTCCATCATCGCCACGGCAGGCCCCATCTACGTGATGCTGCTGGCCGCACTGATTCTGAAAGAGCCGATTACGAAGAAGAAGGTCGCCGGCGTATTGCTGGGCGTAGCCGGCGGGACGGCGCTCATACTCTCTTCCACACACTCGACCGGCCGCAGCAGCAGCTTCGGCGGCAACATGCTCATCGTGGCCAGCAACCTGCTCTATTCGATCTACGTGGTCATCTCGCGCCCGCTCAGCCGGCGCTATTCCGCCATCACCATCATGAAGTGGATGTTCCTTTTCTCGGCCGTCATGCTGACGCCCTTCATGTACCGCCATCTGCCGGAGGCGCCGGCCTTCCATCGCGATACGGCGGAATGGGACACATCCGTCCGCATCGTTTTCGTGCTGATCGGCGGCACGTTCGTCCCGTATCTGTTCATTCCGATGGCGCTCAAACGCTTGCGCCCCACCACCGTCAGCATGTACAATTACATCCAGCCGATTGTCGCCTCGCTGCTCGCCGTGATGGTGGGACAGGACCGCTTCACCCCCGACAAGCTCATTTCCGCCGCACTTGTCTTTGCCGGCGTTTATCTGGTGACAGTGAGCCGGGCGCGCGAAGACGTCGAACGCGAAAAGCAGCCGTCGACCACCGAAGAATAGTTTTTTTTATCATTTTTGACGTGCGGTTGGAAAATAATGCGTAATATTGCCCCGAAAAAGAAAGCAGAAATGACAAATATATCGTTTTCATATTATACCCGGGCAATTATGCGCACCCCTGTGCGGGGTTAATTAAGATCGGACATACAAACGCAACAGCGGCAGCCGCGCAACAGCGGCATGCCGAGCTTTTTTTTTCGAATAATCAGTTTACATATTTATATTTAATAATATACGATGAAAGTATTAAAATTCGGCGGCACGTCCGTAGGTTCCGTGAATAGCATCCTGAATGTAAAAAAAATAGTGGAATCGGTCGACGAGCCGGTGGTGGTGATTGTCTCCGCGCTGGGCGGCACCACCGACAAACTGCTGGAGACGGCAGCGCTGGCGGCCAAAAGCGACGGGGCATACGAAACGGTGTTTTCCGACATCACGGCGCGCCATCTGGAAATAATCGAAGGCGTGATTCCCGACGAGGAACTGCGCGCGACGACCCGGACGGACGCCATGACTCTGCTCGACGAACTGTCCAACATCCTCAAAGGCGTCTATCTCATCAACGACCTGTCGGAAAAAACGTCCGACACGATTGTCAGCTACGGCGAACGGCTCTCGTCGTTCATCCTTGCGCGCATCGTCAGGGACGCCCGCCTGTTCGACGCCCGCAAATTCATCAAGACCGTCAGACAGTTTCACAAGCATATCGTCGACTTCGAACTCACCAACCGGCTGATAAAGGATACCTTCGCCTCGCAGCCCGAGGTAGCGCTGGTGCCGGGATTCATTGCCTCCAGCAAGGACAACGGCGAAGTGACCAACCTCGGACGCGGCGGCTCGGACTACACCGCTTCCATCCTGGCGGCAGCGCTCGACGCTTCCATCCTCGAAATATGGACGGATGTGGACGGTTTCATGACGGCAGACCCGAAAGTGATCAACTCGGCATACGTAATCGACCGCCTGTCGTTCACCGAAGCGATGGAATTGTGCAACTTCGGCGCGAAAGTGATCTATCCCCCCACGATCTACCCCGTGTATCACAAAAACATTCCCATCAGGATATGCAACACCTTCAATCCCGCAACGCCGGGCACGTACATCTCCGGCGAATATTATCCCCACGAACGGAAAGCGCTCATCAAAGGAATTTCGTCCATCAGCGACACCTGTCTGGTCACGGTCCAGGGGCTGGGAATGGTAGGCGTCATCGGCGTGAACTACCGCATATTCAAGACGCTGGCAAAGAACGGCATCAGCGTGTTCATGGTATCGCAGGCCAGTTCGGAAAACAACACCACCATCGCCGTCAAGAACGAAGACGCCGACCTCGCGGTACGGATGCTGAACGAAGAATTTGCACTCGAACGATCGCAGGGCGAAGTCAACGACGTAGTCGCCGAAAAGGACCTGGCGACGGTGGCCATTGTCGGCGAAAACATGAAGCGCACCCCCGGCATCGCCGGCAAACTGTTCGGCACGCTCGGACGCGCGGGCATCAGTGTGATCGCCTGCGCACAGGGCGCATCGGAAACGAACATCTCGTTCGTCATCAAGCGCGACTCGTTGCGGAAAGCGCTGAACTCGATTCACGACTCGTTTTTTCTGTCGGAATACAACGTGCTGAACCTGTTCATCGCGGGCGTGGGAACGGTCGGCAGCAAGCTGATCGAACAGTTGCAGTGTCAGCAACTCAATCTGATGACGCAAAACGGACTGAAGCTGAATCTCGTGGGAATTGCCAACTCCCGAAAGGTATTGCTCAGTCGCGGCGGACTGAATCTCGACACGTGCATCGCCGAACTGCGGAGCGGCGGCCAGCCGTCGTCATCGGCCATCCTGCCGGATGAGATACTGAAGATGAACATTTTCAATTCCGTCTTCGTCGACTGCACATCCAGCGAAGAGATTGCTTCGATTTACGAACCTCTGCTGGACGGCAACATCTCGGTTGTCGCCGCCAACAAGATTGCCGCCTCGTCGTCGTACAGCAACTATCAACTGCTGAAGGAGACGGCACGCAAAAGAGGCGTCAAGTATCTGTTCGAAACGAACGTAGGCGCGGGACTGCCGATCATCAACACGATGAACGACCTGATCAACAGCGGCGACCACATCCTGCATCTGGAAGCGGTGCTGTCGGGTACGCTCAACTTCATCTTCAATACCCTGAGCGCCGACGTCCCCTTCAGCAAAGCCATCCTGATGGCGAAGGAGGCGCGCTATGCCGAACCCGACCCGCGCGTCGACCTGAGCGGCGCGGACGTCATACGCAAGCTTGTCATCCTCGCCCGCGAAGCAGGTTACAGGGTAGAAAGAAGCGACGTGAAGATCAATCTTTTTATCCCCGAGAAATATTTCGAAGGCACGCTGGACGATTTCTGGACGAAAATCCGCGAACTCGACAGCAGCTTCGAATCCATGCGCAAAAGAGTCGAAGCCGAAAAGAAACGGATCCGCCTGGTAGCCAAAATGGACAGGGGCAAGTGCGAAATCGGCTTACAGGAAGTGGACCGGCATCACCCCTTCTACGAACTGGAAGGCAGCAACAACATCATCATGATTTCTACCGAACGCTACAATGATTACCCGATGATCATCAAGGGCTACGGAGCAGGCGACGATGTGACGGCCGCGGGCGTGTTCGCCGACATCATTTCCATCGCAAACATTCGCTGACACAATGAAACTCATCCACCGCAAATATTCGCTGACACGATGAAACATCTCATTATTCTGGGCGACGGCATGGCGGACGAACCCGTCCGGTCTCTGGGCGGCAGGACGCCGCTGCAATACGCGCACACGCCCTTCATGGATCATCTGGCGCGACACGGCGTCACGGGCCGCCTGCAGACCGTCCCCGCAGGATTCCATCCCGGCAGCGAAGTGGCCAACCTCGCCGTGCTGGGCTACGACCTGACGCGGGTATACGAAGGACGCGGCGTGCTGGAAGCCGCCAGCATGGGCGTCGCCCTGCAGGAAGGCGAACTGGCGCTGCGCTGCAACCTTGTCTGCATCGAAGGCGAAAACCTGAAGAACCATTCGGCCGGACACATCTCGAACGACGAAGCCGCCGCACTGATCGCCTTCCTGAACGACGAAGCGGGAAGCCGGCAGACGCGGTTCCATGCCGGCGTGTCGTATCGCCATCTGCTGGTGATGGCCGGCGGCGACAAACGCCTGGACTGCACGCCGCCGCACGACATCCCGATGCAGCCTTTCCGGCCCGCGCTGACGAAAGCCGCACATCCCGGCGCCCGGCAGACGGCCGAAGAGCTGAACAGGCTCGTCATGCTGTCGCAGGACATACTGCCCGCACATCCCGTGAACCGCAGGAGAAGGGCCGAAGGTAAAGATCCGGCCAACAGCATCTGGTGCTGGTCGCCCGGCTTCCGCCCCGCCATGCGGACGATGAAGGATCTGTATGCCGTCAAGTCGGGCGCCGTCATTTCGGCGGTCGACCTGATCCGCGGCATCGGCGTCTACGCCGGACTGGACGTCGTCATGGTCGACGGCGCCACGGGACTGTACGACACGAACTACGAAGGAAAAGCGCGGGCCGCCATCGAAGCGCTGAAGACGCACGACTTCGTGTATCTGCACGTCGAGGCGAGCGACGAGGCCGGACACGAAGGCAACGCACGGCTGAAGGTACGCACCATCGAAGACCTCGACAGGCGCATCGTCGGGGCGATATACGAAACGGTGCGCACGTGGCGCGAGCCGGTCGCCATCGCCGTCCTTCCCGACCACCCGACGCCCTGCGCCCTGCGCACGCATACGGCCGATCCCGTGCCGTTCCTCATCTGCAAGCCCGGACAGGCGGCGGACGGCGTCGACCGCTACGACGAATATTCCGTCGCAAAGGGACGGTTCGGCATTCTGCACGGAAATCACTTCATCACGGAGTTTCTGAAAACGGAAGAATCATGAAATATTACAGTACAAACAACCCTGCCGCATCGCCGGTGACGCTCGAAGAAGCCGTCGTCCGAAGTCTGGCCGGAGACCGCGGCCTGTACATGCCCGCACACATTCCCGTGCTGGACAAACAGATCATCCGCTCGCTCGGCGACATGTCCTTTCACGAAACGGCCGGCCTCGCGGCGCAGGCGCTTTTCGGCGAAGACGTGGATCGGGACGCTCTGACGGCCATCGTCGAAGACACGCTTTCGTTCGAAACGCCCGTGGTGCACGTCCACGATTCGATCTACAGCCTGGAACTGTTTCACGGCCCCACGCTGGCCTTCAAGGATGTCGGCGCACGCTTCATGGCGCGCCTGCTCGCCCGGATGATCCGTCGCAGAGGCATCGACCGCGTCGTACACGTACTGGTGGCTACTTCGGGCGACACGGGCAGCGCCGTGGCAAACGGTTTCCTGGGCGTGGAAGGCATCCGCGTCCTGGTCCTTTATCCCGGAGGAAAAGTGAGTCCGATACAGGAATGTCAGTTCACGACGCTGGGACGGAACATCACGGCGCTCGAAATCGACGGGACGTTCGACGACTGTCAGGCGCTGGTCAAGGACGCCTTTGCCGACGACGACCTGAATGCACGCATGCAGCTCACGTCCGCCAACTCCATCAACGTGGCGCGTTTCCTGCCGCAGTCGTTCTATTACTTCGA
Organism: Tannerella sp.; assembly: GCA_031267935.1. GTDB lineage: Bacteria > Bacteroidota > Bacteroidia > Bacteroidales > Tannerellaceae > Tannerella. Next base: position 12,671 of record JAIRYD010000098.1, read on the forward strand.
CGCCTGCGCGCAGCTCTGCAGAGCCGGGAAGGCCGGCGAACTGATTGTCTGCGTGCCAAGCGGAAACTTCGGCAATCTCGCCGCCGGACTGGTTGCCGCCCGGATGGGATTGCCCGTCAAACATTTCATCGCGGCAAACAATCGCAACCGCATCTTCGTCGACTACCTGAAAACGGGGAAGTACGTCCCCCGCCCCTCGACGCCTACCATTGCCAATGCGATGGATGTAGGCCATCCGAGCAATTTCGCCCGCATCATGGATCTGTATGCACACGACCGCGACGCCCTCAGCCGCTTCGTGTCGGGCTACGCCTACGACGACGACGAGATCGCCCGCACCATGCAGCGCGTCTTCCGCGACTGCGGCTACCTGCTCGATCCGCACGGTGCATGCGGCTATCAGGCGCTGAACGACTTCCGGCTCGCGCCGCACCAGACGGGACTGTTTCTCGAAACCGCCCACCCCGCCAAATTCAAGCAGACGGTAGACCGCATCCTGGGCGGAAACATCGACATCCCTCCCCGCCTGCAGGCTTTCATGCACGGACGGAAACAAAGCATTCCCCTCGGACCCGACTTCGCGGGATTCAAGGCTTTTCTGATGGAAAACGCCTGAAAGGAAACACGCATGTTCCCGAAGGTAAGCGGGTCGGCGGCGCACGGCGCATTATTTTTTCTTTTATTCAAACACGGAGTACACAAAGAGAACAGCCGTTCTTTAACGATGAACGATGAACGATGAACGATGAACAGGGGCGGGGCAGGTTCATCGTTAAACTCGCAGTTTCAGACCGCGTGAAGTATATTTTCTTTGTGTGCTCCGTGCACTCCGTGTTGAAAATAAACGGTAAGGGACACGGAGATGCACCTTACGGTGCGGGAAACCGTTACATGTTATTTATTTCACGTGACTAAAATGCACATCCGGCGCCGTACCCGCAACCGCGAAACGGCGCAAACCGTAGGGGCGAAAAATGTTTCGCCCCTGCCGTTCCGTTGCGACCGCCGCAATCGGGCGATTGCGACCATCGCAATCGGGCGATTACAACCGTCGCAATCGAGCGGTTGCGACCGACGCAATCGGACGGTGGCGGCCGGCGCCCGCGCGTGTGCATGCAACCGGCCTGTCAGTCAGCAGCTCATAATTCATAACTCATAATTAAACTACGTATGAAGCCGAAAACTTTCTTTCGATTAATGCTTGCGATGTTTGCCCTTTGCGGCTTGAACATAAATGTGCACGGCGCGGATCACCGGACGCCTGCGGGTGGATTCTTCCGATATATGGATATATGCACGGAAGTCACAATTAACGGTGTGGTACAAAACTCCGCTGATTTGGAAATAGCCGCCTTTAATGCCGGTAATATGACCACAGGAACGATGCACGATAAACGCGGATATTGTCATTATAAATAAAGCCCGCGGGACTTTCACATCAATAGGAAAAAACGGAATCAACCCCGGTAAATACCCTGCATGCAATAAACTGTGCCGCGCGCGGTTCACCTTCGTTTCTTTCCGGACAATCCCCTATTTTCTGATCTTGTCCGGGTGTTTGGAAATAAAATCTTTCCATCCCGCGTAATTCTTTCCCGCCTTGGGACGGTTGATTTGCAGATAATGGCAATAAGCGGCGGCAAGCCCGTCGGTCGCATCCAGTTGCGGCAGCATGTTTTCGTCGGGGATATGCAGGATATGCTGCAGCATGCCGGCCACCTGTTCTTTGGCCGCCTGTCCGTTGCCCGTGATGGCCATCTTGATTTTCAGCGGCGCGTATTCGAAGATGGGAAGGTTGCGGTTGAGCGCTGCCGCGATGGCGACCCCCTGCGCACGTCCGAGTTTGAGCATGCTCTGCACGTTCTTGCCGAAAAACGGCGCCTCGATAGACAGTTCGTCGGGATGATATTCGTCGATCAGCGTAAGCATCCGTTCGTAGATGCGGCGAAGACGCGCGTAGTGATCGTCGAACTTGTTAAGCGACAGCACACCCATCGTTTCGATGCGCGGCTTGTTCTCCTCGACGGCCAGTATGCCGTAACCCATCACGATAGTGCCGGGGTCGATGCCCAGTATAACACGGTTGCTAATCATATCCGGTCGGATTGTTTTTATCGGGAACCTCTAACAACCCCGACTTCTGCGTTACGCTTCGTCGCTAAAATGCTCGTTTACGACAGGTAAACTCCGCTTTCAGCTCCTCGCAAGCCTTGAATTCGGAGTTATTAGAAGTCCCCTGTTGTCAAAAATTGAGCAAAGATAGCAGATATATCCGTAAAAGCAATTATCTTTGCACGCGAGAATCAAAAAAAACGGGGTATTAGCTCATCTGGCTAGAGCGCGACACTGGCAGTGTCGAGGTGACCGGTTCGAGTCCGGTATACTCCACCACGTCAAAAACACAGCGGGAACAATCGCCTGTTACAGCCCTACGATCGTAACCGTTTTTCCGCCCGTCATTTCCTTTCTCATGTACAGCTTGTCGTCCCACTTCATCTCCGGACGACGGTCGAAAACGGCAAGCCAGCCTTCCGTGCAGCCGTATGCGTCCATGTAGCGAAGCGTCTGTTCAATGCCTTTCTCCAGCGTCTTTTCGCCGCGCCACAGCTTGAGTTCCAGCGGATATTTACGTCCCTCGCAGACGATGCACAGGTCGAGGCGGCCCGTCTCGGCCACAAGCTCGCGGCGCAGGATGATCGTCTGGATGGCTTCCTTTGCCAGGGCGGACGTCACGGGCTTCGCGAAGTCGGACTGTAGCATTTCCACAGTCACTTCACGGGCGATGGCGTTGACTAACCACGGCTGCCCCTGCGTCTGTTCCCACACGAGTTCGACGGCGTCGTCGTCGAACGTCTGACCCGTTTCGTCCGTATGCTGCTGATAGAGAGAAGTGATTCAGATAGGTGGTCTTACCGCTCTGACGCGCCGCATGAATCACGAAATACTGCCTCATGTCAATCAGCTGTTCCATGCCGTGCAGACGCGAGGAGGCTTCTATCATATAATGTCTTGTCCCGTTGCAGGGACCTGCCGTGTTAAAATATCGCATAATCGGTATTGAATTAATATCATTGCAAAGATAGAAAATATTTTTCTAAAATCCTCTGAAAAACAACATCTTGTACTTGCAAGTTTCCTCAATGGGTAACGATTTGGAAATGAGCGGCATTCTTTGCTCTGTTTCGTTTTTACATTGTTTCAAATAACTCAATGCAAAGGTAAGTATATTCTTCCAATAATTCTAATTTTGATTTATTTGGTTAATATTTTTACTGTTTTCATAAAACTTTCCGCTATCAGTTTATCATCGGGAATCGCGCCATAAGATAATTGCGCAAGTTCGGTTTGATAGACGAAACGTATATTTTCCCAAAGCGCAGGAAAATCACTGATCAACGGTGAATCGGCTATATTCTTGGTTTGCCACCCTGTCGGCTCGTCAAATGCTTTTTGGTCGTGAATAAGCAATTCGGACAAATCATTAAGAAAGTCCGGCGACCGAATGTATTTTGCACATTCCGCATCATTTGTCAAATAATACAAATCGTAAAAATGTCGGATTTTTGAAGCAATTGCTTTCGTTGCATCTTCGGAAAATGAAAAGCGAATAAGCGACACCAATTTTTCAACCATAGTTCGGCGTTTATCAAGTACGTTTAGTGAAAACGCCTGCAAATCATATTGCTCAATCGCATCTTTATAGTTTGTAGCAGTAAGATAATCTGTTACCAAAGAAGTAATTTCGGTTTTTACGAAAGGATACGGATTTGCAAAAGCATTGATTTCTACAATAATTCGTTTTGGCGTATTTGCTATACTTGTGATAAGCGAGGGATAGGAAAACAGCGATTTGCGATACATTGAGCCTTTGCTTGTGATATGAGGCTCAACAATCTCTGTCAAATCCGCCGTTATTACTTTTTCAATGGCGCGAATTTTTGTCTTCAACGCATTTCCCGACAAGTTTTCATTAACCATCGCCAAATCAATATCTTCACTAAAACGGTTGATTAACCGATAGCCTTTTGTAAGCGAAGTCCCGCCTTTAAAAACGGCGTTTTCTCTATTGGAAGATTGCGACAATCTGCACAATATCAATGTAATCCAATAGTCTTTCTCTATAAAACTTGTGGCGATATTGAAATGATTTGCCGTCAGTTTTACGAGTTCGATAAAATCCTGTGAATGTTGATGTAAATTCATTTTAGATACCATTTTTTTTGATTAGACAGTACAGTATTTGATATTCCGAGTTTGTAGCACGTCATCGGATTAAGCATCTTAAATAACGCCGTCGTATCTTCCTGCGGATTAAGCGTTTCAAGCATTGCGCCCAATAAGGCGATTGCCTGCGGCGTATATTTAAGCACAAACTTTTTTAATTTATTTTTTTGATTATCATCTAATTGCGACAGTAAATAAAGCAACCGCCTGCAAGATACGTCAGGCATAGCATCGGGAATGATTTTGAAAAAACGCAGACAGTCAAGGAGTTTCAAGAGCGGTATATTGTCTTTTGTGATTGTATTCCGCTGTTTGATGAAAGTAATTTTGTATGCGCCTCGCTGTATTCCTTTTTTTTCATCGAAAGTCCCAATTTGCAGGGCAAAAGGCACTTGCGTTGTCAAGCCCAATTCGTTGAATGCCGTATAGCCGGTTATGTAGCCAATCAGTTTTCCCCGCGCAGTAAGCAAATCTTTTACTACTTCGTAATCGTCGGGCGGAAGCTCGCCGAATTTTCCGATTTTAGGCTTGTAGAAACGCCCTTTCGATAACTTGCGTAAAACGCCTTCCGCAACAAAACCATTCAGGATTTTGCTGACAGTAGTCGGACTTTTCGCCGTTTCTTCAAATTCATCGGCGGTAAAGATGTATCCGGCTGCTAATTTTTCTATTTTATTTTTAATTGAATCAGTCATATTGCGAGTTTATACGGGGAAAAACTTAAACACTTCTTTGGCAAACACTCTTTGCAGAACGCTTCTGCCTCTTTTCGTAAAAAGTTACCGGCAATTTCATGCTCAAACAGGTTTAAGTATGTTTCCGCTTTTTCTAAATATGTTTGGTCTTGTGTAATAAATGGCTTTGAATTGAATGACCTTTCCCGCTGTCGCGCATACCCAACCCCGAATCGGTAAGGTTGCTGCTGCCAATAATTCGATAGTTTTTCCGCACATCTTTGTCCTTATAAATATACGCTTTTGCGTGGCAAAAGTTTTTCTGAACGGTTTTGACTTCCACTTTCAACTGTTCCAAAAATTCAACTGCTTTTCGTGCATTTTGGCTTAATTGCAGCACGCTTGCAATTCCCGCATCGCCGTTGAGCAAGTCTATCACTTTGTTCTGCTCGTTTTCGTCGCTCATAATTTTCCCAAGAATGAGGCGGAATTTTTCGGCATCGTTGATTTCAGTTTTCAACAGTGCCAGAGCATTGACCGAGAAGAAACCCGTTACAAGGTCTAATCTGCTCGTTTCGGTGTATTGTTTTAGAAAATCAACAACGGTAAAAGGTTGATTTAATGCGGTTATTGTTTTATTGTCTAACAACATAAACGTTTATTTTTAAATTAAAACGCAAAGATACTGCTTTATTTTTAACCACAAAGTTTTTACCCGTACAAACCTAAAAAAAAGTGCAGTATCAGCAATTTTTTTAGTAAAAAACATACTGACAGCACAATTTTCGCCCCATCAGTGCCAACCCCTGCCACTTCGACGCCAAATGTTGTCACCTCCTCCGATTTGCTTTAAATCCAAAAATTTCGTATATGCTTTTGCGCTGATATTGGCGTGAACTTCAAAAATAAAATTTATCCCAAAATGTCCATTTGCCTGATTTTTTCGCTTTACTTGTGTTGATATAAAACAACAACTTGAATGTACTTCTTTGCTTTTTCATAATCCTAAAGATTAAGCGGAATGTCGCTTACATTGTACTCTTTCTTCAAAAACCGTTGGTAACTCTGTTGTTTTCTTTCTTTTCTCGTTTCAGGTAGAAAGATACCTTTAAACTAA
>JAIRYD010000128.1 GCA_031267935.1 Tannerella sp.
CGGTTCGGAATCGTGGGTCAGCGTTTCGCCGGCGTCGGGGAGCGGCAATGGCACGGTATCCGTGACTGCGGCGGCCAACACGTCCGGCAGTTCGCGCACGGCTACGGTGACGGTCAGCGGCGGCGGCCTCGTGCGTACCGTCACCGTCGCGCAGGCGGCGCAGCAGCAGGTCATTGTCGACCCGACGCCGCCCGAAGACGGTCAGGGCACGATCGAAATTTCGCTGGAGATACCGGTCAGCGAACAGTTCAGCATCACCTTTACCGTCACGCTACCCGCCGGGTTTGTCCTCGACCCGGACGCCACGTCGCTGGTCTCCGGTCTGCTGAGCAGCTATCAACTGTCCGTCACGCCGAACGGACGGGGCGGCTGGCTCTTTGAAATCACGCCGAGAGTATCCCTGCGCAGCGGCGACGAAACGATGTATCAACAGGTGGTCGACATCGTCTATACGCTGGACAATTCCGTCGCGGCGGGCAACTACGAAGCACGGATCAACGACGTGGATCTGACGCTGAACGGCAGCGGCACGACGGTTCATCAGGACGAGATTCGGGTACCCATCCGGGTGAACAGTCCGTCCGGCATCGCCTCCGTCGAAGCGCCGGAGATCGTGTACGCGAACGGCGTCCTGACGGTCCACACCCCGCAGGCCGAACGGATAGAGGTGTATTCCCCGGGCGGCGCGCTGCTCTACAGCGCCCGAAAAGCCTCCGGCACGGAAACGTTCCGTATCGGACATCTTTCGCAGGGCGTGGTGATCGTCCGGGGCAGTTCGGGCTGGACGCGGAAGGTGGTAATTTAAGGCTGTGCGCGGCATAGGGTTGTAAACTTTTAACTATGAACGATGAACGATGAACGATGAATCCGTTCATGGTTTGTCGTTCATCGTTAAACTCACAATTTTAGTCTGCGTGAAGTATGGTTATAAACCTGAGTTCGACGTAAGCATAGTCCGTCAGGACTTGCATATCAATCACTGATGTTACGCACTGCCACAAATTTCATGCCGGAAAGCCCAAGTCCGAAGGACGTGATTTCCATAACCGCAGGTCGGCGACCTGCGGCGAAGGACCCGAACATATTCTTGCTGCCTGAAAGGCAGGACAGTTTCCGTATCGACAACGACGTTCTGCCTTATCAGGCAGCGAACCGCCGCCTGCCATACCTTCCGCAGGCTGCGCTTTGCTTACCTGCGGTTATGAAAATAACGCCCTTCGGGCGGGCGGGCTTGCCGGTGTCCGGCGCAGTGGATGCGTAACATGAGTTATTTAAACACGGAGGCACGGAGCACGCAAAGTGAACGTTTACCGGTTGGAGAGGGCACGGACGCCTTTACGGTTGTCTGCAGGCAAGCGGATGACGCGGATTTTTCCTGTATTTATCCGCGCCGTCTGCGTGCCCGACATCCCCGGCCTGTCGTTTCAGGCGGACAATTCTGTAGGGCGTTTCCCTGTTGAAGTCGGGGTAGATAAATCCTTTGCCGTTGCGATCCATCATCTCGATCAGGTACATGAGGTCGTATTGCGAATCGATTTTCCCGGCTGGAATCGTAGCCCGGAAGGTATGCGTGCCTTCGGCGGTCATGGGAAGCATTTCGAAATCCCGGTACTGATTGACGGCCCTGTATTGCAGGCGCACCCATTTTATGCCTGCCGGGGCGTCGATCTCTGCCGTGACGGTGACTGCCCGGCCGGCGGGTACGGCGGTATCGATGGCGGCGTGGACGACGGTGAAGTAGCGGCTGTTGTCCGTATCCGGGGCTGCACGGTAGCGGGGCGACGTGTCGGCCGGTTTGTCGGGCGCGAAGGCGCTTCGCTGTTCCTTCAGTTTTTCCAGTCCGCGGTTGAGCATTGTCCATTCGTCTTTCCAGTGTCCGGAGAGCGGTTTTTTCCCGATGAGGATGGGGTCGGCGTAGACATCGGCGGCGGCATCGACGATCTGTTTCCAGGCGTCGGCGGCATTTTGTTCGTGCCGGATGGCTTCGTCCAGGGCGGCCACGTCGCGGGTGTGGACGAACAGGCGGTAGCTGACGGCGGCAGGGATGCGACGGGCGTGGAAGAGCGCGAGGTTTGCGAGCATCTTCAGGTCGGTTGCCGTGGCGCGATATTCCTTGTTGCCGGTGTGGCCGATGGCTTTTTCCGCTTCCGCCACTTTTGCAAGGATGCCGGCCGCGCGTTGCGTCAGCCACAGGCTGGTGGTCGAGGGCAGTGTTCCGGCTGTTTCGAGTTTGCCGAGCAGCACCTGCGCTTCTTCGTCGAAGCCGGCAAACTGCTGCAGGTCGCTGCCTTCGGCGGAGGCGTAGAGCGGCAGGTCGCCCAGACGCTGTTTTTCGGGCCATGCGCTTGTGGTGGGAAAAAAGCTGTAGGGATAGCAGGAGGCGACGATGCGCGGCAGTATTGCGGAGGCTTCGTCGAGCGCCTGCCGGAGGAGCGGACCGGCCGTTTTGCCGAAGCGTTTTTCAAATTCGCGGTTCCAGACGTCGTCCGGCGTATCGGGGTCGTACCCGACGAGGCCGAATGTGCGGAAAAAGTACCAGTAGCGTTCAAATTCGTAGTTGTAGTAGCGGTAAGGAGGATTGAGCAGTTGAAACGGTTCGGCGTCGTGCGGCTGCGATTCCATTTTGGTGGCCAGAGGTTCGTAGACGGCGAAGGCGTCGCTGTCGTACAGGTGTGCACTTTCGGCGAAGCGTCTTGCGTATTCGGGACTTCCCCACAGAAACGCCCGGTTGGTGCCGCCGTTCCACAGTTTCCAGAGCATGCGGTAGTGTTGCGGATAGCGAAGCAGGTCGGCATATCCGTGGCGGCGGTTGTGCTGGTCTTCGCGATTGATGTGTGTCGGGCTGAAAGGCATTCCCATCTGTTCCATCCAGAATTTGGGTGCAATGCGGAATTTTATACCCAGCCTGACGGCGCTCCGTATCAGCGTGTCGGTGACTCCCTTGGAATGAATGTCGACCATCATGTCGGGTGCGTTTTCTTTCACTGTTTCGAAGAAGTTGACGCTGAACTCGTGCAGTTCGCTTTCCCTGAGTCCCGATTCGTTGTTGGTTTTGAACAGAATGGCGTCGAGCCGGGGGAATGTTTTCAGGAACCGTGCGAATGCGGCGCGGGTGTAGCGGTTCAGGTTCGTGGAGTCGAGTCCCGTGACCTGCCACGGCAGCGGATGTCCTTCGCGATATTCGAAATCGGGATTCCCGCCGGCCTGCACGCCGCCGCGGTATATGTGGTCCCATATTCCCAGCCGCAGACCGATGCCGCGCGCGTGCGCCATGTCGATCACGCGATTCATGGCGGCCACGTTGCGCTGCTGCTGCGCCGGGGTGATGTCTGCCATCCGTACTTCGGGAAACCCTTCGACGTGAAAAAAATAAGGATAACATGGCGCCATGAAGCCGCCGTTCTCGTATCCGAACAGTATTTCGAGCATGTTGAAACGATTTTGCGCCATCATGTCGAAATATTCCGTCCAGAATGATTCGCTGTAGAAGCGATTTTCCCAGTGCGTGCGGTGCATGGTGTACATTGCCAGGCCCCGTTCGCCGATATCGGGCGCCGAGCAGACATCTCTGACGTGCTGCAGCACATCATCGTCGCCATCGTTCCATCCGATGCGTTCGGCCACTTCGAGCAGGGCATACATCAGGCCGCGGTCGTCGTATCCGCCGACGAGCAGTGCCGGCCGGCCGTTCAGGCCTATTCTACGGATAAGCAGCGCCTCGGCGGTCTGCCGCATTCCGTCGCCTTCCTTTTCCAGCAGACGGGCAGCCGGTCCGTCGCCCTGCACCCTTCCGGCAATGATGACCGTCCGTCCGCGTACGTCGGCGCCCGGAGCGACCCGTTCGTAGCCGATATGACGTGAATCGAGCATTTCCATCAGTTTGTTCAGTCCGTGACGCGCCGGTTCGCCCGGCGAGCTGTCCGCGACGATGGATACTTCGGGCGACGGGCGGCAGGACCCGAGCAGCAGTGTGAACGACAGTATGGACAGCAGCCCTGTCCGCGAAACAGTTTTCATGATGTTTTATCTTTGTAAATTATCTTATATCCGCAAACTTTTTTTTATCTGGAAAACATAAAACGGTGCAACAAATCAATCAGCCCGTATTTTGCAGTTTGAGAAAAACATCACTTGTCCTCGTGATGTTTTTTATAAAAAACCGGATCTCAAACGATGGCAAAGATATAAAAAGTTTCCCGAACAATCACACCGTCGAGTACATTTCCCGGCGACTTTTTCCACGGAAAAAATATCTTTTGGCATGGAGAAAAAGTCTTTTTGA
>JAIRYD010000173.1 GCA_031267935.1 Tannerella sp.
GATTTCAAAAAAGCGCTGGAATCGGGATATGACGGAGCAGCGATAGAGGCGCTGTTGAAGCAAACGTACTGAGGAATTGAGAATGGAGGCGAACGGTCATGTCCGGCATAAAACATGCGCGTTCTTTATTCTCCATTCTCAATCATCTGTCTTTAGGGAACCTCTGAAAACCCCGACTTCGGCGTTACGCTTCGTCGCTAAAATGCTCATTTACGACAGGTAAACTCCGCTTTTAGCTCCTCGCAAGCCTTGAATTCGGAGTTTTTAGAAGTTCCCTTTAATTATTCGGATTCCAAAAGATAGCGACCCGAACCCAGTTCAATCGTCGAAATCCCGTCCACATTCTTCACGTCCTGAGAGACGTTTCCGGCGACCCGGATGTTGAAACGGCTTGGCGTTTTGATGGTTGCCGTCGTATTGGCAGGAATGGTGACGTACCACGAGAGTCTGTCACCGTCGCGTTTCCACTCGCTCTCAATCAATCCGTAAGGCGATTCGTAACCGGCTTTTACGCTGTTCAGGCCGTCGGGAAAGACGGGTTCCATCAGGATTTGCTTGAATCCGGTGGATTGCGGGTCGTTTCTGATACCGGCAAGGTTTTCGTAGAACCAGATGATCAGGTCGCCGAGCAGCATCACATGGTTGGCCGAGTTCATGGCCGGGTCGGCCGTGTCGCCGTTCCACAGTTCCCAGATGGTGGTGGCATCTTTTTTCACCATGTAACCCCAGCTTGGGTAAGTTTCGTTGGTGACGATTTTGTAGGCCAGATCCGTGCGGTCATATTTCGTCAGGCCGCGCATCAGGTGCTGAATGCCCAGCACGCCGGTACTTACATGTCCGCCGAAGTCTTTTTCCGTTTTTTCAACGATGTTGTCGAACACTTTTTGCGCGTATCCTTCGGGCGTCAGTCCGAGTTGCAGCGACAGGATGTTGGCCGTTACGGTATTATTGTCGTACTGTGCCGTTTCCGGATTGAAATACTTCCGGTTGTAGGCTTCCCTGATTTTGGCTGCCAGTTCCAGATATTCATCGGCGTCGGCAGGTGTACCGTTGATTTCCGCAAACTTGCTCATCAGTTGCAGAATGCTGTAAAACACGGTTGTACTGAGTACGGGTCCGGCCGTTTTACGCGCGGGATCCTGCGAATGTATCAACTCCTGCCGTTCGGGCGGCATGCACCAGTCGCCGTACGTGTCTTTTGTCAGGATATAGTCCTGCATGCAGGCGTCGACCTGATGCCGCACCCAGCGTCGCATGGCGGGATAATGGGTTTTAATCGGCTGGATATCGCCGAATTGTGTGTGGAGCATGTCGGCGATGTAGAAGAATGCGGAGGGCCACGTCACGTCGTCGTTGTAGATGGTCCAGTATTTGGGCGAAACGACCGAGATGCTGCTGTTTTCGTTCATGGATTCTTCGATATCTTTCAGCCATTTGCTGTACAGCAGGTGGTTGTTGAAGATGAAGCTTTCGCCCTGGGCGCCTGTTGCCCGGTCGCCCAGCCAGCCGAGCCGTTCGTCGCGTTGCGGGCAGTCGGTCGGCATGCCGCGATAGTTTCCGCGAATGCCCCAGTAGGCGTTCTTATGAATCCGGTTGACCAGGTTGTTCGATGTTTCGAACGAGCCGATGGTTGCCATTTTGTCGTATGCCACTTTTCCGGTGAAATCGGCCGGGGCGGGCTGGTAGTCCAGTCCGGAAATCTCGACGAAGCGGAAACCGTGATAGACAAACAGCGGTTCCCAGCTGAAACTGCCGTCTTTGGCCGGTGTGTAAAGATCGGTCGCCAGGGCGCCGCGCAGGTTGTCCGTGTACAGTTCGTTCCCGTTCTCCTTCAGCGTTTCGGCAAAGCGGAGGGTGACGATCCGGTCTTTTTGGCCTTTCAGGTTGACCTGCAACCATCCGACCATATTCTGGCCCATGTCGAGGATGTATTTCCCGTCGGCGACGGTCTTGACGGACACGGGTTTGATTTCTTCCATCACGGCAATGTTTTCGGACGGCTGTGCAGTGAGCCGGCCTCCCGGGGCGTCCATCAGGTCGGCGGGTTGCCATTGCGAAGCGCCGTAACCGGGTTTTGTCCAGTCGCCCAGTTCCAGCCGTGCGTCGTATTCTTCGCCGTCGAATTCGTTATTGGCGATGATCGGGCCTTTGGCGGTGGCCTGCCACGAGGGGTCGGTCACGACGAGATCGTGATTTCCGTCTTCGTATTCGATGTCCAGCTGGGCGATCAGGCGCGGGATGCCGAAGCCGACCATTCCCGGTTCGCGCATCGGCAGGTAGCGTCCGTTGCCGAGCGTCACGCCGATGGCATTTTCGTGGGGATTCAGCAGGGCGGTCACATCGTAAGTATTGTAGAACACCGTTTTCGTATACCAGGTGGGGAGCGGGGCGAAGACGTCGCCACTGATTCGCCGGCCGTTCAGGTAGGGCACGGACGAGCCGAGGCCTGCGATGTAGAGTACGGCGCGTTTCACGCCCTGCGCGACGGTGAAGTCTTTACGCAGGTAGCGTGCCGAAAGTTGCGTGCGCTTGTCCGTAACCGTCACGTTTTCGGGGTCGTCGATGCCTATCCAGGAGGCTTTCCAGTCGGCGTCGTTCAGCAGGGCGGTCGACCACCGGCCTGTTTCGCTTTGGCTTTCGCCGGCTGTCGTCCATACGTGTACGCGCCAGAAACAGGCTTGGCCGGATTCGAGCGGTGCGCCGGCGTAGGGGACGAGGAGGGATTGGGGGGATTCGATTTTGCCGGAATTCCACAGCAGATTGGTACCGGCCGTCAGGTCGGCCGTCGAGGCGGCCACTTCGATGCGGTAGGCTGTTTGCACGACGTTGTTTTCCGCAGACGTCAGTTTCCACGAGAAACGTGGCGCGGTGGCGCCGACGCCTTCGGGGTTTTCGCGCATCTCGGTTTGCAGGTCAACGGTTTTCACTTTGCTTGCGGGTGTGCATCCGGCAAGCAGCAGGCAGCACGGAAGAATGAATCGGAAGAATTTTAATCGTTTCATAGTCAGATAATTTTTGTGTTTTATGCAATAAGGTTTTGAATCGTGGAGCAAAAGTAATGCATATTTTCCGGGTGGCAAGCGTTTTGGAAATAAATTCGGGTGGAAAGAATGTGGAGTGGAGAATTTTTTTGGACTTGAGGAGCGTACTTCTGCTGCATCGGTAAGTACTTTTGCTGCATCGGTAAGTACCTTTTGCGAATCGGTAAGTACCTTTTGTGCATAGGTAAGTACCTTTTGTGCATCGGTAAGTACCTTTGGGACAGGGCTCGCATGTTGCCCGTCTCGTCAGCGGACGGAATGTCGGTAGAATCGACCATTGCCCCGCCACCCGTCCCGTCAGGAACGGAATGTGAAAGCAAACGGCATGGGTATTTTTAGACAGCGCCTTAGCGCCTGTGTACGTCGACGTACATGCCGTCGATGTTTTTCCGGTTGTGGAGAATCCGCACGGGGTGTGTGAAAGACATGTCCGACCCGTCGCGGGCCGGACATGCTGTTGAATGTCTATGATTCAAGTTATTTATTATGAGAAATATGAGTCTTGTGTTCAAGGGAATATGTTTTCGAAATATTCGAAATCGTGGAGATTGAGATCAAGATCGGGCATCGACAGAAACGGGTTCAGGTCGCTGAGTTGTTCCGGATTCAGTTCCAGGTTGTCGGAATTGCGGTGATAGTTGAAAATGCCGGGGTTGGAATTGTTGTCATCCTCATTGCCAAAGTGTTCAATCACCGTTATGTCGGCGCCTTGCCCGCCGTCGCGCACATCAAAGAAGTAACGTGAATTTCCGTACTTGAACAGTGCGGAAACAATTTTACCGCCTCTCATGGTCACAATCTCGCTGTTTGCTTTATTTTTCGAATCAAGTTCTTTTTGGAAAGCATCCTGAAACTCCTTTGCCAGCGCAGGATTCGACGTAATCTTGAACGAGATATGGTTACTGATTACATCTCCCGTATTCCTGTCCCTTTTACGAATGACACTCATCTCGATCGACTCCATGTTTTCGCATTTCTTGATCAAAGCCTTGACGGCTTCCTGTGCATTGGCCTCCATCGAAAAACTTCCGAGAAGCCACATCAATCCTACTAATAATCTACCTTTTGTTTTCATTTTCGTGTTTATTTAATTGAGTTAATCATAATCTGCAGTCAGTATTTTTTCCGCTTCCCTTCTTGCATGCGGGTCGGTAAACGAGTTCAGGATGGCGTTTCGCCGTTGCATGGCGGCCAGCCGGTAGCGGTCGAACGCGTCGTCCGGATCCTTCGTCAGTTCGTCGATCATGCGTTCCATGTCGGCCTCCTGCCTGAGCGTTTCGCCGGAAATCCGTTCCAGTTCGTGGCGGATGAGCTTCGTATCCGTGATGCGCACGCCGTTGCGCACGATGTAGCTCCCTTCGTAGGGATCGAAATCGTCCGCTGTCCGGTACGGGAAATAAAACAGGCACCCTGCCAGTACGGCTGCCGCCAGACCGGCCAGGCAGATCCGGCGCGTCGGGTACATGCGCGGCATACGGCGTTTCGCGGCGACGGGCGTCGCCGCCCGTTCCTGCGCCAGGCCTGTTTCGAAATATTCGAAAACAGGTTTGTAGCGTGCCAGATGCGCGGGAACGTCGTCCCGGCGGAAGAAACGGTACAGCGCCTGTTCTTCTTCGCCGGATGTCCGCCCTTCGAAAAAGCGGTTCAGCATGTCTTCTGTCTTTTCCATTTCGTGTATCATCTTCTTTCCATATAAAAAAACAAATCCTTAATCTTTTTTCTGGCTCTGGACAGGTTCACGCGGACGGTTTCGGGCGCACTGCCCGTGAGCGAGGCGATTTCTTCGACTTCGAATCCATCCACATGTTTCATCCTCAACACCGTTTGCTGAATCCCCGGCAGGCGGTCGATCATCCGCATCAGATGCGCCACGCTGTCTTTTTCTTCCAGTTGCGCATCGGGTTGCGGCGACGGATGTTCTTTCGTCAGTCCGTCCAGCCCTTCGTATCCGCGCCGGCATTCCCTGAGCCTGTTCAGACACAGATTTTTCGTCATCTGCGCGGACAGCGCCGGGATGCTCCGGTAATTGTCCAGCTCCATGCGCATATCCCACAGCTTCATGAAGACATCCTGCACGACGTCTTCCGCGTCTGCCGGATCGTCCAGCAATCGTTTCGCATGCGACAACAACTGTTTGCGCAGCGGCAATACTTTCTCTTTAAACTGTTCGGGTCCCATGTTCAAAGATATGACAAACGAAAACGGAAAACGTAACATCGGACGGAGATTTTTTTTTTCGTACATTTGCAACCGGAAACAACGAAACGATGAAAGTTTGTATTGCCGAAAAGCCGAGTGTGGCGCGCGAAATTGCGGAAGTGCTTGGAGCCGTGACAAGGCGGGACGGTTATCTGGAAGGTAACGGCTATCAGGTATCGTGGACATACGGACATCTCTGTATGCTGAAGGAACCGCACGATTATACGCCGGAATGGAAATCGTGGCGTCTCGGAACGTTGCCGATGATACCGCCTCACTTCGGCATCAAACTGCTGTCCGGCGAAGCCTGCGAGAAGCAGTTTCGCGTCCTCGAACGGCTGATTCTTCACGCCGAGGCCGTGATCAACTGCGGCGATGCAGGGCAGGAAGGCGAACTCATCCAGCGCTGGGTGATGCAGAAAGCCGGATGCAAATGTCCGGTCTACCGGCTGTGGATTTCGTCGCTCACCGAAGACGCCGTCCGCGAAGGATTCCGCCATCTGAAAGCGGCATCCGACTTCAACCGCCTGTACGAAGCAGGCCTTGCACGCGCCATCGGCGACTGGCTGCTCGGAATGAACGCCACGCGCCTGTACACCCTCCGCTACGGACAAAACAGACAGCTGCTGTCCATCGGTCGGGTGCAGACGCCCACGCTGGCGCTGATCGTCAGCCGCGAGAAAGAGATCGAACAGTTCACGCCCGAACCGTACTGGGAACTGAAAACCGTCTACCGCGAAACGACCTTCGCCTGCACGAAAGGAAAATTCGCCTCCCGCGAAGACGGCGAGAAACGCCTGCAGGACGTCGCGGGAAAAGACTTTACCGTCACGGACGTCTCGCGCAGAAAAGGCCGGGAATCGCCGCCGCGCCTCTTCGACCTCACCTCGCTCCAGGTCGAATGTAACAAACGCTTTGCCTTCGCCGCGGAAGAAACGCTGCGGCTCATACAGGCGCTCTACGAAAAGAAAGCCACCACCTATCCGCGCGTCGACACGACGTTTCTCAGCGACGACATCTATCCCCGTGCACCGCAGATACTGAAAGGACTGACCGCCTACGCCGCCCTCGTCGCGCCTCTGCTGAACGCCAGACTGCCGAAAAGCAAAAAAGTGTTCGACAACAGCAAGGTGACCGATCATCATGCCATCATTCCCACCGGGAAACAGATCCCTCATCTTTCGGACAGGGAAACGAAGGTCTACGACCTCGTCGCGCGGCGTTTCATTGCCGTATTCTATCCCGACTGCGAGATTGCGACGACCGTCGTCACCGGTGAAGTGGAAAAGGTAGGTTTCAAGGTGACCGGCAAGCAGATTCTCAAACCCGGCTGGCGTGTGGTCACAGGCCGGGACGCGTCCGATAATGTGACGAACAGGCCGGAAGACGAAGTGGTGGCCGTGCTGCCCGTCTTCACCGTGGGCGAAAGCGGACCGCATGCACCCGCGCTGGCCGAAAAATGGACCGTGCCGCCCAAACCCTACACGGAAGCCACCCTGCTGCGCGCCATGGAAACGGCCGGCAAATCGGTCGAAGATGAAGAATTGCGCGACGCACTGAAAGAAAACGGGATAGGTCGCCCTTCGACGCGCGCGGCCATCATCGAAACGCTTTTCAAGCGCAACTACATCCGCCGGGAAAAGAAAAATCTGCACCCGACGCGCACCGGCGTCGAACTGATCGACGCCATTCGCGACGACCTGCTCAAAAGCGCCGAACTGACCGGCTTGTGGGAAAAGAAACTCCGGCAGATAGAACACGGCCGCTACGAGGCCGGCATCTTCATCGGCGAGCTGAAAGACATGGTACGGCAAATCGTGCAAAACGTACGCTCCGACTGCTCGAACCGCAGCGTCACCGTCGAAGCACAGCCCGCACCGCCGCCCGCCGCTGTCCGCAAACAAGGCAAACCTGCCGCAAAACGACCCGGCAAACCGCTCCCGGCCGCCACCCTGCGCTGTCCGCACTGCGGAAAAGGCGTCATCCTGCGCGGCAGGACGGCTTACGGATGCTCGGCCTACAGAGAAGGCTGCCATTTCCGCCTCGCCTACGAAACTTTCGGCAAGGATCTGAGCGACGCGCAGCTGAAGGCAATCATTCAATCGCAGGGAAAGGATAAACGATCATGAAAACGGTACGTCTGCCTGCGGACGAAGAATGGTTTCCTGTTGTCGACGAACAGGGCGAAACCATCGGCCGGGCTACGCGCCGCGCATGCCACGACGGCACGAAACGGCTCCATCCCGTCGTCCATCTGCATGTCTTCGACGCCGAAGGCCGGCTGTACCTGCAACGGCGTCCCCTGCACAAAGATATCCAACCCGGCAAATGGGATACGGCCGTCGGCGGGCATGTCGATTACGGCGAAACGGTGACGGACGCGCTCTTTCGCGAAGCGGCGGAAGAACTGGACATCGCGGACTTCGAACCGGAAATGATCGCCCGCTACGTCTTCGAATCGGAAGTAGAGAAAGAACTCGTTCATACTTTCCGCACCGTGTATGCGGGAAAAATCACGCCTCACCCGGACGAACTGGACGGCGGACGCTTCTGGACGGCAGACGAAATCAGAGCCAGCCTTGGAAACGACCTCTTCACGCCCAACTTTGCATACGAGTTCGGGACGTTTCTCGACGACGAATAGCATCCCATTCGGTCACGGGCACCTCTGAAAACTCCAAATTCAAGGATTGCACCTGAGTTCGGGATAAGGATAAGCCCGTGAGGGCTTGCATATCAATAGAAAACGGTTCCCCGTACATAAAAAGAACGCCGCAGGTGTTCAACCCCTGACGGGGTTGCGGCGGAGACGGCGATTGTTTTCTATTGATATGAATGCCCTGCGGGCAACGAACG
>JAIRYD010000193.1 GCA_031267935.1 Tannerella sp.
CTTGATGCTTCCCGGCAGCGTCGTATATTGGTGAAGGCTGTCCTTATCGGCCGGATTTGTTTTCACGAAGGGAATCACCCGGACAGACCAGACCTGATCCACTGCGGCGTTCTCTAACAGCAGGGTATCCTGACAGCCGGAATAAATTGTATTTTGAGCAGTAATTCGCTCATCATCGACTGTATTCAGATTGGTCGTAGACGGCCATCTCTGTCCGACAAAATCATGCAGTATCTCGTTCTTGCTCTGTGCACTCGCCGTCCAAACCGTACCGCCCGACAGGAAACCGAGGCAAATCAGGGTGAAAATTCTCTTTTTCATCTGTTTTTCTGTTTAAAGAATATTTAAAACTGTTTGCAAAGGAAACTATTTCCTGTATACCCGGCGTGTTTTCGCTGATTTTTTATGTATGTTTAACATTTTGGATATTGATTTTGTCCAGGGCAACCGCATCAAAATCAGTGATCCTTATAACCCGGAGGGTTAGATTTTCATAACCGCAGGTAAGCGCAGCGCAGCCTGCGGCAGAAACGCTGTACGCAACGTCTTTACTGCCTTAAAGGCAGGATTCGGATTTCCCGCGCTGTCCTGTTTTTCGGGCTGGGGGGGCAGTGAATGCGCTGCCCCTGCCGCAGGCTGCGCTGCGCTTACCTGCGGTTATGGAAATCCGGCTTTTCAAGCCTGAAATATCCAACGCCTGATGGATATTTTGTGATAAACTTTGATGCGGTTGCCCTGGATTTTGTACTTACACATCGATTTCAACCGCAATAAACCGTATCTTTGCGCGTTCACGAAGCAAAAAAAGTATGATAAACGATAAAATTATCCGGGCGGATTTTCCGATTCTGCAGGAAAAGATATACGGCAGACCGCTGGTTTACCTCGACAATGCGGCGACGACGCAGAAGCCTCTGTGCGTGATCGAAAAGTTAAAAGAGGGTTATTGTCACGGCAATGCCAACATACACCGGGGCGTACATTTCCTCAGCCGGCAGGCTACCGAGGCGCACGAGGCGGCGCGGCGCACGGTGCAGCAGTTTCTGCACGCCGATTCTCCGGCGGAAATCATCTTTACGCGCGGGACGACCGAAGCCATCAACATGCTGGCGTCGAGCTACGGAAGAGCGTTCATGAAACCCGGCGACGAAGTCATCGTTTCGGCAATGGAGCATCATTCGAATATCGTGCCGTGGCAGTTGCAGGGCTTTGTCCTGAAGGTGATTCCGCTGACGGAATGTGGTGAGCTGGATCTGGACGCGCTGCCGGGGCTGTTTTCCGAACGGACGCGGCTGGTGTCCGTGTCGCATGTGTCCAACGTGCTGGGGACCGTCAATCCTGTGGACGAAATCGTACGGACGGCTCACCGTCGCGGTGTGCCGGTGCTTGTCGACGGTGCGCAGGCCGTGGCGCACAGGCCGGTGGATGTGCAGGCGCTGGATGTGGATTTCTATGCTTTTTCCGGTCACAAAATATATGCTCCGACAGGGATCGGCATTCTGTACGGAAAAGAGAAATGGCTGGATGCCATCCCTCCCTATCAGGGTGGAGGCGAGATGATAGAAAGCGTCTCGTTCGAGAAGACGACATACAACGTGCTGCCCTACAAGTTCGAAGCGGGTACGCCCGATTTCATCGGCAGCACGGCGCTGGCCGTCGCGCTGCAATATCTGGAGGCTTTCGGCTGGGACGAAGTCATGTCGCACGAAGCGCGGCTGCTGTCGTATGCGACGGCGCGGTTGGAGGCCGTGGCCGGGATTCGCATATTCGGCCGGGCGCGGCAGCGAAGCGGTGTGCTCTCGTTTCTGCCGGACGGGGTGCACCACTACGACACGGGCATGATTCTCGACCGCCTGGGCATTGCGATCCGTACGGGGCATCACTGCGCCGAGCCGCTGATGAAGGCGCTGGGCGTGGAAGGGACGGTGCGCGCTTCGTTCGCCCTGTATAATACGACGGACGAGATCGATGCGCTGATAGCCGGTGTTGAAAAGGTGAAAAGCATGTTCTGAATGGCGCTGTTACCTTATCTGAAAGCGGATTGCGTGGAATGTGGCTGCGACGAGGCGGGGCGTGGGTGTCTGGCGGGCGCAGTGTTTGCCGCGGCGGTGATCCTGCCTGCCGACTTTCGGCATGACGACCTGAACGACAGCAAGCAAATGACCGCAAAACAGCGTTATGCCATGCGTGCCGTGATCGAGCGCGAAGCTGTTGCATGGGCGGTGGGCGTCGTCGCGCCCGAAGAAATCGACCGGCTCAATATCCTGAGAGCTTCTTTTCTGGCCATGCACCGCGCCATCGAACAGCTGAAAGTCTGCCCGGCACATATCCTTGTCGACGGCAACCGTTTCGCGCCCTGCCGGGACATTCCGTACACGACCATTGTCGGGGGCGACGGCAAATATCTGAGCATAGCCGCCGCGTCGGTACTGGCCAAAACGTATCGCGACGACTGCATGATCCGTCTGTCGGAATCGTACCCGGCCTATCGCTGGGACAAAAATAAAGGCTATCCGACGGCTGCGCACCGGGAGGCCATTCGCCGCTATGGCGCTACGCCATACCACCGGAAAAGTTTTACGCTCCTGCCACCCGAACAGTTGTCGTTCGACTTCTGATTCCTATCCCGGACGAGCCGGAATAGCCCGAAGGGCTGAATTTTCATAACCGCGGGTCAACGACCCGCGGAGAGGCGGACTCTTACTTCTGGCCGGAGGGCATTCATATGTGTATCGCAATATGTGAGGGGGGGGGTGAAACGAGGCGGAATCGGCGGAAGTCGACGGAAGTCGACGGAGATCGGCCGAGTTTCGCAATATTTAAGGGTGGGGTTGTCTGAAAATAACCATGCTGTTTGCTTTCACATTCCGTCCCTGACGGGACGGGCGGCGGGGGTGCAATGGTCGATTCTACCGACATTCCGTCCGCTGACGGGACGGGGGAACATGTGGGCCTTGTCCCTGTGAGGGACAATATGTGGGTGGAAAACGCAACCTCCATCTCACGCCCCGGTCCGGACGGGACGGAATATGTGCGGGCGACAGCCGACAATGTATCATTTATTTTTGGACAACTCCTTAGTGATGCGAAACAAGTGGCATATAAACATTTCCCGCACCCGCACAAGGTGCATCTCCATGTTTTATCTCATAAAAAGAAATGAAAGTGCACGGAGATGCGTCTTCAGGATGCGGGAGATTGTTTTGCTTTTTACTTCAACTCCCTCACCTTGATGCTGCGGAAGGACACTTCATTCCCGTGGTCCTGCAGGAGGAGATGTCCCTTCTCCGCTTCGCCGAACAGTCCATGGCTGTTGTACGACGGCGCGGCATATTTGCTTCCCCTGATCAGTTCGCGGAAGGCGTCCGAGCCGCGCTCGTATTCTACACACTTGAAGCCGTTCAGCCAGTGTTCCACGTGGTTGTTCGGAAAAACCTTGATGACTGCCTGATTCCACTGTCCCACGCCGTTGGTACGCTTGGCATTTGCCGCAATCACGTCGTAGAGACTGGTCTGCGTACGGCTACCGGGCCAAGAGGTATACAGTTTGGCGTCGGGATGTTCGCTGTCGTCCAGGATCTGGTATTCCAGTCCGTATGCCGACCCCGACGGCTGCTCGCTTTCCGTCACGAAGTATTTGATACCGCTGTTGGCGCCTTTTGTGATCTTAAATTCGGCGCTCAGTTCGAAAGCCGAAAACTCGTCGACGGTGACGATGTCGCCGCCGTTGGTCGACTCGCGTCCGTCCGAAGAGAGCACGGTCAGCTGGCCGTTTTCCACTTTCCATCCGTGTTCGGGAAAATCCTCCCTGTGTGCACCGCGCCAGCCTGCCGTCGTCGTTCCGTCGAACAGCAGCCGCCAGCCTTCGGCCTGTTCGCGGTCGGAAAGCGTGTTCGGAATCCGGTTTACTTCCGGCGCCAGCGCGCCTTGCATGCGGGCGGTTTCGAGGTTGGTCGTCAGGATGCGGATATTCTTCCACCGGATCTCCATGCCTTCCTGTTCCTGATTGTTGCCGATGGAATGCACCTGAAAGGCGATGAATCCGGCGGGTGTTTCGTCGTCGAGCAGGTTGGCCGTATTCACGTCGTTCAGCCAGATACGGATATTGTTGCCGATGGCTTCGACGCGGTAGTGGTTCCAGTCCGTTTTCTTGTATGCGGCCTGTCCTGCCGGATTGTCGACCAGTGTGACGAGCCATCCGCGGCGGGCTTCGTCGTAGACGCCTCCGCTCCATGCCCGGTCCGACGGGTCGATTTCGCACTGGTAGCCGTGCACGCGACCGTTGTTGTAGTCGGGCGTGCTCAGGCTGCGGAACTGCACGCCCGAATTGAGCGACGGGTTGCACAGCACGTCAAATTCGAGGATAAAATCGCTGTATTCGGTCTCGGTGACCATGAAACTGTTGGGCTGTCCCAGCACGGAGGTGCCCACCATCATACCGTCTTCGGCGCGAAACGGCGCCTGTCCGTTCAACTGTTTGAAGCCGGTAAAATCTTTCCCGTTGAAGAGCTGCACCCAGCCGTCGTTCGAACTGTTGCAGGAAACGCACAGCAGCGTAATCGAAAATGCTGCCCACTTAATGAATGTTCTCATGTTTGTAACTTTTTTAGAAATTGTTTATATTCATACATATTAAAAAATCGGATCGGAAACACACTGTGTTTTATTTCACTTTCAGCCGGTCGCCCGCGCTCTCCACGATACTCCGGTAATACGCTTCGTCGTAGCCGGGAAAGTCGGGCGGGGAAGGCAATCCGTAGGGATTCCGTCTGAACTGTCCGTTGTCTTCCTTCTTCACGTTTCCGTCGATATATTTGACCAGCAGGTATTCGCCGAGTTTTTTCCATCGTTCCGTGGCCTGGTCGGCATTTGTCCGGCTGAACCACGTGAGGAAACGTTTCGCTTCGCCGGGATCTTTGCCGTACATCTCCAGCGCGGCATTTTCGATGGCAGGCAGCGTTTCGCGGTAGCTGCTTTCGATTTCGTCCTGCACCTTGCGGATGTCTTTGATCATGAAGCTGTATTTGCCGTAAGCCATGTGTGCTACCCAGCTGTGGATCCAGAAGGCCGACGTCCACGAAAAAGTCAGCAGGTCGCCATTGCCCACGCGGTAGCATTCGGGAGTCTGCAGGGCGCTGCAGTATACGGGATTGAAGAGCGTCATGTCCGCATCGTCGGCGCCGAACCAGAGGATGCCGCCGATGGCGTCGGGCAGCCAGTTGCGCATCTGGGGGACGATCACGAAACCGGTCTGCTGCGTGGCGATGGCGCGTTCGTTCACATATTCCTGTCCGTCGACTTTGAACGTCATCGGACGCCAGCGGTAAGGCACTCCGTACGGTCCTGCGCCCGCATCCTTCGTCATGTCCAGATCGGTCCCTTCGTAATGGTCGCGCATGCCGTTTTGCACGTCGCGTACCGACAGTTTGCGGTCGGGTTTGATATACAGCGGCATCGGTTCTTTCGAAGGATCGCCTTTGACAAAGTCCGCATACTGCTCCATTCCCCTGTCGTATTTGAGGAAGAACGACCACACGCGCGCTTCGCAGCCTCTCAGGCCGCCGAAATCGTACGGACAGTATGCCCGGGCGAAACTGAAATCTTCGTCTTTTCCGCTGAAATAGCCTTTTTCGCGGGCAAACGAAACGACGTCGGGCGCATACATGCAGTTTTCTTTGTCGCCGAACGGAATCTGCTGTATCCGCGACTGGTTGGCATGCGCCGAAATACAGTCGTCGGGGATGCGGATCGCTACCCATACGGCGCCCCTGTTACCGCTGCCTCTGCCGATCATTTCCATGATCCAGGCTTCATTTTTGTCGGCTATCGAAAACGATTCGCCGCCGCTGTAATAGCCGTATTGCGCGACCAGTCCGGTCATGACGCCGATGGCTTCGCGTGCCGAACGGGCGCGCTGCAGTGCGATGTAGATCAAACTTCCGTAGTCGAGGATGCCGGTCGTGTCACGCAGTTCGCGGCGACCGCCGAACGTGGTTTCCGTGATGGCCACCTGATACTCGTTCATGTTGCCGACGACGGAATACGTCTGTTCGACCTGCGGAATCGAACCCAGCGGCCTGTTCGAATCCCATTCGCGCACTTCCAGCATCGAGCCGCGGGGCCATACGGCAGCCGGCCAGTGATACATCTCGCCATACAGGTTATGCGAATCGGCCGCGTAGCTGATCATCACCGACCCGTCTGCAGACGCTTTTTTTCCTACCAGAAAATTGGTACACGCAGAAGATTCCACTCCTGCCGACATGACGGCCAGCGCCGCCACTGCAACAAACGTTCTTTTCATTTTTATACTGTTTTATTCAATCTTTCATGCAAAGAAACAAATTATTTCCGCATGAAAAGCAGTCCGTCGGGATAAATCTTTTTCAAGGCAATCGCATCAAATGAATAAAATGCATATACTCTTGGAGTTAACGCGCATATATTGCCGAAAAACCTTTTGAACCTGAGTTCGATATAAGCATAGTCCGTGAGGACTTGCATATCAATAGAAAACAATGTTGCCTCTCCACATTAAAACCTCGTGGAGGTTTCATCCGTTCCATTGTGTATCCCCGACGGGGAAAGGGAGGGGGTATACCGTGACGTTTTCCATTGATATGAATGCCCTCCGGACAAGTGACCGCTTATCTTCAGGCATTTATTGTAATTCTTATGTCTAACTCAGGTTTAG
>JAIRYD010000214.1 GCA_031267935.1 Tannerella sp.
CGGCACGCGGAAAACGGGTTGCGGTCGATTTTCTACCGACATTTTGTCCCGACGGAACAGAGAAATCTTTACATGTTATCTATTTCACGTTACTTCAACAGACATGAACAATACATTTACTTCAAAACGGGAACTGCTGCGCTACGCGGGCGACTGCGGCCAGCTGTTCGGAATCAAGCCCTACACGATGACGGACGGCCGCGCCAACGGCATCCGCGCCTTCGACGTCCGCAACGGTTCGGGGATGGAATTTACCGTCCTCCAGGACCGCGGCCTCGATCTGTCCGCACTGTCGTTCAAGGGCATAAACTGCAGCTACCTGAGTAAAACGGGCATCGTTTCGCCCTGCTGCTACGAACAGGAGGGAAACGGATTCCTGCGCAATTTCTACTCCGGGATGCTGACCACCTGCGGCCTGCGCAACGTCGGACCGCCCTGCGTCGACGGCGGCGAAACGTTCACGCAGCACGGACGCATATCCAACATTGCCGCCGAAAACGTCCACGCGCACGTCGAAGCGGACGACCCGGGCATGGCCACGATGACCGTCGGCGGGACCATACGCGAAGCCTGCGTCTTCGGCGAAAACCTGCTCCTCCACCGCAGCATCGTCTGCCGGTACGGCGAGCACAGAATCCTGATCCGCAATGAAGTCGAAAACGCCGGTTTCCGCCGCGAGAGGCTGATGCTCCTCTTTCACTTCAACATCGGCTATCCGCTGCTGGACGAAAATGCCTGCCTCGTCTTCCCCTCGGTCAGGGCGACGCCGCGCGACGCCGAGGCGGAAAACGGCCTGTCAGCATGGCACTGCTGCCAGGCCCCCACGCCCGGCTATCGCGAACAGGTCTTTTACCACGACCTGGGAGCCGACAATGACGGTAACACTTCCGTGGCTTTAATCAACAACAAACTGCGCCTGGGACTGGCCCTGCATTTCAACACCGCCCAGCTGCCCTGCTTCGCCCAGTGGAAACAGATGGGCGAAGGTGAATACGTGATGGGGCTTGAACCGTGCAACTGCTTTGTCGACGGACGCATGGCGCCGCGCAACAGCAATATCGCCCAATATCTCGAACCGGGAGAAAAACGCCGTTTTGACGTCTCGATCGAAATACTGGACGGAACGGATGAAATCCGGCATTTCGAATTTTTACAGGCCGCGCACGGATACTTCTGAAAATAAAAAAACAGCTCCCCCGATAAGGAACCGCAAACAATAAAGGATATGACAAAAAGAATCTTACTCTTCACCGCTCTTTTCGTGCTACTATTGCAGACAGCCTGCCGCCGGGCGCAGCAGCCGCAACCCGTGGACTATGTCGATCCGACCATCGGCGGCGTGGGCATACTGCTGCAACCGACGCGACCGACCGTCCACCTGCCCCACCAGATGATACGCGTTCACCCGATGAAAAATGACCAGCTGGACGACCGCATCCGCTATTTCCCCCTGACCAACGCCTCGCACCGCACGCTTTGGCTGTTCGCCTTCATGCCTTGGGACGAAAAAATCACGCCCGAAAGCTGGACCGAACCGCTCGTCTTCGACCGCGAAACGACCACGCCCTATTATTATGCCGCCACGCTGGGCGACCACGAATGTCGCCTCGAATTTGCACCCGAAAAGAAGAGCGGCATCTTCCGCATCACCTTCCGCGGCGGACAGCCCCAATATCTGCGACTGACAACGCTCCATCCCCAGGGCGCCTTCCGCATTGCAGGACCGCGAACCATAAGCGGTTACGAAACGTTTGAAGGCATGAAAGCCTGGCTTTATGCCGAAACCGACGCCGACATCACCGCGCGCATTTATCGCGACGAACACCACCCGGACGCCGTCATGCTCGACTTTGGCGACCGCCCCCTGACCGTTTCCTTCCGCTACGGCATCTCGTTCATCAGCGAAGAGCAGGCCCGTGAAAATCTGCTTCAGGAAATCCCCGACAATGACTTTGAAAAAATAAAACAGGCCGCCCGGCAGACGTGGAACAGCGCCCTGTCGCAAATCCACGTCGAAGGAGGTACGCCGGCACAGCAGCGCGTCTTCCACACAGCCCTCTACCGTACCTGCGAACGCATGGTCGACATCAACGAATACGGCCGCTACTACAGCCATTACGACCGGCAGGTACACGAATCCGACCGCCCGTTCTATGTCGACAACTGGTTATGGGACACGTATATCGCACACGAACCGCTGCATATCATCCTCAATCCCCGGCGGGTTACCGACCGGATACGCTCCTATATCTCGATGTACCGTCAGGGCGGAACGATCCCCTCCTTCGCCCTGCTGACAGGCGACTGGCCTGCCATGACGGGCAATTATGCCGCCGTATGGATGGCCGACGCCTGGTACAAGGGCCTTCGCGACTTTGACCTCGAAACAGCCTACGAAGGCGTCCGCAAAAACTCGCTCGACCAGACCCTCCTCCCCTGGAACAATGGCCCCAAAACGCCCCTCGACGATTTCTACAACCTCCACGGCTATTTCCCCGGACTGCCTCCCGGCGAGCAGGAAACCGTCCCCCAGGTCGATACCGGATGGGAAAAACGGCAATCGGTAGCCGTTACCACGGCCAACAGTTATGCCGACTGGTGCATTGCCCTGATGGCCGGCGAACTGAATCTTCCGGACGACCGGGCACTGTTCCTCGACAGAGCCGCGTTCTACCGGAATGTTTTCCGCCATGACAAAGGATTCCTCTGGCCCAAAGACCGGGACGGAAACTGGATCGAACCCTTCGATCCCCGTTTTGCGGGACGTGAATATTTCACCGAAAACAATGCCTACACGTTCCTGTGGGACGTCAGGCACGACCTGGAAGGGCTGTTCCTCCTCCTCGGCGGACGCCCGCAGGCCGAAGCCCGCCTCGATCAGCTGTTTCGCGAAGGACTGGGCAAATCGAAATGGGATTTCTGGACCATACTGCCCGACGCAACGGGAATGGTCGGACAGTTTTCGATGGGCAACGAACCAAGTTTTCATATTCCGTACATTTACAATTACCTGGGATCGCCGTGGAAAACGCAGAAACGCATCCGCATGCTGCTGGACGCCTTTTTCACCGACAACCTGTTCGGCATCCCCGGCGATGAAGACGGAGGCGGCATGTCGGCCTTCGTCGTCTTTTCGATGATGGGATTTTTTCCCGTGACGCCCGGCATTCCCGTCTACGCCATCGGAAGCCCGGTCTTCGACAAAGCCGCCATTCAACTCCCCGGCGGAAAGTCATTCACCATCACGGCCAAAAACAATTCGGCCGAAAACAAATACATCCAGAGCGCATCGCTCAACGGCCGGCCGCTCACAAAACCGTGGTTCACCCATACCGACCTGACCGAAGGCGGAACGCTCGAATTCATCATGGGCGACCGGCCCAACAAACAGTGGGGCAGCCGCGCGGAAGACGCGCCTCCCTCCGCCATTGACTTTATAAACAGATAAAAAAACAGTATGAAAAACAATTATTCATTGTCAAAAATAGCGCCCGTCCTCTTCGGCTTCTTCATCATGGGGGTCGTCGACTTGACGGGAACGGCCATCAATTACGTGAAAGTAGACTTCGCGCTCAACGACACCACGGCCAACCTGCTCTCCCTCTCCTGCTTCTTCTGGTTCCTCGTCCTGTCCGTACCGACCGGCTTCCTGATGAACCGCATCGGCCGGAAAAACACGGTGCTGGCCAGTTTCCTCTTTACGCTCACGGGACTGCTGCTGCCTTTTGTGA
Source organism: Tannerella sp. (assembly GCA_031267935.1). Classification (GTDB taxonomy): domain Bacteria; phylum Bacteroidota; class Bacteroidia; order Bacteroidales; family Tannerellaceae; genus Tannerella. The sequence goes on from JAIRYD010000214.1 coordinate 3,732, forward strand.
ATTATAATTTCCTTTTCAGCATTCTGGCATTTACATTGATAGGCATCGGAAACACAATGATTCAGGTAGCGCTGAATCCTTTAGTATCCAATGTCGTATCGAAGAAAAAACTGACAGGCGCGCTCACAATGGGACAGTTTATCAAATCGCTTTCCTCGTGGCTCGGTCCCAATGTGGCGGCATGGCTGGCGGGTACGACATTAGGCTGGAAGTATGTCTTCCCCGTATTTGCCGCCGTAACCCTGCTGGCTGCTTTGTGGCTATGGCTCGCTCCCGTCCGTGAAGACGAAAGAGAAAAGAAGGCGGTGTCTTTTCTTTCCACTTTCTCGCTGCTGAAAGATACCAGAATCCTGTTGCTCTTTATCGGAATCCTGATACTGGTGGGCGTGGATGTGGGAATGAATGCCACCCTGCCGAAATATCTGATGGAAAAATGTCCCGACGTCACGTCCGTTCCGGAAGCCGACCGGTTGAAAAGTTATTTCTATTTCATCGTTCGCGCTATCGGCGCCTTTGCCGGAGGTATTTTGCTGATGAAAATACCGGAACGCAAATTCTACGCGGCAAGTGCACTTCTTTCGCTGGCAGGACTGGTATTGATCCTGTTTTGCAGTTCCCTGTGGAGCATTCTGGGATGCGTGGCGCTATTCGCGCTGGGATATTCAAACCTGTTTGCCATCGTTTTCGCAAAGGCATTGAAACACGTTCCGGAAAAGGCCAATGAGGTATCGTCACTGCTTATCGTAGGCGTTTCGGGCGGAATCCTGGCGCTGCTGCTGGGCGCGGCATCGGATCTCTTCGGCACACAGTGGGCCGCGGTTTTAATCCTCGCCATCGCATGGCTCTACATCGTGTGGCTGATCAAGTTGATAAACAGTTTAAAATAAATACATCAAAACAGTAAAAAAATGACACGCAGTGAAATCAATCAAATCATCAGGAACGCCAAATCATTCATGGCATCCAGACAATTTATCCTCCCGCCCTGGGCGTACTGGGGCGTAGAAGAGTGGAAAAACAACCGCGGAACAGCCGCCGAAGTCATTGACAACATGCTCGGATGGGACATTACCGACTTCGGGTCGGGCGATTTCTACCGGCGCGGACTGTTCCTCTTTACACTCCGCAACGGCAAATATAATGTAGACAAAAAGCCGTATGCCGAAAAAATAATGATCGTCGAAGAAAATCAGGAAACGCCGATGCACTATCACTGGTCGAAGATGGAAGACATCATTTGCCGGGGAGGCGGCAATCTCGTGATCGAGCTGTACAACTCGACGCCGGACAGCCGGCTCGACGATTCCACCCCGGTCACCGTCAAGGTCGACGGCATCACCGGAAAAGTGGAACCGGGCGGAAAGGTCATACTGACGCCGGGCGAAAGCATCTGCCTCGAACAGGGTGTCTATCACCGTTTCTACGGAGAAACGGGCAAAGGCGCCGTGCTGGTGGGCGAAGTCAGCGCCGTGAACGACGACGCCAACGACAACTGCTTCCTCGAACCTGTCGGGCGCTTTCCCGTCATCGACGAAGACGAACAGCCCGTTCATCTGCTTGTGTCCGACTATCAAAATATCCCGTAACAATGCGTAAGAAGATCACGGTATCGGGAACCGGTTGCTGTCTGGTCGACCGGCTCTACAATCATGTATCATTCGAGGCCGGTGGATTTGCGCCGTTTCTGACCCGCACGAAAGGCGACGGCGGACTGACGCCCGGTCAACTGGTTTTCAAGGAAGAGTTCGACCGGTTCGCCGGCATGGACTTTCTCGAAACGCTGCCCCGGCTGACAGACGGACAGCAGGCCGAAACGATGAACGTCGGCGGGCCCTGCATCGTGGCGCTGATTCATGCCGCCCAGTTGACGGGCGATGCGGCCTCCTTTCGTTTTTACGGATGCCACGGCCGGGACGACGACGGGCGTTTCCTGTTATCCGCCCTGAAGAAAACCCCTGTCGACGTCGGCGCCTACCGTATTGAAAAAAACAGCGTCACCGCCTCTACAATCGTCCTCTCCGACCCGGGCTACGACCACGGCAACGGAGAACGCGTTTTCATCAATACGATCGGCGCATCGTGGAATTACCGCCCCGACGAACTGGATGAGACCTTTTTCGCTTCGGACGCGGTCGTTTTCGGCGGAACGGCGCTTGTGCCGCAAATTCATGATTCGCTGACGGAACTGCTCGACGCCGCCCATTCAAAAGGCTGCTTCACCATCGTAAACACCGTTTTCGACTTCCGCAACGAGAAAGCGCATCCCGACCGGAAATGGCCGCTCGGGAAAAACGACGACAGCTATCGCAATATCGACCTGCTGATCACCGACCACGAAGAAGCTCTCCGCCTGAGCGGGAAAAAAACGACCCGCGAAGCAATGGCGTTTTTCAAGTCGAACGGCGCCGGCGCGGCAGTCATTACAAACGGCGCCCTCGACGTGAACCTGTATGCTTCGGGAACACGTTTTGCCGGAACAGAAACCACGCTTCCCGTTTCCGAAGCCGTCACGGAGGAACTCAAAAGAGGCCGAAAAGGCGACACGACGGGTTGCGGAGATAATTTTGCCGGCGGCGTGATTGCCTCGGCAGTCGCTCAGCTCGGGGCCGGAAATGAACGGTTGGACCTGATCGAAGCCTGCCGCTGGGGAATTGTGTCGGGAGGATTTACGTGTTTCTACATGGGCGGGACATGGTTGGAAAAATATCCGGGCGAGAAGCGCGAACTCGTGACTCCCTACTACGAAAAATACGTAAAGCAAACCGAACGTGCAAAATAAATCCATCCTCATTTTCGGAGCGGGTAAGATCGGCCGGTCGTTTATCGGACAGCTTTTCGGGCGTGCAGGATACGAAATTGTCTTTTCGGACGTAGACAGGAGCCTGATTGAGGCGCTGAACAGCCGGCGCGCCTATCCGGTTGTCATCAAAAGTGATACGGGCGACGAAACGATGGAAATCACGCACGTGCGCGCCGTTTTCGGATCGGAAGAAAACGTCGTCCGCGAAATGGCGCGGGCGTCAATAATCGCTACTTCCGTCGGTAAAAACGTGCTGGAAAGAATCATCCCGCTTATGGCAAAAGGGTTGTTAAAACGATATGAACAGCATCCCGCTTCGGCGGTCGACATCGTCATTGCCGAAAACATGCGCTCGGCCGCGGCGTTCATGCGCGACGCGCTCGGGAAATGCCTGCCTCCCTGTTTTCCTCTCGATTCGTTCGTCGGGCTGGTGGAGACAAGTATCGGAAAGATGGTTCCGCTCATGACGCAGGCCGATATGGAAAAAGACCCGCTTGCCGTTTTTGCCGAGCCGTACAACACGCTGATTCTTGACGGCGCGGCTCTCCGCAACCCCGTTCCGGATGTGCAGGGGCTTGCGCCGAAAGAAAATATCGCCGCATGGGTCGATCGCAAAGCTTTCATTCATAACCTGGGTCATGCCACGGTGGCCTATTACGGGAATTACAGGCATCCCAACGCCACGTATATTTACGAGGTACTGGAAGATCCGGAAGTATATGCTTTCGCGCATGTGGTCATGCTGCAGGCGGCAGAGATTCTGATGGCCGAATATCCGTCCGACTTCACCCGGCAAGCGCTCGAAGCGCACATCGACGACCTGCTCGCCCGTTTCCGTAACCGCGCCCTGAAAGATACCGTCTTCCGCGTCGGGCAGGACCGTATCCGCAAGCTCGGTCCGGACGACCGTTTCGTGGGCGCCATCCGCCTTGCGCAAAAACATGGCAGAGATTATTCGCTGATATTAAAAGCCATGTTGCATGCCTTCACTTTCAGCGCTGCCGACGAAAGCGGCAATCGTCCGCATCCGGATATTCTTTTTGACGAATATCTCCGGAAGGGCAAAGATTATGTGCTGCAGGAAGTCTGCGGACTGCGCCCGGGTTTTATATTTTGACAAACTTGACCGTCCGGATTCCGCCGTCCGTTTCGCAGCGCAGGATGTATATGCCGGGTGCGAGGTGATGGACGGGGATGGCGACGGCGCCCGCTCCCCCGGGACGAATCGTGAGCGCGGGTTTTCCGTTCAGCCCGTAGAGGTGCAGGATCCTGATGCGTGCTTCCGACCGGACGTGCAGGATGTCTTCGGCCGGACTGGGGTAAAACGAGAATGCCGCGGGTGCGGGCGGACTGCCTGCAGACATGTTTTCGGCGCTTATTTCCAGAAAGGCATGTTCCTTCGGTGCGAAATCGAATATCAGTCCGTCTCTCGAAGGGGCGGTGGCATAGGACAGGTGAAGCGTGTAGTCGCCCGGAAGAAGTTCGGGCTGTACGTCGAATATGATCTCCATTGTTATTTCTTCTTTTTGACGCAGTTTGACGGGTTGCGGCGCCAGGCTGCCCGCGAGCCGTTCCGTCTCCCGGTCGAGGAGATCCGTGAATATGTAGCCTTCGAAATCTGCGCCGTTATTTTTGATGGCGAGGGTAAACGTGTCTCCGCCATGCACCTGTTCGCCGGGAAACGATATTTTTCCGATCAGCGCCAGCGCGGGTTCGGGCTGCACGGTGATGCGCGGAGGGATGTTGGGATTCAGACATTTGTTTGTGGCATCTTCGACGACATACAGGAAATAGGCGCCTGCGGGAATCGTGATATTCGGCCGGTAGACGATGGTTTTTCTCTCGCCCGGATTCAGCAGGATGAATTTCACTTCTTCCTGCCTGACGTACCGGGCATTTATTCCGTCGCGGAGATAATCGTCTATGAGCGTGTAGGGCGGCAGGAATATGAACCGGAGGGCGGTAAAGGCTTCTTCGCTGCCGTTGTTTGCGAGGGCGGCTTCGACAAGGCCGTAGTATGTGCCGGCATAAAATTCCGTCTGCGGCGTCAGTTTTTCGAGCGCTACGTCGGGAACGCCGTCCGTGGGGGCGGACAGTGTGACGGTTCCGTGATCGAGGGCGACGTGCATGCCGGCGGGCGTCATGATGCGGCTGCGGACCTGTTTCCACTGTATGCCGTCGGCCGAGGAAATGACGTGCAGGGTATAGTTGCCGTCTGCAATCATGCGGGGGATGGAGATCGAATCGTCGATGGCGCGGATTTCGTGATGGTGGAGGTTGCTGAGCGCGTCGCGATGCAGGACGGCGGTCAGTTCGTCGCCACGATACAGTCCGAGGCCGATTTCGCCCGAGAAGGACGAAACGGTGGTGTGGTATGCGCCGGCCGAAAAGCCGAACCGTTCGTTTCGCCCGAAAGTGTTTCGCGAGACGGCCGGCTGACGGTCGTCTGCCATGAAGAACTGCGTCTGCAGTACGGGTGGTGTACCCGGGCGGGCGGGCTGGATCCCGGCCACGATGTTCTGTCCGCCGTTGTATCCGAACATGTTTTGCGGTTCGATGACCGACACGTTGAAATATCCGTTGTTCGATCCGTCCCATCCCCAGTTGAAATGGAACAGTCCGTTGCCGTCGTATCCGTCGCAGATGAACGCGTGCGCCGCCATGCTTTCGCGTCCGCCCACGTAGAAGACCGGCCGCGAGGCGTTGAGTTCTTTTTTGAGGAGGCTGTACCATTCGCGCGTGGTGTAGAAACCGCGTTCGAACTGCTGCATGCCGGGGTCGTAGCCGAAATGGTCTTTCATCCCGAAGGTGGCAATCTGCATGCTGGCGCTGCTTTCGTAGCCGTAGTTCATTTCGGCGGCTACTCCGCAATGATAGGCGAGCAGGGCGGCGGCATTCTTTTCGTCCTCGTCCGCTTCGCCGGTATAGGTGTCGCGCATGCGGGTCCAGTCGTACGCCGTCTGCGCAAAGTCGGCGTTCAGCCGTATGTGATATTTTTCCGAGATGTACGACTTGAAGCCCGTACCTCTGTCCGGCCATTCGTAGTATTTGAGTATTTGCGCCATACCGATGGCGACGCATCCGGCGACGGCGCGCTCGTCCGTGCCCGGAATGAGCGGAGAAAGCCGGTTGAAAGGTTCGCGCTGTCCCCAGGCGATGTGGCCCAGCAGCGGCCGCACTTCGGCCGGATAGGCATCGACGTCGGCCAGTTCGTGCATGTCGCGGACGGTCGGCAGGAGCGAATCGGGCATTGCGGCAATATGCTGCATCGCCGCGCGGTAGAAGCCGAGCCAGTTTCTGAAGTTGCCGGGTATGTGGTTGATGTCGAAACGTCCGCTTGTGGCGTAGCCCAGGATGCCGTTTGCACGGTCGTCGCCGGCAATGATGATGAATCCGTCGCCGTCGCCGATATTGAATACGTAGTAGCAGACGCCGGCCGGCATTGCACGCAGCAGGTCGCCGTCGCCGTCGTCGGCCGTACAGATGTATGCAGGCGTAAAACGCACTCCGCCGGGTGCGCTCCTGACGGACAGCTGCTGTGAGCAGAAGGATGCTGCAATCGCCCGCGCATCCTCCAGCGTCCGGTTTTTTGAAAAGCCTGTTATGGCGACAATCCATGCCAGCAGGCAAAAGCATATCTTTTTCATCACACGGTATCTTTCTCTATGAGGGCGCAAATGTAGCATATTTATGTCGACGATAAAACAAAAAAATGTTTATAAAACATAAGAAGACTTCCATGCTGCGCGCGGAGTAATGTATGTGCATTGCAAAGACGGGGCGGGACGAGGCCGTTACGAAACGGGAAACCTCCCCGCGTCCGCGGCACACCGTTCCTCATAATCTGAGTTCGATATAGAAATGCGAAATAAGTAACATATAAAGGCTTCCCGCACCGTAAGATGCATCTCCGTGCCCTTTCCCGTTTATTTTCAACACGGAGTGCACGGAGCACACAAAGAAGATATATACTTCACGCGGTCTGAAATTGCGAGTTTAACGATGAACGATGACCGGATTCATAGTTCATCGTTCATAGTTCTCTTTGTGTACTCCGTGTTTGAATAAAAGAAAAAATAAAAGTGCACGGAGATGCATCCTCCGGATGCGGGAAACGGCCGGCAGGATGGTTTGTTCGACTGCTGCATTTATTTATTTCACGTGACTTGGTGGCGGTATGGACGATTCCGCTCCGGAGAAGAAACCCTGTGATTTGCCTGGGATTCGAACCCAGGACCCCATCCTTAAAAGGGATGTGCTCTACCGACTGAGCTAGCAAATCTGCCTTTTAAAACTCATCTTTAGAAACAATGCGGCTGCAAAGGTACAATTTATTTTCACATAAACAAGCCCTCCGCGCAGTATTATTTTTTTTCGCCGCTGTCGAAGAATCTAAAAAAGAACGATAAGCGGCTGAACATGACGAATCAAAATGTTTTCAGCCGTTAAGATATTCCATAGCTGCATCGACCAGCG
>JAIRYD010000216.1 GCA_031267935.1 Tannerella sp.
CCTCTGGCTGACGTTCCTGACGCAAATAGGGAACGCCTCGGAGCGGGTGCCTCAGGAACTGCTGGACAACGAAGTCACGTGCGATGCGGTACGGTATCTGGAACGCACTTCGTACACAAAGTCGCAGCTCGAAACGTATGAAAAATACCTGGACGCGATCCGCGTCGAACGCACATTCTACGTCGACGCCCTGGCTAAGGGATGGGAGGAAGGCAAAGCAGAGGGATGGGAGGAAGGTAAAGCGGAAGGCCGGAAGGAAGGCGAAGCCATCGGTATGGCGAAAGGCGAAGCGAAAGGCAAAGCGGAAGGACGGGCGGAAGGCAAAGCGGAAGTAGTCATCACCTGCAGTCGCAACGGAATTCCGCTGGAGCAAATCCGGCTTGTTACCGGTCTGGACCTGGAGCGGATCGAAGAAATCCTCTCACGCGGACAGTAAGGTTTAGGTATTATAATCGGCGATTTGTAATTATTAACATTCGATTGAAGGGGGCGTTGCGCCGGATGCCTCCAAGCAGTGCATGAACTTCATCCGGCAGCGCTGAAATTGACGGAGTTTTATCCGTATTCACTTCCCTGCGGGTGCGAATTTGCAGTCCATGCACCGGATGCATTTCAAATTGTCGCAACCTCACAAACGGCGAAGCTCGCCTGTTGTACAGTGACAGACTCAATAATAAAAAATCGACTGTTTGCATTGCACCCGAATGCAACCTCCGATTGTTTCTTTCCATTTTTTTCGTACATTTGCCGGCGCATAAAAAATGACACACGCCAATGGCACCGGAAGAAAAAAACGAACAGGAGCAATACGAAATATTTTTGCCGGAAGACGCAGATACTGTTGCGCCGGAAGATGCGGAAATTCTTGAAGAAGAAGTTGTTTCGCGCTCGGGTTATAAAGTGCCCGTGGCCCATACCGATGTGATTCATCATCTTCCCGGCATGTATCAGAGCTGGTTTCTGGACTACGCCTCGTACGTGATCCTCGAACGCGCCGTGCCGCACATCAACGACGGGCTGAAACCGGTGCAGCGGCGCATCCTGTATTCGATGAAGCGGCTGGACGACGGCCGCTACAACAAGGTCGCGAATATCATCGGCCACACAATGCAATTCCATCCGCATGGCGACGCGTCCATCGGCGACGCGCTGGTGCAGCTGGGACAGAAAGACCTGCTCGTCGACTGTCAGGGCAACTGGGGCAATATACTGACGGGCGACGGCGCCGCCGCACCGCGCTACATCGAAGCACGCCTGTCGAAATTTGCCCTCGAAACACTTTTCAATCCCAAAACCACCACGTGGAAACTGTCGTACGACGGCCGTAACAGAGAACCGGTCTGTCTGCCGGTCAAATTTCCGCTTCTGCTGGCGCAGGGCGTCGAGGGCATTGCCGTCGGTCTTGCCTCCAAGATTCTGCCTCATAACTTCAATGAACTGATCGACGCCTCAATCGCCTGTCTGAAAGAAGAAGCGTTTACGCTCTATCCCGACTTCCAGACAGGCGGATTCGTCGACGTGTCGCGATATAACGACGGCGAGCGCGGCGGCGCGGTCAAAGTGCGCGCGAAAATCAATAAACTGGACAACAAGACGCTCGTCATAAACGAAATACCTTTCGGACGCACAACATCGTCGCTGATCGACTCTATCCTGAAAGCCAACGACAAGGGCAAAATAAAAATCCGGAAAATAGATGACAATACGGCGCGCGATGTGGAGATTCTCGTGCATCTGGCGCCGGGCGTATCGTCGGACAAGACGATCGACGCGCTGTATGCCTTTTCGGATTGCGAAATCAGCATCTCGCCCAACTGCTGCATCATCGAAAACAACAAACCGTATTTCCTGAACGTCGGCCACATACTCCGCCATTCGACGGATCAGACACTTCATCTGTTGCGTACGGAGCTTGAAATAAGCCGGTCGGAGCAGGAAGAAGCATTGTTTTTCGCTTCGCTGGAACGCATCTTTATCGAAGCGCGCATCTACAAGGACGAAGAATTTGAAAACGCCCGCAACATGGACAAGGCCGTAGCCCACGTCATGCTGCGACTGAAACCTTTCGAACCCGACCTGATCCGGGAAATAACCGCCGACGACATCCTCAAATTGATGGAGATAAAAATGGCGCGGATCCTCAAGTTCAATGCCGGCAGGAGCGACGAACTTATTGCCCGGATCAAAAAAGAACTTGCCGACATCACACGCCACCTCGAACACATTGTCGAATATACCGTCGACTGGTACCTGATGCTGAAGGAAAAATACGGCGCCGCCTACCCGCGCCGCACCGAAATACGCAGTTTCGACACGATTGAAGCCAGCAAAGTCATCGAAGCAAACGAAAAACTGTACATCAACAGGGAAGAAGGATTCATCGGGACAAGCCTGAAAAAGGACGAATTTATATGCAACTGCTCGAACATAGACGACGTGATCCTCTTCTATCGCGACGGCACGTACAAGATCATCCGCGTGAGCGAAAAAGTGTTTGTCGGAAAGTTCGTGATTTATGCAAACATCTTCAAACGTAACGATAACCGTACCATCTACAACCTCATATACCGCGACGGCAAGATCGGCTGCAATTTCATAAAACGTTTTGCCGTCACCGGCGTGACGCGCGACAAGGAATACGCCGTGACGAAAGGCACATCCAACTCGCGCATCCTGTATTTCAGCGCCAACCCGAACGGCGAAGCCGAAACCGTCAAGGTGATCCTCAAACCCAAACTCCGCCAGAAAACGCTCGTCTTCGAAAAAGATTTCAGCGAAATACTGATCAAGGGACGCTCGTCGATAGGCAACATACTCACAAAAGCCGAAATACACAAAATATCGCTCAAACAGAAAGGCACCTCCACACTCGGAGGACGCATGGTATGGTTCGACCACGACGTGTTGCGCCTCAACTACGACGGGCGCGGCGAAGAACTCGGCGAATTTCAAAGCGAAGACCTGATTCTCGTCGTCCTGCGTAACGGCGAGTTCTACACGACCGGTTTCGATCTCAGCAATCACTACGAAGACAGCATCATGGTGATCGAGAAGTTCGACATCGCGAAAATATGGACGGCCGTACTCTTCGACGCCGATCAACAATATCCTTATCTGAAGCGATTTACACTCGAAGCCGGAAATAAAAAACAAACCTTTCTTGGCGAGAACCAAAAAAGTACACTATATTTGCTCACGGACGAAACGTATCCGCGCATCGAAGTGGTATTCGGCGGCAACGACGGCTTCCGTGAACCGCTCGTGATCGATGCGGAACAGTTTATCAGCGTGAAGAGCTTCAGAGCCAAAGGCAAACGTGTGACAACATACGAAGTGGCAACCGTAAATGAACTGGACCCCGCACATGTATCACCCGAAACGTCGTCCGCAGAAAACGACGCCGTTCCGCAGACGGTCGAAACGGCCGGCGAAAACGACGAAGCGCACCCGTCCGGACAGATGAATCTTTTTGATGACCAAGTATGAAAATAAAACATTTGACAGCATGCATTCTATGCCTGATATGCCCGTCCCTCGCGGCACAGATGGACGACCGCGAAGTACCCTTATCCATAAACGAAGGGACGCTGGTCGGCATCGGGCATTTCAATATAAAAAACAATTACCTGTCCGACAATATCAGATATTCGGGATGGGGCGTACAGTTTATGAACGAACGGATGCGCATCACCTCTCTTCTTGATCATCACCTCTCGGTGCAGCAGATTCTGTATGCCGACCTGTCTTCGACACTCAACCCTGCAGAAACCATCGGCGAACTTTCGGGCTTTGCCGAATATTCATACGGCTACCATTACCGTTTCTACCTGTCGCCACAGTTGAAACTGCTGGCCGGAAGCGCCGTGCACGGATTGCTGGGCTTCCTCTACAACACGCAGGGCAGCAACAATCCTTTCGCATTGAGCGCCGATGTCGACCTGGATTTTTCGGCGGCAGCCATCTACTCGTTCAATCTGAAAAAGTATCCGCTGACATTTCGTTATCAGATGAATATCCCTTTTATCGGCGCCGCCTTCGCTCCCGGCTACGAACAGTCGTACTACGAGATTTTCGGATTGGGCAACTACGACGGAATCGTCCACTTCGCCTCGTTTCACAACAAATTTGCCATGCGCAACTATGCGACGCTCGATTTTCCACTGGGAAACCTCACGATTCGCGTCGGATATCTCAATAAGCTGTACTATACTGACATAAATAAAATCGAAGTGCATCACGTATCGCACAACATCATGTTCGGTGTTGCGAAAGAATTTATCACGTTCAGTGGAAAACGATTGAAAAATAAACATTTATATCAAAGCGCCTTTTATTGAGATGAACGCAGGAAACAGAGGATTCATACGGCATGCTTTTTCTTTCTTCCCGGCGAACAGGTTTCCTGTCATCGGGGCGATCATCGTTGCGCTCTCGCTCGCAGGCTGCGAAAAGACAGATGTCTACACCATGGACCCGGAAACCAATTTCGAGGCGCTGTGGCGAATTATCGACGAGCATTACTGCTTTTTCGAATATAAAAATGTGGATTGGGACGAAGTGCATGCGAAATACGGCCGGCAAGTATCCGACACGCTGGACAAATATGAACTGTTCGATTTGCTGGGCGACATGCTTTCCGAACTGAAGGACGGGCATACGAACCTGATCTCGTCGTTCGACGTGGCGCGCTACTGGGACTGGTACGAAAACTACCCGCGCAATTTCAACGAAAACATCCACAACAGCTATCTCGGCACCGACTACAAAATCACCGGCGGCGCAAAGTACCGGCGACTTGCCGGCGACAGAATCGGATACATGTATTACGGCAGTTTTTCGAGTTCGATCAGCGATTCGGGGCTGAACGAAATGTTCATGTATTTCAAGGATTGCAAAGGGATGATTATCGACGTGCGCGAAAACGGCGGCGGCTCGCTGAGTTATTCCGAACGCATCGCATCCCGTTTTCTGGACGAAGACATCGTCGCCGGATACATCATGCACAAGACAGGGCCGGGGCACAGCGATTTTTCGCCGCTCTATCCCATCGAACTGAAGCCGTCACAGTACACGCGATGGCTCCGCCCCGTGGTCGTGCTGACCAACCGCCACAGCTACAGCGCGACGAACGATTTCGTGAACAAGATGCGCTACCTTCCGCAGGTCGTCGTCATGGGCGACCGCACGGGCGGAGGCAGCGGCCTGCCTTTCAACTCGGAACTGCCCAACGGCTGGCGGGTACGCTTCTCGGCGTCGCCCATGCTCGACGTCGAAAAGATTTGTACCGAAGACGGCATCGAACCGGACGTCCGGGTGATAATGCAGCCGGACGACATCGACAAGGGACGAGATACGCTTATCGAAACGGCTATCGACCTTTTACTCAAAAACTAACCGACACGGCGCGTCATGACGGATCCGGAGATCATCGAAAACAGGACGGCTGCCTATTACACGCTGGGCTGCAAACTTAACTTTGCGGAGACATCCGCCATCGGGAAAGAACTGGCCGGTCACGGCATTCGCAGGGCGCACGCCGGCGAGCAGGCGGATATCTGCGTGATTAACACATGTTCCGTGACCGAACTGGCCGACCGGAAATGCCGGCAGTTGATACGCCGCATCCACCGGCGCCACCCGAAGGCATTCATTGTCGCGACCGGCTGCTACGCCCAGCTCCGGCCCGAAGCCGTCGCGCGCATCGAAGGCGTGGACCTGGTGCTCGGAAACGCCCAGAAGACGCATGTCATGCAGTATCTGAATCGAATGACGGAGACGCCGACTGCCGGTGCCGTCGTCACTTCGCCGGCGCAGGAGATGCGGGCGTTCGTCCCGTCATGCTCGGCCGGCGACCGCACGCGCCATTTCCTCAAGGTACAGGACGGCTGCGACTATTACTGCTCGTACTGCACCATTCCCTTCGCCCGCGGCCGCAGCCGCAACGGATGCATCGGCGACATGGTCGCGCAGGCCGACCGGGTGGCGCGCGAAGGCGGAAAGGAGATTGTCCTGACGGGCGTCAATATCGGCGACTTCGGGAAAAGCACGGGCGAAACGTTTCACGATCTGCTGCGCGCACTGGACGGCGTGGAGGGCATCGAACGCTACCGCATCTCGTCCGTCGAGCCGAATCTGATTACGGACGAAATCATCGCTTTCATGGCGGAAAGCAAACGCTTCGCACCGCATTTTCATATCCCGCTGCAGAGCGGAAGCGACGAAGTGCTGCGACTGATGCGGCGGCGCTACGATACGGGACTGTTTCGCCGGCGGATAGAGAAAATAAAGACGCTGATGCCCGAAGCGTTCATTGGCGTGGACATCATTGTCGGCGCAAGAGGCGAAACGGAAGCATGCTTCGAAGAGAGCTGCGCCTTCGTCGGGCAGCTGCCCGTTTCGCAGTTGCATGTGTTTCATTATTCTGAACGTCCGGGTACGCAGGCGCTCAAAATCGAACCGGCTGTTCCCCCGGACGTCAAGCAGCAGCGCAGCAGACGCCTGCTGGAACTTTCCGCCCTGAAATGGAAACAGTTCTACGAATCCCAAATCGGGCAGACGGCGGAAGCGCTGTTCGAACATACACGCCGGGGAAATAAAATGTACGGATTCACGGCCAACTACGTCAGGACGGAAGCGCCCTACCGGGCAGATGCCGTGAACCGCATCACGCGCGTGCGGCCGGAGGCGTGGAACGGCGACGGCACGGCGCTTACATGCAACTTTATCGATTAGACGATGATGCACAATATCGCATATACGATTCTCTACCTTTGGGTGAAAGCGCATGCACTGCTGCCGATGCGCGTGCTCTACGTATGGGCGGATATACTTTATTTTCTTGCATACAGGGTGATAAGATACCGACGACAAGTCGTTCGCGACAACATGCGGTATGCGTTTCCCGAAAAAAGCGAACACGAACGGCAGCAGATGGAACGCAAGTTTTACCGCCATTTTACCGACTATATCGTGGAGACCGTCAAGCTGGCAGGCATTTCGCACGCCGAACTGCTTCGCCGGGCGCACCTGCGCAATCCCGAAATCGTCAATCCTCTGTTTGCCGACGGCCACACCTGCGTGCTCATGCTGCTGGGACATTACGGCAACTGGGAATGGCTGACGGGCTTCACCGGTCTGTTCGATGTGAAACTGCAGATTTATCATGTATACAAGCCGCTTGGCAACAAAGCTTTCGACAGGCTGTTCATATACATGCGGACGCGCTTCGGATCGTTCGGGATGAAGAAGCGCGACGTCGTGCGCGACGTGCTTCATCTCAGGCAGACAAAGACGCCGTCGCTGGTCGTATTCGTGGCCGATCAGACGCCCACCGGCACGAACATTCATTACCGGACAACGTTTCTCAACCAGGACACGGCCGTGTTTACCGGCGCCGAACGGCTGGCCGTCAAACTCGACCTGCCCGTCATCTTTGCCGACGTAAGGAAAGTGAAGCGGGGCTATTATACCGTGGATTTCGAACTCGTCACCGACCGTCCGCGCGAGATGTCCGAATTTGCCATCACCGAAAAATATACGCGCCTGATGGAGCGCAGCATCCTTCGCGAACCGGCTTTCTGGTTCTGGACGCACAGACGATGGAAATATACGCGCACGTAAAAGTCCGTCCGGACGGCGAATAAATTTTTTTTCAAAAAAACTGTAGGGTTAACCCCGTTTGATGTGTCTTTCCATAAACCGAATCGAACGAATGACGAAACATATTCCGTGGGACCTGCTGATCTCCCATCTGAAAAAAGAAACCGATACCGAACAGGAAGCTGCGTTGACACAATGGCGCGATACCGGCGAAAACGACATGCTCTACGGGGAAATCGTATCCCTGTGGGACGAGATACGCCGCGAATCGTCATCCTACAACCCCGACAGGGACTATTTCTGGAAACAACTGGAAGCGCGGATGCGCGGGACGAAAAAGAAACGCCGCCTGTCCGTGTCCCTGCATGCCGTCCGTGCGGCCGTTGCCGCCGCCGCCGTATTGCTGTTCATCGTCTTCGCCGCCGCCTACCGGTTCGGCGAAACCCGGTCGAAGCCGGAAACGAATCTCCATACCTGCACCGCGGTGAACGGAAAGACGCAAGTCGTCCTGCCGGACGGCAGCCTTGTATGGCTGAATGTCGGCTCGACGCTGACGTACGAAACACCCTTTCTTCACAACCGCGAAGTGACGCTCGACGGCGAAGCGCTTTTCGACGTGCGGAAAGATGACCGCCGCCTGTTTACGGTACGGGCCGACGAGGTGCGCGTCGAAGTCTTCGGCACGCGGTTCAACGTCCATGCATACCCTGCGGAAGCCGACATACGCGTCGCCCTGCTGGACGGCAGCGTCAACATGTCGGCCGGCGAACGGACGCTGGCCATGACGCCCGGCAAAATCGCCTCTTTCGACCGCACAACCCGACAACTCTCTACCGTGAACGACGACATCGCCGTCGAAGCCTGCTGGGCCGGCAACGCCTGCTCGTTCGAGGCCCAATCGCTCAGCCATATCTGTCGTTACCTGGAACGCTGGTACAATGTCGACATCCGGCTCGACGCGTCGATTGCCGAAACGCAGACCTACACGTTCACCATCACGGACGAGCCGCTCGAAACCGTGCTCCGCATCATGTCGCGCATCAATCCCATCCGGTATTCCTTCGGCGAAGACCGGACCGTTACAATAAGAAATGTCAAACTCACAAAAAAATAATTGCCTATGAAACAACACGAATGAAAGAAAAAAGTGGCCGCCGGGAAATACCGTCCCGACAGCCACGGGAGGAAAAAAACCTCCATCGAGAAAAACACCCGAATCCGCGTTCGAAACGGAATTTTTTTCCGACCGCGATTCGAAATATCAATCAATAATTTTGCAAAAGTATGAAGAACACGAGAATGTTTATAAAAAGAAAACTTTATTTTGTCGCTTTTTTGATTTTTTTATTTTTCACCATCCAGGCCCGTGCAGGAGAAATGCTCGAAAAACTCACGCTTGTCTTTTCGAACCTTCCACTGTCGGAAGCCATCAAGAAAGTAGAAGCAGCCAGTAACTACACGTTTTTTTACGATGCCGGAAAAACGGATCTCCGGCAACGGGTCAGCCTCGATGCAGCCGGACAGGACATCGACAAGGCCATGGCTACGATGCTGCAACCGACGAACCTGACGTTCGACATTACGAACCGTCAGATCGCCCTCATACCCCGCCGTGAACAACCGGCCGGTCCGCAGCAGAACAATCCGCAGCGGCGCGTCACCGGTACGGTCGTCGACGAAAACGGCGAACCGGTTATCGGCGCCAATGTAATGGAAAAGGGTACCGTCAACGGAACAGTGACCAATCCGGAAGGCAGCTTCTCGCTGAACGTACAGGAGAATGCCATCCTGCAGATTTCCTTCATCGGATATATTACGCAGGAGATCAGCGCATTATCGGGGGGGGCGTTTCGCTGACCATCAGACTGGCAGAAGACACGCAATCGTTGGAAGAAGTCGTTGTCGTCGGCTACGGCACGCAGAAGAAGCTCACGCTGACGGGCGCCATCGCCGCCATCAACAGCGAGGAGATTCTGACGACCAAAAGTGAAAACGTCGAAAACATGCTCTCCGGCAAGATTGCCGGGGTGAAGATTACCCAGAAGACGTCGGAACCCGGCGCCTACTCCAACGATTTCCAGATTCGCGGCATGGGTGCGCCGCTGATTATCGTTGACGGCGTGCCGCGCGACAACTTCAACCGCCTGGATCCGAACGAAATCGAATCCATCTCGGTGCTCAAGGACGCCTCGGCTTCCATCTACGGCGTCAGGGCGGCAAACGGCGTCGTGCTGGTCACCACCAAGAAAGGCACGAAAGGCTCCGCTTTCCGTCTGGACTACAACGGCTATGCAGGCATGCAGCACATGATCAACCAGCCGCAGCCGCTGGATGCCATCGGATTCATGCAGCTGCAGAACGAGAAGGCCTTCAACGGCGGAAGCCTCACGCCTTCCTATCCGCAATCGTCGTTCGATCCTTACCTGAACGGTAGCAGGGTGTCGACGGACTGGCAGTCGGCCACCATGCGCGAAAACGCCTTCCAGACACAGCACAGCCTGAGCGCTACCGGCGGCACGGAGAAACTGACCTATTTCGTGAACTTTGCCTATAACGATCAGGAGGGTTTCTGGAAAAGCAACGATTTATACTACAATCGTTTCAATCTCCGTTCCAACGTGACGGCCGAACTGGCAAAGGGGCTTCAGATGGACGTCTTCGTCAATCTGACGCAGGATACTAAAAACCAGCCTTCGTCGTGGTCCACGTGGAACCTCTTCAAAGGATTCTGGACACAGATACCGCTGAATCCCTACTACGTGAACGACGACCCGAACTATCCCTTTTTCGCAGCCGACGGATTGCATCCCGAATACATGACGGATGCGGAAAAGTCGGGCTATCAGCGGCGAAATCAACGCATCATACAGACAAATATGGCGCTGGAATGGGACGTGCCCCGGGTGAGCGGACTCAAGGCCAAGGGCATGTACAGCTACGACTACAAGGAATATGAAGACAAGAATTTCCGCAAGTCGTTTAACCTCTATACCTACGACGATGCGAACAGCCGCTATGTGGCTGCCGCCGTCAATGCGCCGACGCGCCTGACCCGAAGGTATTACGGTTTCAAGAACTCGCTGCTGCAGCTCTCGCTGAACTACAACCGGACGATCGATTCGAATCACCACGTGGGCGCCCTGCTCCTGTATGAGGAAGGCAACCGGGAGGCCGACAATTTCTACGCCCAGCGGGACTACAGCATGGACGCGCTGGACCAGATCTTCGCCGGAAACAGCACCAATCAGGTGGGAAGCATGAGTACGGACAAAAACGATCTTTATCATTATACGAACAAGGCATGGGTGGGGCGTCTGAACTACGACTATGCCTCGCGCTACATCGCCGAGTTCAGTTTCCGCTACGACGGTTCGTCCAAATTCCTGGCCGGACACCAGTGGGGTTTCTTCCCCGCAGGCTCGCTCGGCTGGCGCATGTCCGAAGAATCGTTTATCAGGGACAACGATGCGTTCCGTAATCTGTCGAACCTCAAGTGGCGTGTTTCCTACGGGATCATGGGCGACGACAACGCTTCGAGCTATCAGTTCCTTTCGGGCTATACGTTTCCCGACGGCGGATACGTCTTCGGCGGAAACTACGTGAGCGCCTTCGGTATGCGGGGCATGCCCAATCCGAATATCACGTGGTTCGAGGCGGCCGTACTGAATGTGGGCGTGGACGTGGACCTGTGGCACGGCATGCTGGGCATCGGCGTGGATGCGTTTCAGCGCGACCGTTCGAACCTGCTGGCCACGCGCAGCGAGAGCCTTCCGGGACTGGTCGGCGCCAACCTGCCGGAGGAGAACCTGGAAAGCGACCAGACGAGAGGCTTCGAACTGACGCTCACGCACCGGCACAGACTGGGGAAAGACTTTTCCTATCACGTGTCCGGCAACATGTCGATGGCACGCACGAAATGGAAATACCGTGAAATCGCCCGTCAGGGCAACTCGTATCTCGACTGGCGCAACAACCAGAACGGACGCTGGAACGACGTGTGGTGGGGATGGGAGAATACGGGACGCTTCCAGTCGTTCGACGATATTTTTGCCTCCGGCACGGTTTACAACAAGAGCCGCGGCAATTCGCTGATGCTGCCCGGCGACCTGATTTACGACGACTGGAACGGCGACGGCATCATCGACGACAACGACATCCACCCGATCGGCATCAGCAGTTCCATCCGCAAGCGCGACGACAACAACAATCCGCTCTATAACGGAGGCATGCCGCTCCTGAACTATGGGCTGAGTCTTGGGGCCGAATACAGGCACTTCGACCTGAACATCGTCTTCCAGGGAACGGCCATGAGCTGGCTTCGCTATCCCGAACAGCTGGAAATGCCGCTGCCGTGGAACCGCAACGGCCTGGACATGTTCCTCGACCGCTGGCACCGCGAAGACCAGCTCGACCCGAACAGCGCCTGGGTGGCAGGCAGTTTTCCTTCCACTTTCAGAGACAACGGGCGGAGCGACTTCATCATCCCGCAGTCCACGTACTGGATTCAGAACGCATCCTATCTGCGCCTCAAAAGCCTGGAAGTGGGATATACCCTGCCGGGGCGCGTGTCGAAGGTGGCCGGGCTGCAGTCGGCCAGGATCTTCTTCAGCGGATACAACCTGCTTACCTTTACGGGACTTGTATACTGCGACCCGGAACATACGGCTGAAGATTACGGATACATATACCCGCTGAACCAGACGTTCAACTTCGGCGTAAATATTTCATTCTAACAACAGGAGGATTATATTATGATAAAAAATAAATTGATATGGACGAGTATCGTTGCGACCGTTTTTCTTGCCTGCAACGAACTGGATGTTCCACCGATAAACATCGTGGGAGACCGGGAAGCCTTTACTTCCGAATCGGGAATTACGGCTTACATGGCGCGGCTTTACAGAGACCTGCCCATCGAAGATTTCATGACCAATGCCGGCGGCATGCGTTCGAATCCGGAAGGCAGCGTGCAGGACTATACCGACGAGACGATGAATCCCAATCCCCGCCGCGGCAACCTGAGCGGGACGGATTTCAACTACTGGAACTATGCGCCCGTGCGCAACATGAACTATTTCCTGCAGGAATTTCCGGCCTATGCCGACGCGTTTCCCGCAAGCACGGTCGACGCCTGGCTGGGCGAGATTTACTTCCTGCGCGCCTATCACTACTATGCGATGGTGAAACGCTACGGCGGCATACCCATCGTGAAGGAGGTGCTCAACTATACCGGCCAGTCGGTCGACGAACTCAAGCGACCGCGCGACAGGGAGGCGGACTGCATCGACTTCATCCTCTCCGACCTGGATGAAGCCATCCGTCTGCTTCCGGTCAGCAGCCTGGCCGCCGGACGCGCCAACCGACATATCGCCTACGGCATGAAGGCGCGCGTGGCACTCTACGCCGCCTCGGTGGCCAAGTACGGCGCCGTGCAGCTGAACGGCCTGCTGGGCATTCCCGCCGAACTGGCGCGGGGATACTTCCAGACGGCCTTCGACGCGGCGGCGGCAACGGCCGCAGGCGGATACGAACTGTACAACAAGGGCGGCGACCCGGCGGCCAACTATTCCAATATCTTCCTGGACCAGAGCAGCACGGAAAACATGTTCGTGAAATACTTCAAGTATCCCGACTATGCGCATCATTTCGAACTGTTCATGATCCCCTGGCAGATACGCGGCGCGCAGAACTATTCGAGCCGCGGCAATCCGACGGTCGACTTCATCGAACGCTTTGACGACATCGACGGCAATCCCTTCATCCTGGAAACCGGCACGGACGACGCGCCCGTCTTGTACGCCGACAGGATGGATCTGTTCGCCAAAGCCGAACCGCGGCTGAAGGGAATCGTCATCTTCCCGGGCGACGAATACAAGGGCGTCGTGATCGACGTGAGAAAAGGCATCGTGGAAGCGGGCCGCGCCATCACCGACATGACCTCGACCGACAGCTTCAACGACGAATACAACGGCATGACGTATCAGGGCGCCAGCGGAATGGGATACAACGAAACGACCTCCACCGGTTTCTACATGCGCAAATGGCTGAATCCGGCCATCCCCCGCTCGGAAGTATCGCTCGACCGCACGGAAACGCCGTGGATAGAAATGCGCTATGCCGAAATGCTGCTCATACGCGCCGAAGCGGGCATGGAACTGCAGTCGTTCGGCGACGCGTCGAAGGTCGACGACGCCGTGGCCTGCATGAAGGCCATCCGCGAACGAGCCGGCGCCCGGCGCGAATATACCGCCTCGGACCTGACCGTCGACCTCGTCCGAAAGGAACGGCGCATGGAACTGTTTTTCGAAAACAAAATCTTCTGGGACCTGAAACGCTGGCGAACCTTCGACCGCGAATTTTCCAACCGCGAAATGAAAGTCCTTTGGCCGATTTACGTCTGGGACGAGCAGAAGTATTACATGAAAAAGACGGTCTTCACCGAATTCAGGTACACCTTCCAGCCGATACTGTACTACCAGAAAGTACCCGAAGCCGAAATTCAGAAGAACACGCTCCTCGTACAGAATCCGGGTTACTAATCCTATAATTACATTCAGATGAAAAAGACTCATTCAATATTGTTTGCATGCGGCGCATGCATCGCCGCGTGCCTGATATCGTGCGAAACGGACAACTACAGCGGCCCCGACGGCACGATCACGGGCCGGGTAATCGACGCCCTGAGCGGCAACCCGATCCTCACCGAACAGCCTGACGGCTTCCGCATCCGCTACGACGAAATCAGCTGGAGCGAAAACCCCGTCGCACAGTATTTCTGGGGAAAAGCCGACGGCACGTTCAACAACACCAAGCTGTTTGCCGGCACCTACGAAATCACGCCCGTCGAAGGCGCCTTCGTGACGCCCGAACCGAAAACGGTCGAAGTCAAACAGGGCGGCACCGTGACGGTCGATTTCACCGTCACGCCCTACATCAGCTTCCACAACGTGTCCATCGTCAAAGACGGCGCCACCACGGTGAGAGTATCCTTCACGCCGACGAAAAACGTCGCCTCCACGAAGCCGCAGGACTATCGCATATTCGCTTCGTCGAAAACGCCTTACGTGGGAACCATCGTCTTCGAATCCGACATCAGCACGGAAGCCGTCGCCCTGAGCGACGACGACATGGGACGCCCCGTCTCGGTGACGCTCGACAACTACGTCCCGGGACGCAAGTACTACATCCGCGCCGGCGCCCGCTGCGAAAACAGCGCCGGACGCTATAACATGACGGAAACGGTAGAAATACAGATGTAGCGACACACGGAAATAGCGACACACGCGATGCACGCCGGGGCGGGATTTTTCAATCTTCCGCCCCGGCTTTTTTTGATCCGCCGGGGATGCTTGCAGGCACGTGAAATAAACATGCTGTGCGCGGCATGACATCGTGGACTGTGAACAATGAACGATGAACGATGAATCCGGGCATCGTGCATCGTTCACAGTTTATAAAACCATGCCGCACACAGTATAAGCAAATCCACTCACTCAGCCCGTGCACATCATGCAGGATTACGTTGCGCACCGTGCCGCATACCGTCCTGCACCATGACGCGATTCGTAAACCGTTGATATGTTGCTCGCTGCATTGCAGGACGACTCGCGGCACGATGCCGCACGCCGTCCTGCAGTGCAGTACCGTCCGCGGCACCGTGCCGCACGCCGTCCTGCTGTGCAGTACCGTCTGCGGCACCGTGCCGCACGCCGTCCTGCGGTGCAGTACCGTCTGCGGCACGATGCCGCACGCCGTCCTGCCGTGCAGTACCTTCTGCGGCACCGTGCCGCACGCCGTCCTGCAGTGCAGTACCGTCCGCGGCGCTGTGCCGCATGCCGTCCTGCAATGCAGTAATATCTGCCGTACAATGCGGTGTGCCATCCTGCAATGCAGTACTGTTCGCTGCATCATGCCGTATGCAGTCCTGTGATGCAGTATTATCTGCGGAATCATGCCGCACGCTGTCCTTACATCCATTTTATATGCATGCATAAAATTACGGGAAAAAATTCACTGTTTTTTCAATTCTCACGCCATGTTTTGACGATTACGGCTCATTCTTTTTTTTTGAGGCGCCGTATTTTTCCTGAGATAAAAGAAAGACAACGGCAAAGATCCCCGTAATCGGGTGAGGGGATATGCCTGTCCGCGTCACCGGCGAACGGGGCAGACACGCAGGTCTGCCCCTGCATGCGACAAACCGTGGAGGTGCGTAGGGGCAGACCTGCGTGTCTGCCCCTGTATCGAATATAAAAAAACAGATCTCATTCTTTTTTTTTGAGGCGCCGTATTTTTCCCGAGATAAAAACCTGAGTTCGGGATAGGATTTCTCTGTCCCGACGGGTACGGGATATAAACGTCGCCTCCCCCCCGTTCATCGTTCATAGTTAATGACGTTCATCGTTCAGCACACACCCGGGTCCGACAGGTTTCACGGGCGGGATCGGCGCGTTGCGGAGGGGGGGTTACCGGTTTACCGTACCGCCTACGATGTCGAGCAGTTCGCTTGTGATGGCCTGCTGGCGTGATTTGTTGTAGGCGACGGTAAGCTCGTCGACAAGCTCGTCGGCGTTGTCGGTGGCGGTCTGCATGGCAATCATGCGGGTGGCGTGTTCCGATGCGTTGGAATGGAGCAGTGCGGTGTAGAGGTGGAGTTTGAGGTTTTGCGGGATCAGGGCGGCCATCAGTGTGTGGCGGTCGGGTTCGAGGATATAGTCCGTGGGTGGTAGGGTGGTGGCGTTTTCCGGCGCGGGCGGCAGGAGAGGGAGGAAGGGTTCGACGACGAGGCGCTGCGAACTTGTGCTTCCGAAGCGGTGATAGATGAGGTCCACGCGGTCGATTTCCTTGTTTTCGTACTGTTCGATCAGTTCTTCGGCCAGCGAGGCAAGCAGGGTGTAGCTTTCCGCGGGATGTATTTTTTCGTAGTTGCGGGCGATGTGGAGTTGTGTTTTGCGTGCAAAGTCGAAGGCTTTCCGTCCTATTGTGCAGAGTGTTGTCCGGATGTTTTCGGTGCGGTGCGTGTCGAGTGTTTTCTGCAGTTCGCGGAGGGTGTTGGCGTTGAATGCGCCGCAGAGTGCATTGTCGGATGTGAAGACGACGGTCACGGCGTGGCGCACGGTTCGTTTTTCGCTCAGGGGCGAGGTGAATTCGCTGTCCGACAGGAGGGCGTGCATGATGCGGTGCAGCGACGTGGCGTAGGCCGCTGTGTTTTTGAGCGTGTGCTGCGCTTTGTGCAGTTTCGACGAGGAGACCATTTTCATGGCCGAAGTGATTTTACGCGTGTTCGTGATGGAAACGATGCGTCCTTTTATTTCCCTGAGTGTTGCCATATTGTGTGTTACAGCGGTTGTTTGTCGGCGGGGGTGATTTCTGCGGCTACCTGTTCGATCTGTTCCGTCACGTTTTCGTCGAGGGTTCCTTTTCTCAGCGGTTCGAGGATATCGTTCCCGTGATGCAGTCTGAGCAGGCTGAGGAATGATTGTTCGAAGTCGCTTACGTGGTCGAGCGGGACGTTTTTCAGCAGTCCGTGTGTGCCGCAGTAGAGCACGGCGATCTGTTCTTCGACCGGCATGGGCGAGTATTGGGGCTGTATGAGCAGTTGTTTGTTTTTGTGTCCCTTGTCTATTGTAAAGGCGGTTACGGGGTCGAGGTCGCCGCCGAATTTGGTGAACGATTCCAGTTCGCGGTATTGTGCCTGATCGATTTTGAGTGTGCCGGCTACTTTTTTCATGGCCTTGATTTGTGCATTGCCGCCTACGCGCGATACGGATATGCCGACGTTGATGGCCGGGCGTACGCCCTGGTTGAAAAGGTCTGTTTCGAGGAAGATCTGTCCGTCGGTGATGGAGATGACGTTGGTAGGGATGTATGCGGATACGTCGCCTGCCTGCGTTTCGATAATCGGCAGTGCGGTCAGTGATCCGCCGCCTTTTATTTTGCCGTGCAGGCTGTCGGGCAGGTCGTTCATCTGTTCGGCGATTTCCTGCTGGTCGATGATGCGTGCGGCGCGTTCCAGCAGGCGCGAATGGAGGTAGAAGATGTCGCCCGGATAAGCTTCGCGTCCGGAGGGTCGCCGGAGGATGAGCGATACTTCGCGGTATGCGACGGCCTGTTTGGAGAGGTCGTCGTAGATCACGAGTGCATGGCGTCCCGTGTCGCGAAAATATTCGCCGATGGCGGCTCCGGCGAAGGGTGCGAAATAGCGCAGTGCGGCGGGGTCTGCGGCTGTTGCCGCCACGACGACGGTGTAGTCCATGGCGCCTTTTTCTTCGAGCATGTTGACGAGGGAGGCGATGGTCGATCCTTTTTGTCCGACGGCGACGTAGATGCAGTATACGGGGTTCCCGGCGCGATAGCCGGCGCGCTGGCTGAGGATGGTGTCGATGGCGATGGCAGTCTTGCCCGTCTGGCGGTCGCCGATAATCAGTTCGCGCTGTCCGCGTCCGATGGGAATCATGGCGTCGATGGCTTTGAGTCCGGTCTGGAGCGGTTCGTTCACGGGTTGCCGGTAGATGACGCCGGGCGCTTTCCGTTCGAGCGGCATGCGAAAGTTTTCGCCCGTGACGGGGCCTTTGCCGTCGATCGGTTCGCCGAGCGGGTTGATGACGCGTCCCAGCATTCCTTCACCTACGGCGATGTCGGCGATTTTCTTCGTGCGTCTGACCGAAAAGCCTTCCTTGATTCTGTCCGTCTGTCCGAGCAGTACGGCGCCGACGTTGTCTTCTTCGAGATTCATCACGACGCCCATCATTCCGTTTTCAAATTCGAGCAGTTCGTTTGCTTCCGCATTGTACAGGCCATAGATGCGCGCTACGCCGTCGCTGACCTGCAGGACTACGCCTACTTCGTCGTAAACCAGTTTTGTGTTGATTTTTTCGAGTTGCATTTTCAATACGTCCGAAACTTCACTGATTTTTATATTGTCCATTGTGTTTTCTGTTTATAATCTGTACTTGTTTTCCTGTAAAATTTGTTTCCTCATCTGTCCGAGCTGTCCTGCCACGGATGCGTCGAGACGGCGGTCGCCGATCTGGAAGATGAATCCGCCGAGAATGGCGGGGTCTGTCGTCACGGAGAGTTCCACTTCGCCGTGCGTGAGTGCGACAAAGCGGTCGCGCATGTGCGAGAGTATCGTCTGCGGCATTTCTGCGGCAAAGGTAAGATGTACGACGGTGATATGCTTCTGTCCGAGGTAGTAATCGATGTAGCTGAGCGTGATTTTTGTCAGCGATTTCTCGCGTCGGTTGGTCAGTATCAGCTGCACGAAATCGAGGTAGCTCGCTTCGGGGCGGTCTTTGGCGACGAGCGCCAGCAGCGCCGCCTTGTCTGCGGCCGGGATCATCGGGCTGCAGAGCGTTTCGTACAGGTTCGGCAATGTGCGCAGTGAATCGAGCAGCGCCTTCATGCGCCGGTAAAGCGCCGTTTCCTCCTGCCGCTGTTCGGCGTAGCGGTAAAGCGCTTTCGCATATCGTTTCGATATCAGTCCTTCGTTCATGCAGGCGTCAGTTTTTGGCTGTTTCCGATTCGACTTCTTCAAGCAGTTTTTCGATGAGCGCCTGCTGGCTTTCGTGATGTTCGAGCTGCCTGTGCAGGATCTTTTCCGCGATGTTCACCGAGAGCATTGCCGCCTGCCGGCTGATGTCGGCGAGCGCTTTTCGTTTTTCGGTTTCGATGCGGCTTACGGCTTCGGCCAGCTGCTTTTTCGTTTCGGCGGCAGCCTGTTCCTTTGCTTCGCGTACGAGGCGGTTGCCGTCGTCGGCTGCTTTTTTCAGAATTTCGGACTGGCGGTTCTGCGCTTCCTTGAGGATGGCATCCGACTGTTCGCGGATCTGTTCGAGCCGTCTGTTGGCCTCGTCTGCCGTATCGAGCGAACGGCGGATATATTCGTTCCGTTCGTCCACCATTCGCGTGATGACGGGGAAACCGAATTTAGCCAGCACTCCGAAGACGATGCCGAACGAGAGCAGCATCCAGAACAGCAATCCAAATTCCGGCGTTAATAACCACATGTTGCTGCTTTTTCGTTAAAGCGCCAGAAAACAGATGACAATCGCAAACAGGGCGGCGCCTTCTATCAGCGCTGCGCCGATGATCATCGACATGCGTATGTCGCTGACTGC
Organism: Tannerella sp.; assembly: GCA_031267935.1. Classification (GTDB taxonomy): domain Bacteria; phylum Bacteroidota; class Bacteroidia; order Bacteroidales; family Tannerellaceae; genus Tannerella. The sequence continues at coordinate 19,719 of JAIRYD010000216.1, forward strand.
TTCGGGCTGACGGCCGATGGCTTCCATCGCGCTCGCTCCTATTTTACCGATTCCAATACCTGCGCCGATCACGGCCAGTCCTGCGCCGATCGCTGCTCCTACCGCGTCGAAACTCGTAGCTGCGGCTTGCAATAAAACATTTAACACTTCCATAATTCATTCGTTTTAAACTGTTATTATTTTTGATGTAATTTGATTCTTTCTTTTTTCACGTGTGCCTCCGGTCGCGAAAGTCCGATGAAAACGGCCGAAAGGATGGTGAAGACGTAGGCCTGAATGTAGGCGACCAGCAGTTCGAGGCAGTTCATGAACACGGCCATCACCACGGAGAGGCACGTCATGCCGACATTCATAGCTGCGCCCATTTTCACCGTAATGAAAATCAGCGTCATCAGCGCCAGTATGATGGCATGGCCTGCCGTCATGTTGGCAAACAGACGGATCATCAGGGCGAAGGGTTTCGAGAGGACGCCCACGATTTCGATCAGCGGCATCAGCGGCGCCGGGGCTTTCATCCACATCGGCACATCGGGCCAGAAGACTTCCTTCCAGTATTCCCTGTTGCCAAACAGATTGATGGCAATCATGGTGCACATTGCCAGCACGAGCGTGACCGCAATATTGCCCGTCGTGTTGGCGCCTCCCGGAAAGACGGGAAGCAGGCCCATGAGATTGTTGATCAGGATGAAGAAGAATGCCGTCAGGAGGTAGGGCGAATAGCGCGCATAGTCCTTGCCGATGCTTTTGCGAATCACGTCTTCCTCGATGTTCATCACAAGCATTTCGACCGCGCCGACGAATCCGCCCGGCACGGCATGCCGGGGATGGCGTCCGTACCAGCCTGCTACGGAAAGGAAAAGGGCGAGCATGAGGATCGAATTGAACACGAGCGCGAAGGCGGTCTTCGTCAGCGAGAGGTCCAGCGGGCGCACTTCTTCGCCTGCCGCATTGCGTTCGACCACCTTGTTTTCGTAGCGGCCGTGGCCGGCGATATAGAAGCCTTCGTGCGTCCGGCCGTGTGCGATGTGCGACGACGTGAATACGTGCAGGCCGCTGTTTTGCGAATAGACAATCACCGGCAGGTATATCGAGATGTGACGGTCGCCGACGGTCGTCACGTGCCACCAGTAGCTGTCCTGCAGATGTTCGAAAATGATGGCTTTGGAATCTATTTCTCCGCCTTCCGTTTCTGCGGCAAAGGCGTGCGCGGAAACGGCCAGGACAGCCATTGCCCATATCCAGCGCAGTTTACTCTTTCCCGGTCTGTTCTTCATTTTCTTTTTCTTTTTCCCTGTTTTTAATCTGCGTGATTTTGTGGTAGTGTTCCATGTTGTAGAAAACAAACATTTTCAGTGCGAGAAACCAGATGTAGTAGATCCCGAATACGAGCACGAACGTATTCTTCTGCACACCTACGAAAACGATGTAGCAGACGAGGGCTGCGATGGAGGTAATGAATTGCGACGCGCTGAGCAGCATCATCCTTGCCAGCGCCCGTCCGATGTGGATCCGCTCGACGCGGAAATGCGACAGCGCCCACAGCAGGCTCAGCGCCAGAAGCACGAAATAGCACGGAATGAAAATCGTATAGGGCGTGTAATACTGGGGGAGGAAGAAGTAGAGCGCCGTTTCTTCCACGATTCCGAACAGTACGGTGCCGGCCAGCACAATCCGGTTCACGTCTTTGCGTCTGTATACTTTTTCTTTCATGTTTCGGCCGGTTTTGCGGTTTGACGTCCGGTCGGGTCTTCTTCCACGCAGACCGTGACGCGGTTGTTGTCGACCTCCACGAATCCGCTCCGGATGGAAACGGTTTGCGGCGCATGCGGCGCGGTGCAGTAGGCGATTACTCCTGCTTTGAGTGCGGCAATGATGGGGGCGTGAGACGGATATACGGCAAAACTGCCTGCGGCGCCCGGAAAGGTGACCGACAGGATGCGGCCGTCGTAGATCACGGCCGTGGGCGAGAGGATGGTCATCTGCAGTTCGTTTTTTGCCATTTGTCCTGTTTTTTGCGGGATTGTTTAGACTGCGGCCTGTTTTTTGATGGTTTCCGCCTTGGCGAACACGTCTTCGATGGTTCCGACGTTCAGGAAAGCCGCTTCGGGGATGTGGTCTGCTTCGCCGTCCATTATCATGTTGAAGCCCTTGATCGTGTCTTCGATGGAGACCATCACGCCGGGGACGCCCGTGTACTGTTCGGCCACGGTGAACGGCTGCGAGAGGAAGCGCTGTATGCGCCGGGCGCGGTTGACGGTCATGCGGTCTTCGTCCGAGAGTTCTTCCATGCCGAGGATGGAGATGATGTCCTGCAGTTCCTTGTTGCGCTGGAGGATCTGTTTGATACGCTGTGCCGTGCGGTAATGTGTTTCGCCGACGATATTGGGGTCGAGGATGCGCGAGGTGGATTCCAGCGGGTCGACGGCGGGATAGATGCCCAGTTCGGTGATTTTGCGGCTGAGCACCGTCGTGGCGTCGAGATAGGTAAATGTGGTGGCGGGGGCGGGGTCGGTCAGGTCGTCGGCCGGCACGTAGACGGCCTGGATGGATGTGATGGAGCCGTTTTTGGTCGAGGTGATGCGTTCCTGCATGTTTCCCATTTCGGTGGCCAGGGTGGGCTGGTAGCCTACGGCGGAGGGCATCCGTCCGAGCAGCGCCGATACTTCGCTGCCGGCCTGGGTGAAGCGGAAGATGTTGTCGATAAAGAAGAGGATGTCTTTCGAACCGCCGTCGGCGTCGCGAAACGATTCGGCAATCGTCAGCCCCGACAGCGCTACGGATGCGCGCGCGCCGGGCGGCTCGTTCATCTGCCCGAATACGAGCGTGGCCTGCGACCTGGCGAGTTCGTCGTAGTCGATTTTCGAAAGATCCCAGTGGCCGTTTTCCATGCTCTCTTCGAATGCTTTTCCGTAGCGGATGACGCCGGACGAAATCATTTCGCGCAGCAGGTCGTTGCCTTCGCGCGTGCGTTCGCCCACGCCCGAAAAGACGGAGAAACCGTTGTGTTTCTTTGCGATATTGTTTATCATCTCCATGATGAGCACCGTTTTGCCTACGCCTGCGCCGCCGAAAAGTCCGATTTTGCCTCCCTTGGAATAGGGCTCGAGCAGATCGATGACCTTGATGCCGGTGAAGAGTATTTCCTGCGAGGTGGACAGGTCTTCGAACTTCGGCGCGTCGCGGTGGATGGGTTGCGCGCCGTCCATGCCGAACTGTGCCATGCCGTCGATGGCTTCGCCCACGACGTTGAGCAGGCGTCCCTTGATCTGTTCGCCCACGGGCATGCAGATCGAGGTGTAGGACGATTCGGCTTCCATGCCGCGGCGCAGGCCGTCGGTCGATTCCATGGCTACCGAGCGCACGCAGTTTTCGCCGATATGCTGCTGGATTTCGGCTACCAGCACGCGTCCGTCGGCACGGCGTATCGTCACCGCGTCGTGGATGGAGGGGAGCACGACGTGTGTCTCCGTTCCGCCGTCCGGCTCAAAACTGACATCAATAACCGGTCCCAATATCTGGGAGATACGACCTGCAATCTTTTTTTGACCTGAAGCATTTGTCATATTACTGTATATATGCGTTTAAATCATGTTTTGCGCGGGGATAACCGACCCTTTCGCGCATTCCGTCTTTTTTTTGACGTGCAAATTTAAAGAATCATTTCTTTCGATGTTCGGAAATAGAGATAAAAAAAACTAAAACATGGCAAATTTACGCATCGCAGGCTTCATATCTGTCCAGCATTTGACGGATTTGTTCCGGCGAATTGAACATCATGGCGTCGATAATCGACAGTCCGGGTTCGAAATATCCCGATTCGCGCCCCTGCGGATAAGGCGTCGGCACAGCCTGGTGAAACACCAGTTTTATTCCCGCCCGGCGATATTTGGACGCGTCGAAAAAACGCATGCCGCCCGGCGAATTCCAGTATTCGCGGTATCCCGTCGCCAGGCAGATGTTCAGCGCCCATTCGTCCGGAGCCGAAGGAGGAGTTATCGGCAGATTTGTTTCCGAAAAGACGGAGGCGCGAAAGGGAATGTGCAGGTATGCGCAGACGGCCTGCAGCGCATTGAAGTTCAGACGCACAATGCTGTCGGTTTTTTCGTCGAAGGCGGCGCGCACCACTTCCGTCGTCCGGTGGTAAAAAGGCGCCTTTTTTCTGTAATGCTGTAATTGAGCAAGAATCCTGTCCTGCCAGTTTTCGCGGTTGTTGATCGCGACGTCCTTGATTTTAATTTTCATGGAATGTCCGCACAGAGGAACCCGGATATACATCCAGCCATCGTCCGGTTTTAAAATACGGTTGCGCGCGATCCAGCCGTGCCGGACAAACTGCACCGTATCAAAAAGCACAAACTCGTCCGTATGCTTTATCAGGCCGATATAACCCGGATACGGAAAAAAATAAGGCTGCATGATGGCGATTCTTTTATTTTCCCTTTGCCGCGTTTCCGGCATGGCCGGTTCGGAAATATTTTTCATATACATTATATAATAGTGCCCGGCAAATTTATGCAATAAAATTGAATATAAAGGAAAGATAATTGCAATGTACCCGTAATCGGATGAGAGGATACGCTCGCCGTGTCATTGCGACTGCGAGGAACGAACTGCGAGGTACGAAGCAGAATCCAGGCTGCACGATGTATGGATTGCTTCGTGCCTCACAATGACGGGTTTGGCCGAAGGTTTTCTGCCGTGTACGCAGTCCTGTTCGTGATTTCCTCCTGTCTGTTTTTTTTGAATATACAAACTTGCTAAGACGCAACGGAGTGGAGCGGATGCTTTTACCGGGATATGCACCTTGTTCCGGCAAAACATTCAATAGCACCTCAAAAAAAGAATTGACCCAAAAATACGCGGGATGCCGCCCGAAGATAAGCCGTACGAAAGAAAGCGGACATTTGACTTTCACTCGTCGCCGCCGGCAAACGCAGATCTGCGCCGGCGGACGTCAATCGTTGCCGGCGAAGCGTTTTTTGCAACCAAACAAGTTTCGTTCATATATCTTTTGATGTGAAATTGCGACTAATATTATCATTCTGCATGATTTTTCTTGCACAATTGAAAACGATTGTATATCTTTGGCGCTCGAATCACAAATATTAACATGTAATTTATTATTTATGGCAAAAAGTTGTTTACGCAGAATGACGGGCATTATGTGTTTATGCCTGATTATTAAAATGTTATGGGGGGGGGCGTTGCTTGCGCAAAATACTGTCCGCTTAGGGGGTACGGTGTACGATGAGCTTCGCGAACCGCTCGTGGGAGCAAACGTCGTTGTATCCGGAACGACGCAGGGCGCGGTGACCGACATCGACGGACATTTTTCGCTGACGGTTGCCGAGGGCAGCAGTCTGCAGATTTCGATGGTCGGATTCGAAACCCTCACGATAAGGGCATGGTCCGGCGAGCGGGATATTGAGATGCATGAGATGACGCAGATGATGGACGAAGTAGTCGTAACCGGCTATGGCGTGATGCGAAAAGCGGCCTTTACCGGCGCGGCGCAGGTCGTGGGTTCCGATGAAATGACGAAAAGAGTGGATGCCAACTTCCTGAAATCGCTGGAGGGTTCGGTGGCCGGATTGCAGGTGAACAACGGCACGGGTCAACCGGGCGCGTTCGCCTCGACCACGATCCGCGGACGGGGATCGGCAAACTCCGGGACGGAGCCGCTCTTCGTCGTCGACGGCGTGCCTCTCTACACGGACCAGATGGGCGGCTGGAGCGGCATGGAAGTCAGTCCGATGGCAAATATAAATCCGAACGACATCGAGAGCGTCACGGTATTGAAGGATGCCACGGCTACGGCCATCTACGGCGCGCGGGCGGCCAACGGCGTGATCGTCATCTCCACGAAAAAAGGAAAACAGGGAAAGACGCGCTTCAATTTCAGCGCCAAATACGGACAGACGTTCGTGGCGCAGGTCGATCCCGAATACCGGATGGTGAATCTTGACAAGTACAAGGAAGTATGGACGGACGCCTACATCAATTCGGGCGATGCCTCCAGCCGCGACGAAGCTTATGCGATGCTTAAACAGAACGCCCTGGACTGGTACAACACGGATATCGACGCCGTGGAAAGCGTGGACTGGCTGGATCAGGTGCTGCGAAACGGCCGGATACAGGAGTACAACATCGACCTGCAGGGAGGAAACGAAAGTCTTCGCCATTTTGCCAGCCTGGGATTTTACGAAAACGAGGGCGTACTGATCGGTTCGGGGCTGAAACGTTACACGGGACGCCTGAATCTCGACGGTGAATCGGGACGGATCGGGTATGGCATTTCCATCAACGCCGGTCTTTCGGACATCGACAATATTCCGAATACGAGTTCGTACACGCATCCGATCGTGATGGTATACGATACGCGTCCTTTTCAGCAGGTCTACAATCCCGACGGATCTTACGCCATGGTGAGAGACGGTTTCTACAATCCGGTCGCACTCTACGACGACGAAAAGGGCGACATCTACAATCAGAAAACCATTACCGCCATCATCAATCCCTACTTCAGCTATAAGATCATGGACGGGCTGGCGTGGAAAACCAATGCGGGAATAAGCGTGATCGACATCAGTGAATTTTATTTCAGCGGGTCGAACAATCCCAGCTGGTGGGACAACGGACTGAACGGCGAACGCGTCCAGAACCGCGCCACCGTCTACAACATTACGAATACGCTGAACTACAACCGCACGTTCAAGAATGTACACAGCCTGCACGTCATGCTGGGACAGGAAGCCCAGAGAACGGCACGCAGCGGTATCTACGTGGCGGCAACCAACTATCCGTCGGACGTGGTCAACGAACTGGTCAACGCCTCCACGCCGGTGACGACCGAATCTACCAGCAGGGCCAGCACGCTCGCCTCGTTCTTTGCCAACGGCGAGTACAATTACGACAACAAATATTACGGTTCGGCCTCCTTCCGCTACGACGCTTCGTCGCGGTTCGGGACAAACCACCGCTGGGCGCCGTTCTGGTCGGCAGGCGCCAAGTACCGCCTGACGCAGGAAGCGTTTATGGAAGGCGCGAAAGACTGGCTGACCGATCTCACGATCCGCGGCAGCTACGGTACGGTGGGCAATCAGGACATCGTCCGCGCATACTATCCCTACATGGGACTGTATGAATTCGGATACTCCTACCATTCAAACCCCGGCGCCGTGCCCACGCAGATCTATTCGCCCGATCTGAAATGGGAAACGGTCAAGAAGGCGGACATCGGATTCAATGCCGTGCTCTTCAGCCGTCTGTCGCTGGAGATGGACTTCTATAACCAGCGCACGTCGGATATGATATTCGAAGTGCCGCTTTCCTACACCACAGGCTTCGCCAGCGTCATGCAGAACATCGGCGAAATGGAAAACCGCGGATTTGAATTTCTGGTCAATGCCACGCTGATACAAAACAAAAACCTTACCTGGAGCGCACGCGTGAGCGGCACCGTCAACCGCAATAAAATCACCGCCCTGGCAACCGACAAACCCATCGAAGGCACATGGTATATCCGCAAAGTCGGAGAGGCATACAACACGTTCTATCTGCCGGTATATGCCGGCGTCGACCCACAAACGGGCGAAGCCCTTTTCTACAAAAAAGCCGGAAGTACGGAAACGACTACCACCATCAACGAAGCCGAACAGCAGATTGTCGGTTCGGCCGATCCGAAATTCTACGGCGGCATCGGCACGAGCATCTCCTACAAGGGTTTCGACTTTTCGCTCGACGGGAGCTTTTCGCTGGGAAACAAAGTGTTCAATCGCGGACTGGCCTTCGACCTGATGTGTGGCGACTATGAACTGGGACCCGTCGCGGAATATGTGTATAAAAACAGATGGCGCGAACCGGGACAAATCACCGACGTGCCCAAATTTATTGCAGGCGGAAACTCGGACGTGACAAGATATTCTACCCGCCTGCTGCTTAACGCCTCGCACTTCCGCATGAAAGCCATCAACGTCGGATACACCCTGCCTCGCTCGGTCACGAAAGCGCTGACGGTCGACAACCTGCGCGTCTTCGGCACGATCGACAACCTGTTCGTCATCACCGCGTCCGATTTCATCGGCTTCGACCCGCAGGCGCTCGAAGACGGTTTCCAGATGTGGACGTATCCGATTCCCACCAGCGTATTGTTCGGCGTCAATGTATCATTCTAAATAATTGAAACTATGAAACAGATAATTAATAAAACAACAGTACGGATGAAAAAAATATATTTATCCATTCTCTGCATGGCAGGAATGACGCTTGCCTCGTGCGACGGCTTCCTGACGGAACTGCCCACCGACGCCGTGGCCGACGAAGAAGCGTTCAGCTCGGCAAAAGATTTCTCGAACAACCTGAACGGCGTGTACAACAGACTGGGTTCCTACCGTTTCTACGGACGAAACGTCGTCTGCCTCGGCGATGCGGCAAGCGACGTGGCCTATCACGACGCCAAATCGGGCAATTATCTCACTCTCGCCACCTGGCAGGTACAGGCTACCGATGCGATTTTGCTGGACATGTGGGAATATGGCTACAAAGTCATCAACAACGCGGCAAAAATCATCAGGGCAGGCGAAGAAGCCGATTTCCCCGAATCGGAAATGGCGACCGTCCACGGGTGCATGGCGCAGGCTTACGGCTTGAAGGCGCTGGCGGCTTTTGCGTTGACAACCATTTATGCCCTGCCCTATTCCGAGACCAACAGGAGTACGCCCGGGATCGTCAACATCACCGAGCCGGTCGAAGCCTTCCAGCAGGTAAGCCGCTCGACGCTGAATGATAACTACAGCCTCATCCTCTCCGACATCGCACGGGCGAAAGAATATTTCGCACGGGAAGACGTGGACATACCCGGATACTTCTATATCAATCCGGTGGCGCTGGAGGCCCTCGAAGCAAAGGTCAAACTCTACATGCAGGACTATGCCGGCGCCATCACGGCCGCCACGGCCGCCCTCGAAGCGCGTGAAAGCAGCCTCGTCGCCAGCCCCGAAGCATACAGAGCCATGTATACGAACAATACCGTTACGCCGGAAGATATTTTCGTGATCGCAAAATCGGCTACCGACAATCCGGGCGCCAACTCGCTGGGAACGATGTATCCCTTCTACGGACTTCACATGTCCGAAGAAGTCCTGGCGGAATATGCCGGAACGGACATCCGCACCGCGCTGCTCCACGTCGACGACGGCGGGAAATATAGCGGCACGAGCGAAGGTGCGGATGCGCACAACGTCCCTGTACTGCGTCTGCCCGAACTGTATCTTACGCTGGCGGAGGCCTGCGCCGAACAGGGCGATTATGCCCGGGCAAAAGAAAACCTGCTCGTCCTTGCCACCGCGCGCGATCCCGAACTGGACCCGGCCTCCATTCCCGAAAACGCAGCCATCAGAGAGACCATCCGTCAGGCGCGAAAACTGGAACTCATCCAGGAAGGACATCGCTATTTCGATGCCCGGCGATGGGAAATAAGAATAGACGTGGCACGGGGACGGTTCACCGGTTTCGACCCCTCACTCTTCGCGTATCCCATTCCGCAGACCGAAGTAAACGCCGGATACGGCGTCGTGCAGACGGAGGGCTGGGAACGGGCGCTGCCCAAATAACAACAGGGAATCTCTAAAAACTCCGGATTCAAGGCTTGCGAGGAACTAAAAGCGGAGTTTACTAATCGTAAATGAGCATTTTAGCGACGAAGCGTAACGCAGAAGTCGGAGTTTTTTAGAGGTTCACAACATACATTAAAAACGATTATTATAATGAACAGCAAATTAACAAACATGATGGTCGCCGCCGGACTGCTTCTTGCCTGCCATGCAGGTGCGCAGCCGGCGCGCGACACCTTCGCCACGGACCTCACCTACTACATGCCGACGGAATGGACCTATACCCTGAATAAGGAAATCCCCACACCCAAAGATGAACTGGGATTCCAGCTCGGCGAACAGCATGCCGAATGGAAGCAGGTCGAAACATACATGCGCCGCCTGGCCGAACTGTCGCCGAGAATCGTGGTGAAAGAATACGGCCGCACCTTCGAGCGGCGTCCTTTCCTGTGCGTGACGATTACGTCCGAAAAAAACCAGCAGCAGCTTGAACGCATCAGGACCGAACATCTCCAGCTGGCCGACCCCGCCGTGTCGGGTGCGCTCGACGTCAAAACGATGCCGGCCGTCGTCAATCTGATGAATTCGGTACACGGCAACGAGGCTTCGAGCGTGAACGCCTCGCTCGGCATCGCCTACTTTTTTGCCGCAGCCGAAGACGGCGAGATAGACGAACTGCTCGACAAGGTCGTCATCAACCTGATTCCGGGACAGAATCCCGACGGTATCAGCCGCTTCGCCGCATGGGTGAACGCCAACCGGAGCTTTCCCGACGTATCCGATCCGCTGTCGCGCGAACTGAACGAGCCGTGGCCCGGAGGACGGTCCAACCACTACTGGCACGACCTGAACCGCGACTGGCTCCCGGTGCAGCAGCCCGAAATGAAATATCTGATGAAGATCTATCACGAATGGATGCCGAACACCGTCGGCGACTTCCACGAGATGGGCAGCAACTCCACCTATTTCCTCGAACCGTCCGATCCGGTATGCTACTATCCGGCCATCCCCGAAGAAAACAAGACGCTCACCGCACGCGTGTCTGAATATAACATGAAGGCGCTCGACCGCATCGGCTCGCTGTATCTGTCCAAAGACCTGTTCGACAGCTATTACCTGGGAACGGGCGACGTCTACGGCGATGCCCTCGGCTCCATTGCCATGCTCTTCGAACAAGCCTCGTCGCGCGGCAACGTGCAGAAGACGGACAACGGACTGCTGACGTTTCCCTTCACCATCCGCAACCAGATCGTCTGCGCTTTCGGCTCGGTCAAAGCCACGTACGAACTGCGCGAAACACTGCTCGACTACATGCGCCGTTTCTGCGCCGACCGCCTGAAAGAAACGGCCGCGCTGCCCGAAAAGGCATACGTGTTCGACGGCAACGGCTCGGAAGCCGTCAGCTACCATTTCATCGAACTGCTGAAGGCGCACAACCTCGAAGTGTGCCGGCTGGCAAAAGACATCACGCTCGGCGGACATACCTACCGCAGCGACAATGCCTGCATCGTCCCCGTCAAACAGCGTAACTCGATGATACTGCGCTCGCTGTTCGAAAGCACGAAGCACTTTAAGGACAGCTTGTTCTACGACGTGTCGACATGGAACATGGCCGAAGCCTTCAACCTCAACTGCGCACCGCTGACCACCTCCCTGCAGGGACTGACCGGCGCCGCCATTGCCGCACCCGTATTCAGACCGGGAAGCGTGAAGGGCGGACTGACGGATTTTGCCTACCTGTTCGACAACAAAGAATACTATGCCCCCACGTTCGTCAAGGCCCTGCAGGAAGCCGGGCTGCTCGTCAAAGTATCGGGACGCGGCGCCACGTCGGACGACGGCGCCATCGCCTACGGCCCCGGAATGTTTGTCCTCCCGGTAGCAGGGCAGAAACTGACGGCGAGGGACATATTCGACAAGGTAGTGGCGCTGGCCGCCGCAACAGGCGTCGACGTGCAGGCCGTCTCCTCGGCAAAAATGAAGGATTTCGACCTCGGACATACGGACACGCAAACCCTCAAGGAACCTCGAATCGCCCTTCTCTCCGGACAGGGATTCAATACCGGCGAATGCGGATCGATATGGTACCTGCTGAACGGCCGGCTGAAAATGAAACCTTCGGTGATCGACATCGCTGCGCTGGGACGGGGTAACCTGAATGAATACAACGTGATTATCATCCCCTCGGGAAGAATGATTTCGCTGCCGGCAGGCGTCGGCACAAAACTGGCCGAATGGGTCCATGCCGGCGGAACGCTGATCGCCACCGGCGCGGCATACCGCTGCATCAACGACCTGAAACTCGGCGAACTGAAGGAAAAGAAACTCACGCGGCAAGACTCCTCCGCATACATACCCTACGACCGGCGTGCAGACCGGTCGGCCATGTATACCATCCCCGGCACACACCTGCGGACGCGCATCGACATCACCCATCCGCTCGCATGGGGATACACTTCTCCCACACTGCCCGTCCTGAAAGACAACATGCTGGCATTCGAAAAACCGAAAGAAGCCAACATGGCCCCGGTGGTCTACGACCGGAACCCGCAACTCTCCGGCTTCCTGCGGAGCGAACACAGCCGCGAACTGGAAGATACGCCTGCCCTGATATGCGGCCGCGCAGGAAACGGACATTATATCTACATTGCCGACGACCTCACGTTCCGCTCATACTGGTACGGCGGCGTCCGCATGTTTACGAACGCCATCCTTTTCGGACACCTCATACGATAGGGAACAGCCTGGAAACATGCTTCAGGAAACCTCTGAAAACCCCGCTTCTGCATTGCGCTTCGCAAGCCTTGAATCCGGAGTTTTTGGAGGTTTCTTTTATGCGTCATGGTTTTGTGAGCGGTAAACGATGAACGGAGCCATTCAAATTACGGCACATGCCCACTGCGCCGGACACCGGCAAGACGGCACGCCCGAAGGGCGTTATTTTCATAACCGCAGGTAAGCAAAGCGCAGCCTGCGGAAGGTATGGCAGCCGGCCGTTCGCTGCCTGACAAGGCAGGACGTCGCTGTCGATACGGAAACTGTCCTGCCTTTCAGGCAGCAGCAGTATGTGCGGGTCTTTCGCCGCAGGTCGGCGACCTGCGGTTATGAAAATCACGTCCTTCGGACCCGGGCTTGCCGGCATGGAATTTGTGACAGTGCGTAACATCAGTGATGAATGTGCTGCGGCAAATGCGCGGAACCTCCTTTTCCGGCCGAAACAGTCCGAATTTTCAAATCTGCAAAAAATGACTTATCTTTGCAAAAAAAAATCCGCTATGATTCAATCGATGACAGGATTCGGGAAGGCAACAGCCGAACTCTCCGACAAAAAAGTGACAGTAGAAATCAAATCGCTAAACAGCAGACAGCTGGACCTGAGCGTACGCATCCCGCCCGTGTATCGCGAAAAAGAAATGCAGATACGCAGCGAACTGATGCAGATGCTCGAACGCGGAAAAATAGACCTCTCCGCCGGTATCGAAAGTCTCGGCGGCGACGCGTCGGCGCAGATCAACCGACCGGCGCTGGCAAGCTACGTCGAACAGATCCGTGAAGCCGCTCGCCATCTGCAGGTGGCCGAACCTGCCGACTGGTTTGCCTCCCTGCTGCGCCTGCCCGACGCCGTGAAAAACGACATCGCGCCGGCCGACGAGTCCGAATGGGAAGCGGTGCACGGCGCGCTCCTCGAAGCCGTCCGGCTACTGACCGATTTCAGAACACAGGAAGGCGCCATGCTGCAAAAATTTTTCGAAGAAAAAATCGCCAATATCGCCATGCTGCTTGCGCAGATAGATACCTTCGAAGAAGAACGCATCGAAAAAATCAAATCCCGCATTACCGACAGCCTGAGCCATCTCGCCGGGATAGATTACGACAGGAACCGCTTCGAACAGGAAATGATTTACTACATCGAAAAACTGGACGTGAACGAGGAAAAGAAACGCCTCGACAATCATCTCAAATACTTCACCGACACGCTGCACACCGGCCGCGGACAGGGGAAAAAACTGGGATTTATCGTGCAGGAAATCGGCCGCGAAATCAACACCCTCGGCTCGAAAAGCAACCATGCCGGAATGCAGAAAATCGTCGTCCAGATGAAAGACGAACTGGAACAGATCCGCGAACAGGTGCTGAACGTATTGTAAGATGGAAGGCCGACTGATTATCTTTTCGGCGCCGTCCGGCACGGGCAAGTCCACTATTATCAACTATTTGCTGAGCCACCGCCTGCCACTGGCCTTTTCCGTTTCGGCCACCAGCCGCGCACCGCGCAAAGGCGAAGAAGACGGCGTCGCCTACTACTTCATGTCGCCCGCCGCATTTCGCGAAAAAATCACCGCCGGCGCATTTGTCGAATACGAAGAGGTATACGAAAACACGTTCTACGGCACACTCAAATCCGAAATGCAACGCATATTCGCGACCGGCAGGCACGTCCTGTTCGACATCGACGTCGCAGGCGGCTGCCGCCTGAAAAAAATGTATGGAAACAGAGCGCTATCCATCTTCCTGCAGCCACCGTCGCTCGACGAACTGCGCCGCCGACTGGAAACAAGACGAACGGACCTGCCCGAAATCATCGAAAAACGGCTGGAAAAAGCCGCATACGAACTGCGCTTCGCCTCGCAGTTCGACGCCGTCGTCATCAACGACAATCTGGACGCAGCCCAGGCCCGGACGCTGCACCTCGTCCGGCAGTTCATCGACCGGCCATGAAACGCGTCGGCATCTTTTCCGGATCGTTCAACCCGGTGCATATCGGCCATCTGGCGCTGGCAAACTGGCTCTGTGAATATGAAAACCTGTCCGAAGTATGGTTTCTCGTCACGCCCCGCAGTCCGCTGAAACAAGAACATCCGATGATGGACTTCAGCCATCGCTGCGAAATGGTGAAGGCCGCCGTCGCAGGCTATCCGCGATTCAGGGTAAGCGACTTCGAACAGCACCTGCCGCAGCCCCCGTATACCATCCACACGCTTCGCGCACTGAAAGAAAACTTCCCCGAACACCTGTTTCACCTCATCGTCGGCGCCGACAACTGGGAGATCATGGAACAGTGGAAAGACATGCCGTCGCTCATCGAAGAATTTCCCGTACTGATCTACCCCCGTCCGGGCTACAACCGTCCCGTCCCGCCGCACCAGACCGGCGTCCGCCGGGTCGACGCACCGCTGCTCGACATCTCGTCATCGTTTATCCGCCGCGCCCTCGCCGAGGGACGCGACATCCGTTTTTTTCTGCCCGAAGCCGTACGCGGAATGGTGAATAACCTGAGAGTTTGACCTGAGAATTACAATAATACTGCCAACAGAAGGACTGCTAAAATTGTATTTGCCCGTTTCATTTTTTACGTTTATAAATATAAATCTCCGGCCGCATCATAGCGTCGTGAATTCCCAATAATTGTTTTACTTCAAGTTTCAGTACATTTTTGCTGACAAATTCATAACTGTATACACTGCCCTGGACTGTCCCGTCACTGTAATCCAATCTCCCGATAATCAGAAAATCCGAGATTCCTTCAAACCAGTAAGACGCTACTCCGGATTGATATTCTTTCGATTCGTAATCGTATGTCCTCACTTTCCCGTCGGAAAGAAATTCAATATGTTCGTAAGGTTCAAAAGGCTGAAGTGCTCCTCCGGGATAGGCGCGTTCTTTCAACTCCCATTTGCCCAGGATGGCAGCGGACGGATCGGATACGTCATTGTCGCATCCCGACAGACAAAGCATACATACTGCAAGCAATATGTATGGAACAAACTGTTTTCTTTTTTTCATAAAACTTTCTTTTAAATAAAAACCGTGGAAACCGTTTTCTACCGACATTTTGTCCCGCAGGGACAAGTACAAATGTTGTTTTTCAGGGGTTTCCTTATAAATAAACTGCACGCTTCCCGGCCAGCAAAGTATTTCGCATCAGCGACATAATGGTCATTGGTCCGACGCCGCCGGGCACGGGAGTAATATAGCTGCATCGGGGCGCCACCTCGTTGAAACTGACATCGCCGACAAGTTTGTAGCCGCTCTTCGTCACGCTGCTCGGCATGCGGGTCGTCCCGACGTCGATCACAACAGCACCTTCTTTCACCATGTCCGCCTTCACAAATTCGGGGACACCCAGCGCCGCAACAAGTATGTCGGCGCTCAGACACATCTCCTTCAGATTTTCGGAACGGCTGTGGCAGACCGTCACCGTGCAGTCGCCCGGCGAAGCCTTTCGCATCATCAGCGCCGCCATCGGTTTGCCCACAATATTGCTGCGGCCCAGAATGACGCAGTGTTTGCCGCGCGTGTCTATTTCGTAGCGGCGGAGCAGTTCGAGAATGCCGGCAGGCGTAGCGGAAAGAAAACACGGCAGGCCAAGCGACATGCGCCCGACATTGACGGGATGAAATCCGTCCACATCTTTGCGCGGATCAATGGCTTCGATGATTTTCTGCGACGAAACATGTGCGGGCAGAGGCAACTGCACGATAAAACCGTCGATATCGCCGTCGAGGTTCAGTGCGTCTATCCTGCGCAGCAATTCCGCTTCCGTCACGTCGTCTTCGTAACGAATCAGCGACGAACGAAATCCGATTTCTTCGCAATTCCGAACCTTGCCGGCCACATACGTTTCGCTGCCGCCATCGTGACCGACCAGTATGGCCGCCAGATGAGGCGCCTTGCCTCCACTCCGCCTGATCTCCGCCACCTCGCATGCCAGTTCGCACTTGATCTGTGCCGCAACGGCTTTTCCGTCGATTAACCGATATGTATCCATGTCCGAATCATCATTAAATTATAAAAATATTCTATCTCCTTCCCATCGCCGGCATGTGTCGCGCCCCGGGTTTGGCGGTAGTGACCATCTTCATCATCTTTCGCGTTTCGTCGAACTGCCTGATTAACTTGTTCACGTCCTGAACAGTCGTCCCGCTGCCCAGTGCGATGCGCTGCCGGCGCGAACCGTTCAGTATGGCGGGATTGGTTCGTTCGGAAGGCGTCATGGAGTGGATTATCGCTTCGATGTTTTTGAAGGCGTCGTCGTTGATATCTACATTTTTCAATGCTTTACCCACGCCCGGAATCATCGATGCCAGGTCCTTGAGGTTACCCATTTTTTTGATCTGCTGTATCTGCGCAATGAAATCGTTGAAATCAAACTGGTTCTTCGCGATTTTTCTCTGCAGCCGGCGTGCTTCTTCTTCGCTGAACTGTTCCTGGGCGCGTTCGACCAGCGAAACGACGTCGCCCATACCGAGAATGCGGTCTGCCATACGTTCGGGATGGAACACGTCGAGCGCATCCATCTTTTCGCCTGTTCCGATGAATTTTATCGGTTTGTTGACGACCGACCGGATGGAGAGCGCCGCACCGCCGCGCGTATCGCCGTCGAGCTTCGTCAGTACGACGCCGTCGAAATCGAGACGGTCGTTAAATTCCTTTGCCGTATTGACGGCATCCTGTCCGGTCATGGCGTCCACGACGAACAGGATCTCGCTCGGCTGAATGGCCTGCTTGATGGACGCGATTTCCTGCATCATCTGCTCGTCGACGGCCAGACGGCCTGCGGTATCGACGATCACAAGGTCGCAGCCGTTTTTGCGCGCTTCAAGAATTGCATGCCGGGCGATTGCCACGGGGTCTTTATTCCCTTCTTCCGAATAAACAGGCACGCCGATCTGTGTGCCCAGCACGCGCAACTGTTCGATGGCTGCCGGACGGTATACGTCGCACGCCGCCAGCAGCGGTTTTTTGCCTTTCCTCGTCTTGAACAGGTTGGCCAGTTTGCCGGCGAAGGTCGTTTTTCCCGATCCCTGCAATCCCGACATCAGGACGACTGCCGGCGAGCCTTTCAGATTCACGTCTTCGGCCGAACCGCCCGTCAGCGCCGTCAGCTCGTCGTGCACAATCTTGATCATCAACTGTCCGGGCTTGACGGATGTGAGCACTTGCTGCCCCAGCGCCCTGTCCTTGATGGTGTCTGTAAACTGTTTGGCTACCTTGTAGTTCACGTCGGCGTCCAGCAATGCCCGACGGACGTCTTTCAGCGTCTCCGCCACATTGAGTTCGGTGATTTTTCCTTCGCCTTTCAGCAACTTGAAAGACCGTTCCAGCCTGTCGGTTAAATTTTCAAACATAATGCTTTTATTGAATTGAGGCGCAAATTTACGAAAAAGATACGAAACGGAATCCCTGTTTTCTTGTTTTGTCATAATATTAGTCGTATTTTTGACCGGAAAAAAAAGAAACGGATGATACGAATAAAGATAAAATACGCGGTAGCAGGCAGTCTGCTGGGATTGCTGCTGCAGGCTTGCAAGCCCGTGCCACCGGTGACGTCGACGATTGTGGTCGACCTGGAGAAGCCGACCGTGGCGGTCAACAGGGAACTGTATGGTCTGACGCTGGAAGAAATCAATCACGCCATCGAGGGCGGTATTTGCGCCGAACTGATACGCAACGGGAGTTTCGAAACGGGCGTCATCCCCGACGGATGTGAATATGATCCTTTTACCGGCAGTCTGGTCACGCCTTCGGGCTGGCGCGTCCCGTTTGCGCCGAACACCCTTCCGGGCTGGCGCATCCTGAGCGAACAGACGAGCCTGTACATCGACACGTGGAGCCGTCCGCTGAACGAGGCCAACCAGCGCTCGCTGTGGGTCTACGTCCCCTATCAGGCCCGGGGAGGCGTGATCGCCGAAGGGTTCGGAAGCATTCCCGTCCGCAAAGGCGAAAAGTATGATCTGTCGCTGTTCATACGGGGACAGCGGCATCATGCGAACGTGAGGGTCGAACTGCGCGATTCCATGGCGGGACGTCCGCTGAGCAACACGCACGTCATTGATTTCACTCTCGAATGGCAGCAACTGCAATACACGTTCACGGCCACGGAGAACGACTCGTACGGCACGCTGGTTTTCAGCTCAGACAGCACGGTACTGTTCAACCTCGACATGGTGTCCCTCGTTCCTGCGGCGACGAAGCGGGCACGCTTCAACGGGTTACGCACCGACCTGATGGAAGCGCTGGAGGCGCTGAATCCACAGTTCGTCCGTTTCCCGGGAGGCGCCTCGGTCGAAGGGTATGCTCCGGCAGCCGTTCCCGCATGGGAAGAGAGTCTTGCTCCGGTCGAACTGCGCCGGCCGCTCCGGAGCATGTACGGCTACAGTACGAGCCGCAGGATGGGGTTTCACGAATATCTGCAGCTGTGCGAAGATCTGCAGGCGGCTCCCGTGTACGTGGCGAATGCCGGCCTGCTGAATCAGCGCTATCATACGCGCTATCAGGAACAGCCGGTCGAACATTGGGAGGAACAGATCCGCACGGCGCTGGCCTACGCCCGCGAACCGGCCGACTCCGCGTACGGACAACTGCGCCGTGCACACGGACATGCCGGACCGTTCGACCTGAGCAGGATCGAGATCGGCAGCGAACACCGGGGCCGGGAATATCTGCGCCTCTACAGGCAGTTGCGCGAGGCGGTGAGCGATCCGGCCGTTGCGCTGGTATGCAACACGCTGGAAGGCGTGACGAATTTCGACCGCGAATGGGTGGACACGCACTACAGAACGGGTGTCGATTTTCTGATCGGTCACCACGACTGCTTCGACCTGCAAAGCGTCACGCTGCAGACCCCCATGCAGTTTATCGGTGAATTCGGCGCATCGCATGCCCCCGAGGCAGGCACGCTCAGGGGGGCGGTCGGAGAAGCGGCCTTCCTGATCGGCGTCGAGCGCAATCCTGCCAATGTGAAAGGAATCGCCTATTCGCCTTTGCTGGGACACGCCGACTATCCGCTGTACGGCAAGCCCGCAATTCTGTTCGACGCCTCGCGCATGGCCAAAAGTCCGTCTTGCCACGTATGGGAAATGTTTGCCGGCAACCGCGGCGACGAATTGCTGGCGACGGTCGTCAAGACATACAACAAACCGCTGGTGCGGGTGGGCGGCGCTTCTGTCATATTGTACGACTACCAGTTCGGCGTGAAAGATCTTGCATGGAACGGGATGCCCGTGCGGACGGCTTTCGTGAAAGATAATCGCACGAACCTCAAATGGAGCAGGATGCCGGCGGTGGACGAACAGGAGATGCTGCCGCTGCCCGAAGCGTTCGACTTCGAGGAAGAACAGCAGAAGGTCGTCGAAACGCGGCAGGTCAGCGACGCCAAAGGTCAGCCGGCGGACGTGCTGCGCCGGTACATGCTTTTCGGCGATTCGACGGTATATAATTATACCGTCTCGGCAAACATCAAGGAAGTACAGGCCGGCGGGATGATTGAAATACACGTGCGCGACAACGGGCAGGTGGAAGAACTGGCCGATCATATCTCACTGACTTTCAGAGAAGGGAAAGCGACGCTGTATCATTGCGGAGGAGACGTGTCGCGTCCGCTTGCCGAACCGGTGCCGGTGAACTTCTCAAATGAATGGCGCCGGGTGGAGATTATCTGCAACGACCAGCAGATACGGTGCCTTATCGACGGACAACTGCTGATCGACGCCGTCGTGCCATCGTGTCCGTCGCTGCTGACGGTCGCCACGCGCGAAGCGGAAACCAATTCGGTCATCCTCAAAGTCGTCAACACTACCTTTCACGAAGAATGGTGTGCGCTGGACATGACGGGCGGGAATTTCCGCAACGAAGTGGAAGTGATACAGCTAACCGGGCTCCCCGACGGCCGCAACACGCTCGAAGATCCCGATGCGATTGTCCCGAAAGAAGACAGGATAAAATTCTCGTTCAAACGCCCTCTGACGTATGCCTTTCCGGGCAATTCGGTGACGGTACTCAGGCTGAAGATGAAATAGGACGTGGCGACACGGACTGCCCGCCCGCGGCGACGCATCCGTCGCGGCAGGGAACGGAACGAAGCAATCGGGACGGTCAACCGTATTTACACGAAGGAAGAAACCGGTCGGAAAGCAGC
>JAIRYD010000223.1 GCA_031267935.1 Tannerella sp.
GACGTTGCATGCAACGTCTCTACCGCGTTCGCAATGACGTCGCATGCGCCTTGCCGCAATGCCATAAGTACAGGCCGAAAAGGCGAGATCCGCCTCCCCCGTTCATCGTTCATCGTTCATAGTTCATAGTTAATGACGTTCATCGAAGTCGAAGTCGATCCCGAATTTTGAATTTTGAATTAAATTCCTACCTTTGCACACTGAAACGAATACGAAACAGCGATGAATGTGGTAATCATCAAATACGGCGCCGGCAATATCCGCTCGGTAGACTATGCGCTGAGGCGGCTGCACATCGAGCCCGTCATTACGGACGATCCCGTCGCGATACGCCGGGCCGACCGTGTGATTTTTCCCGGACAGGGAGAAGCCGGCACCACCATGCACTACCTGCGCGAACACCGTCTGGACGGCGTGATCCGCTCCCTGACGCAGCCCGTGCTGGGAATCTGTATCGGCATGCAGCTGCTCTGCCGGCACTCGGAAGAAGGCGCGACGGACTGCCTCGGCATTTTCGATGCACAGGTGAAACGTTTCGTCCCCCGGCGGCACGAAGACAAGATTCCCCACATGGGCTGGAACACGCTCGCCGGCGTCGGCAGCCGCCTGCTCGACCCCTCGACGGAAGGACAGTACGTCTATTTCGTACACAGCTACTACGTCCCTCCGACGGACGATACCGCCGCCACGACGGACTATATCCATCCCTTCGCTTCCGCCATGCAGAAGCACAATTTCTACGCCGTGCAGTTTCACCCCGAAAAAAGCGGCGCGGCAGGCGAACGCATCCTGTCAAACTTCCTGAACCTGTAAAAGCCGACGATGATAGAACTGATTCCCGCAATAGACCTGATGGACGGCAAGTGCGTACGATTGACGCAGGGCGACTACGGCACGAAAAAAATATACGGCGAAGACCCGCTGACCGTCGCCCGCACGTTCGAAGACCACGGCATGCGCCGTCTGCATCTGGTCGACCTCGACGGCGCGCGCGAAGGACGGATCGTCAACAGCCGCGTGCTGGAAAACCTGGCGTCGCACACGTCGCTCGTCATCGATTTCGGAGGCGGACTGAAGCACGACCGCGACATCGCGACCGCTTTCGAATGTGGCGCGCAGATGGCCACCGCAGGCAGCATCGCCGTCCGCGAACCGGAACGGGTCGACGCCTGGATAGCCCGCTACGGCAGCGACCGGATCATCCTCGGCGCCGACGCCAGAAACGGGAAAATAGCCGTCGACGGCTGGCAGCACACGACGGACGAGGCGCTGCTGCCCTTCATCACCTCCGCCTTTCGCCGCGGCATACGCACGGTCATCTGTACCGACATCGGCCGCGACGGCATGCTCCGGGGACCCGCCACCGCACTCTACGGCGAAATACGCCGGGCGCTGCCGGACATATTCCTCATCGCCAGCGGCGGCATCGCCGGCATCGGCGACATCGAACAGCTCGATGCAGCCGGAATCCCCGCCGTGATTTTCGGAAAAGCCCTCTACGAAGGACGGATACGGCTCAAAGACCTGATGCGCTTCACGAACATCCCCGAAAACTGAAACACACGATGCTGGCAAAAAGAATCATCCCCTGTCTGGACATCAGGAACGGCACGACCGTCAAAGGCATCAACTTCGTCAACTTCCGCGACGCCGGCGACCCGGTGGCGCTCGGCGCCGAATACAGCCGGATGGGAGCCGACGAACTCGTATATCTCGATATTACAGCCTCGCACGAAGGACGCAAAACCTTTACGGCACTCGTCAAACGCATCGCGGCGCACATACACATCCCCTTCACCGTCGGCGGCGGCATCCGCGAACTGTCCGACGTCGAAACGCTTCTGAACGCAGGCGCCGACAAGATATCCGTCAATTCGGCCGCCCTGCGCCGCCACGACCTGATAGACGGAATCGCACGCCACTTCGGCAGCCAGGTCTGCGTAGTGGCCATCGACGCCGGACAGGAATCCGGCGACTGGCAGTGCTACATGAACGGAGGACGCATCCCGGCGGGGCAGAACCTGTTCGACTGGGCCCAAGAAGCGGAACAGCGCGGCGCAGGCGAAATACTCTTCACCAGCATGACGCACGACGGCGTCAAAAAAGGCTATGCCAACGACGCCCTCGCCCTGCTCGCCGAACGGCTCCATATCCCCGTCATCGCCTCGGGCGGTGCAGGCGCCGCCACGCATTTCTACGACGCCTTCACACTCGGAAAAGCCGACGCCGCACTGGCCGCCAGCGTATTCCATTTCGGAGAAATAAAAATACCGGCACTCAAGCGCGAACTCCTGTCGAGAGGAATTGAAATACGGATTTGAATATAAGGAACAGAATCGAAAATGAAAATGGAAATGAATTTGGACTTTGACAAGCACGCCGGGCTGATACCGGCCATCGTGCAGGACGCACGCACCGGCCGCGTGCTGATGCTGGGCTTCATGAACGAAGAGGCTTACCGCCAAACCGTCGCCACCAACAGGGTGACGTTCTTCAGCCGTACGCGGCAGCGCCTCTGGACAAAAGGCGAAACAAGCGGAAACTTCCTGCACGCAACCGAAATACTGACCGACTGCGACCGCGACACGCTGCTGATAAAAGCGCACCCCGACGGCCCGGTATGCCACACGGGCGCCGACACATGCTTCGGCGAAACGAACGACGAAGGCCTGTCCTTCCTTTCCCGCCTGCAGGACTTCATCGAACGCCGCCACCGCGAAATGCCCGAAAACTCCTACACCACCTCCCTCTTCCGCGAAGGCCTGAACCGCATGGCCCAGAAAGTCGGCGAAGAAGCCGTCGAAACAGTCATCGAAGCCACGAACGGAACGGACGAACGCTTCATCAGCGAAGCGTCCGACCTGATCTACCATCTGACGGTGCTGCTCACCAGCAAGGGCTACCGCCTCGACGACCTCGCCCGCGAACTGAAGAAAAGACATAAATAACACGGCGCGCATGGAAGATGAATTATTGCTTCAACTGGAAAACGTGGAACTCTGTCTGGAAGAAAACATCATCCTGCACGAGGCCTCTCTCGCAATGCGGCACGGCGAATTTGCCTACGTCATCGGACGGGTCGGCTCCGGAAAAAGCAGCCTGCTCAAATCGCTGTATTGCGAAATCCCCATCCGCAAAGGCGCCGCCAGAGTACTGGGATACGACCTGCGCAAAATAAAAAGACGGGAAATCCCCCACCTGCGCCGCAAACTGGGCGTCGTCTTTCAGGACTTTCAACTGCTGATAGACCGGACGGTATACAAAAACCTCGAATTCGTCCTGCGTGCAACCGGATGGAAAAAAAAAGACGACATCGCCACACGAATCGAAGACGTCATGACCCAGGTCGGTATGCCCAACAAGGGATACAAGATGCCGCACGAACTCTCCGGCGGCGAACAGCAGCGCATCGCCATCGCCCGCGCGCTGCTCAACGATCCCAAACTGATCCTGGCCGACGAACCGACAGGCAACCTCGATCCCGAAACAAGCGAACAGATCGTACAGCTGCTGCACGACATCTGCAAGGACGGCAAAACCGTCATCATGTCCACACACAACTATGCCATCGTCGAACGCTTCCCGGCGCGAATCATCAAATGCGAATACGGAATACTCAAAAACGTCTGACAACCGCCACCGCAAATCATACATCAATAATAATAATATATTCAGAAATCAAAAGCGTATGAAAATACTGAAATTCGGCGGCACATCCGTCGGGTCGGCACAACGGATAAAAGACGTAGCCGGACTGATCTGCGACGGCAAACCCAAAATCGTGGTATTGTCGGCCATGTCGGGAACGACCAATACCCTGATAGAAATATCCGATTATCTCTACAAGAAAAATCCCGACGGCGCAACCGAAGTCACAAACCGACTCGAACACAAATATCTTGAAATCGCCGGAGAACTGTACGGCACGGCCGAATACGTACGGCAGGCGGAAGACGCCGTCAGGCATCACTTCAACAGCATCCGTACCCTCATGAAAGACCCGTTCACCCTCTTCGACGAAAAACAGATTCTCGCGCAGGGCGAACTCCTGTCCACCCGCATGATGCACCTCTACCTGCGCGAACAGGGCGTGAAATCCGCACTGCTCCCCGCCCTCGAATTTATGCGCACGGACAAAAACGCGGAACCGGACGCGACACATATCAGGACGCATCTGCAGGCGCTGCTGGAAGAAAACGCCGATGCAGACATATATATCACCCAGGGATTCATCTGCCGCAATGCCTGCGGCGAGGTCGACAACCTCCAGCGTGGAGGCAGCGACTACACCGCCTCGCTCGCGGGAGCAGCCGTACATGCCTCCGAAATACAAATCTGGACGGACATCGACGGCATGCACAACAACGACCCCCGCGTAGTCGAAAAAACCGCCCCGGTGCGCCGCCTGCATTTCGACGAAGCCGCCGAACTGGCCTATTTCGGCGCCAAGATACTGCACCCCACCTGCATCCTGCCCGCCAAACTCGCCAATATCCCCGTCCGGCTGCTCAACACCATGCAGCCCGCCGCACCCGGCACAACCATCTCCAACGAAACCGAAAAAGGCAAAATCAAGGCCGTAGCCGCCAAAGACAATATCACTTCCATCAAAATCAAGAGCGGACGCATGCTGCTCGCCACCGGATTCATGCGCAAGGTGTTCGAAATATTCGAAAACCACAAGACGCCCATCGACATGGTGACCACCTCCGAAGTCGGCGTTTCGGTCTCGATAGACAACTGCAAGTATCTCGAAGAAATCGTCAACGAACTGAAGAAATACGGCACGGTGACGGTCGACAAGGATCTGGTCATCATCTGCGTCGTCGGCGACCTGCAGTGGGACAACGTCGGCTTCGAGGCCAAAATCATTTATGCCCTCAAGGACATCCCCGTACGCATGATTTCGTATGGAGGAAGCAACTACAACGTCTCGCTGCTCATCAAGGCTACCGACAAAAAAAGAGCCTTGCAGGCGCTGAGCGAACATTTATTTAACGATTCACAATACACACAATCATGATGACAGAAAACTTCCCCGTCGAAACGCTGAAAGGCTTCCCCACGCCATTCTACTATTACGATCTCGACTTGCTCAACCGTACGCTGGACACGCTTCAGCGCGAACTCGACCGCTACGGCTATCACCAGCATTACGCCGTCAAGGCCAACGCCAATCCGCGCATCCTCGCCGAAATTGCCCGGCGGGGAATGGGCGCCGATTGCGTGAGCGGCGGCGAAATACGCGCTGCGCTCGACGCAGGATTCGCTCCCGGCCGCATCGTCTTTGCAGGCGTAGGCAAGGCCGACTGGGAAATCAACCTCGGACTGGAGCGCGACATCGCCTGCTTCAACGTCGAATCGCTTGCCGAATTGCACGTGCTCGACGCACTTGCCGCCGCCAAAGGGAAAACGGCATCCGCAGCCCTGCGCATCAACCCCGACGTGGATGCGCATACGCATGAAAAAATCACCACCGGCAGGCGCGAAAACAAATTCGGCATCAACACGAGTCTGCTGCCCGGCGTGCTCGACGCGCTCGGCGCAATGCGCCACGTCCGCTTCACCGGCATTCACTTCCACATCGGTTCGCAAATCACCGACCTGTATGTCTTCGGCGACCTGTGCATCCGCGCCAATGCCCTTCAGGACGAAATCGAAGCGCGCGGACTGACGGTCGAAAACCTCAACTTCGGCGGCGGGCTTGGCATCGACTATCAGCAGCCGGACGAACATCCGGTGCCCGACTTCGAAAACTATTTCGCCACCTTCCACCAGCTGGTCAGGCAGCGTCCCGGACAGCAGGTGCACTTCGAACTGGGACGCGCGGTCGTCGCTCAGTGTGGCGCGCTGATTTCAAAAGCGCTCTACATGAAGGAAGGCGAATCGCGCAAATTTGCCGTCCTCGATGCAGGCTTCACCGACCTGATACGCCCTGCAATGTACGGCGCATACCACCACATCGAAAACCTCACGAGCGACGGCGACACGCAGACTTACGACGTGGTCGGCCCCATCTGCGAGTCGTCCGACGTCTTCGGGCAGGACGTCCGTTTGACCGAAGTACGTCGCCACGACCTGCTCGCGCTGCGTTCGGCCGGCGCCTACGGCGAAATCATGGCTTCGCAATACAACTGCCGCCCGCTGCCGAAAGCTTTCTTTTCGGACGAGCCCTAAAATGATGAATTATTTTTGCCCTCTTTCGTGCAATTCGAAATATTTATTGTATATTTGTCAGTCTTTTCTGAAAAATACCTGAAAAGAAGTGTATATTACCTGTTATTATAATGTATGAAACCGAATAAAAAACGTTTGTCTTTACCCCTTTACGTACAGATCGTGCTGGGAATGGTGTTGGGAGTAGCCGTTGGCATCATCGCCGTGGCGGTCGATGCCGGGAAATTTGTAAGCGACTGGATTGTACCGTGGGGACAAACATTCATCCGTCTGCTGCAACTGATCGCCATTCCGCTCATTTTCGTGACGCTGGTCAAGGGTATCACCGGGTTGAAGGACATTCACAAGTTCTCGCGTCTGGGCGGGAAGATGATGATGCTCTATCTGCTGTTCATTGCGATGTCGGCGGCATTCGGTATCACGCTGGCCGTCACGATTAAGCCCGGCTCGCTGGTACAGCAGGAGATAGTCGAAGACATTCAGAAACAGTATCAGGTAAACATCGAGGAAAAAGCGCTTGCGGCAGAACAGAATATCGAACAGGGGCCGCTGAATTTTCTGAACGATATCGTCCCGAACAACATCGTCAGCGCGGCAAGCAGCAATGCCAACGTGTTACAGGTCATCTTTTTTGCCGTCTTTTTTGCAATGTGTATCCTGCTGTTGCCGGTAGACAGGATGAAGCCGGTGGTCGACTGGTTCGACGCGGTGGAAAAGATCATCCTCAAGATGGTGGATTTCATCATCAAAACGACGCCGGTCGGCGTGGTCGCCCTGATGGCGGGGCTGATTGTTGATTTCAAGGGCGATGTGAGCATGTTCAGTGCATTGGGCGTATATGCGCTGACGGTGATTATCGGCCTGCTGGTTATCATGTATGTCATTTATCCGTTTGTGATCCATTTCTTTGCACGCAAGACAAAAGTAAGTCGGTTCCTCAGGGCGTTATATCCCGTTCAACTGTTTGCATTCACCACGAGCAGCAGTGCGGCTACGCTGCCCGTGACGATGAAAGCCGTCACGAAAGACCTCGAAGTATCGGAAGAAGTGGCCGAGTTCGTGCTGCCCATCGGCGTGACGGTCAATATGGACGGCACGGCATGTTATCAGGCGGTGGCCATTGTCTTTATTGCGCAGGTGCTGGGTATCGATCTGTCGCTATGGCAATTAGTGGTGGTGCTGTTTATGACTATCCTGTCGTCCATCGGTACGCCCGGCATCCCCGGAGGCACGTATGTAATTCTGGCTATGGTGCTTACTTCTATCGGCATTCCGCCCGAAGGGCTTGCGCTGATTATCGGGATAGACCGTCCGCTCGACATGCTTCGCACCAGTGTGAACGTGACGGGAGATGCAATGGTCGCCTGCATGATTGATAAAAACAGGGATTGAGCGCAAATATTATTTTACGCCAGGCATAATTATCGTGTAACGGCATACAAAAAGCTGACAAATGCGGAAATAGCTCAGTGGGTAGCGCATAACCTTGCCAAGGTCGCGGGTTCGAGTCCCGTTTTCCGCTCTCTTCTTAAAACATTGTTTTTTACTGATATTTTCAGACATAAATCGGATAAACATTCTTGTCGGAGATAAAACAGCGAGTTAAATACCGGCCTCAGTGGAACACTGAACAAAAAAAATTGCATGTTGAAAAAGAAGCATCCCATCGAGATACTGATCGCGCAGGGCGAGCATCAGCAGTTGGACTTCAAGTTCGAGGTGAACGACTGCAAAAAGATTGCGCGTACGCTGAGCGCATTTGCCAATACGGACGGCGGACGGTTGCTGATTGGCGTCAAGGATAACGGGCATATCACAGGTATTCAGGGCGATGAAGAATATTATATGATCGAAGCGGCTGCGAATCGGCATACGACGCCGTGCGTTTCGTTTTCGGCCAGACGGTGGGATTTGAACGGCAAGAGCGTGCTGGAAGTATACGTGGCGCCGGGTGCGGACAAACCGTATCTGGCGCCGGACAAGGACGACAGATACCGGGCATACATTCGCGTAGCGGACGAAAACAAGCTGGCGGACGAAGTGTTGCTCATGTCGTGGACGAAGCAGGGCAATCCGGCCGGTACGTTGTTACGACTCAGCCGTCCCGTGGAAAAACTGTTCGGCTATCTCGATACGCATCCTTCGATTCACCTGCGGCGGTTTTGTCGACTGGCGCATATCCGGCATTCCACCGCGCAAAACATCCTGAGTGACCTGATCGCCATCGGTTCACTGCGTTACGTCATCGACGAACACGGGACCCGGTACGAACGAATTTTATCCTGATTCCTGACTTCGTCAATGCGACACCCGGAAATCATCATCAAATAATTTTGCGATAAGCTTATGCCGTGTTGAGACAAGCATGGTCTTTGTGTACGTGTTGCCACTGTGCGGCATCTTTACTTTGAGGGTGGTAATTGTTCGAGCAA
>JAIRYD010000054.1 GCA_031267935.1 Tannerella sp.
CAAATGATTGACGAGGCGAACGAAAAAACGCCGTATAATTTCCTGATTCCGTTCCTGCGTTTTCCGCACTACGAGGTAGTCGATACGATTGTACACGATTATGTAAAACGCGTTGCCGAATATGCCGTTCAAAAAAATGTACAGCTGGTGCCCGACCTGGACATCCGGAATGCACGCCGGGCTTATAAAAATAAATATCCGGGCGAGTTGCAGCAGATGTTGCGCCTTAAAGAAACCGGATTGCAGGATGCCGGTGCAACGGAGGTCATCATTCACAGCATTGACCTGAACGACCATTATTCGGGAGGAGCGCTGACGCATCACATTCCGCTCGAAGGAAACCTGCTGAGAGTTTACGCATATAAAAAGGCTGAAGCGGGCATCATCTCCGAAACGCTCAAGGATATTACCGGTAATTGTGAAGTCGTATACGCTACGGCCGACTCCGTCAGCATAAAAGTCCCTGCGCAGGCGGATTTCACGCATGCGTCCGTACTTGTGGCATTTACTCATCTGTATCCTGATATTTTCGGGCCTCACCTGATGGAGTTTCAACGTCAGATTATCGAACAGTACAGGGATGTGCCCTTAATTGGCGTCTGCAAGGACGAATGGGGGTTCCCGCCTTACTATCCGCGTTTTTTCAGGGAGGGGCTGCATGACTTCTGGTATTCGGAACACCGGGCTAAGGCATACGCCGGAGACACCGGGAGAGACTTGCTGGCCGACTGCCTGCTGATGGCTGTTGGCGAACAAAACCGGGAATCCGAACGGAAAGCCGCAGTCAACCGGTTTATGGAAATGTCGCGCCTGCGGCATACCGCGCTGGAAGAGGATTTCTACAACACGGTGAAAGCTGTTTTCGGAGACGATGCCGCCGTGACCGTGCATGCCACCTGGTGGCCCTATCCGGACAAATGCGAATTTCTGAAAAACGGTCTCGACTGGTGGACGGCCAAGCGCGACTGGGCGCAGACGGACGAAGTGGCGCCATACGCCGTACGTACCGCGCTGTGCAAAAAATGGGGCAGTCCGATATGGTATAATATGTACTACAAAATGGATATGGTACCGCAGATGTGGAGTTCGGCGCTTGGCGGAGGGCGAATCGATTATTTGCCATACCAGTCTATTTTCCACCCTGACGTGATGCGGGCCGAATGTCGCATCCGGCTCCTTAATTTCGTGAGTGAAACACCTGTCGATTGTCCGGTAGCGGTCATCTTCGGACACCATGCCGCCATGAACTGGGCCGGACCGTACTACGACGATGTCGGCATGGCGCTCGCAGACAGCCTGTGGCATGCCGGTTATCCGGCCGACCTGATTCCAACGACGGAAATCATGAACGGCAGCCTGACGGTCGACGGGAATGGGACGGTTTGGTACGGAAAACAGGCCTATGCCGCCGTTGTGCTCTATCATCCGGAATTTGAAAATGCGCCGCTTGCCGACTTTTTCAGTAAAGCGACCCGGGGAAATACGGCCCTGTTTCGCGTGGGCGAATGGACGGAAGATTTCGACGGAAAAACGCTCAATGGCAATCAACTGCTGCCTGCATCCATGACGCGTGCAAATGACGTGCCGGATGCCTTCGCACAGGTCTGCCGCACGCTTGCCGGGAAACAGATCCCGAAACAAACGCCGGCAACAGGGATTCTGGACAATACCTTTTTCCAGCTGCGCGATTTCGAGCATGTATCCTATGCGCCGCCCACAACCGGATTCAGCCGCATGATTGACGGCACAATAATCCATGTTGCCGGAACGGAAAACATAAGCGGAGATACGATACAGACAGCGTTCAAGGTAAACGGTTATGACGTGTTTGTGGATGCCGTCGGCGTCGCTTCCGTCCGTCTGGACGAAGACGGAAATCTTGAAGCGCTGGCCGCGGGAGGACTGCAGTTGTTCCGTACCGGAGATTTGGAAATACGGTTGAATGAACGTACCGACCTGGCTTTATGGAAGAATGCCGGCGGAAAATGGCAAGGCGTTATTCAGGGATGGGATGGCGCCGTACCGGATGCGCTGCTGAAAATCACTCCCGACTGGATTCGCCTGAAGGTACCCGTACCTCCGGAATTTACTTTTCGTCGAAGATAGGAATCGGCTCGTGGAATTAAAAAAATTGAAAATATGCTCCTCCCAAAAAAATATCCCGTTTTCTTGTGTTTTCCCATACAAAAATTCTATTTTTGCACGCGCATATTCACAAACATAAAAACACCCATGAAAATAAACGCGTTAAGGAGTTGTCCGAAAATAAATGACACATTGCCGGCTGTCGCCCGCACATATTCCGTCCCGTCCGGGACGGGGCGTGAGAGAGAGGTTGCGTTTTCTACCGACATATTGTCCCTCACGGGACAAGGCTCGCATGTTTCCCGTCCCGTGAGCGGACGGAATGTCGGTAGAATCGACCGTTGCACCCCCGGTCACCCGTCCCGTCAGGGACGGAATGTGAAAGAAAACGGCATGGTTATTTTTAGACAGCGCCTAAGCATCATCCTTCTCCTGTTTTCGCTTGCCTCCTGCGGGACGCGGGAGGAGAAAATCGACCGCGAGGCGCTCGTGACGCGCCACAACCCGTCCGTGACGCGTTTCGACACGCTGGCCTCGCTCTCGGTGGGCAACGGCGGCTTTGCCGTCACGGTCGACGCGACCGGTCTGCAGACCTTCCCCGAACGCTATGCCGCCGGCGTGCCGCTGGGGACGCAGTCGCACTGGGGCTGGCACAGTTTCCCGAACGAACGGGAATACCGGTTTGAGGAAACGCTCGAAAGCTATGATTTCGGGCACGGGCATCCCGAACTGTACGCCGTGCAGCCGCGCATGTCACCGGAAAATGCCGACCGGGCGCGTTTCATGCGGCAACTGGAGGCGGTCAACTATTTCCGCGCCAATCCGCACCGCCTGCATCTGGGCGCCGTCGGGCTGGAGCTGCTGCACGCCGACGGCGGCGAAGTGGCGCCCGAAGACCTGTCGGACGTCGACCAGACGCTGGACATGTGGAACGGACAAATCCGCAGCGCGTTCACGCTCGACGGCGAACGGACGGAGGTCGTCACCGCGTGCGATCCCTCGGCCGACCGGCTGGCCGCGCGCATCGTCTCGCCCCTTCTTCGCAAACAGCGGGCGGGCGTAAAACTCCGTTTCCCCTACCCTACCGGACAACATACGGACGATGCCTGCGACTGGAACAGCCCCGACCGTCACCGCACGACCGTCGCCGCACAGGGCGAACGCTTTGCGCTGCTCGTACGCACGATCGACACGACGACATACTTCGTGAAAATAACGTGGGAAGGACAGGCCGCGCTCCGGGAAAAAGCGCCGCACTGTTTCGTGCTGGAAACGTCGTCGGACGCGCTTTCGTTTACGGTCGACTTCGCCCCGGCAAACGACTTTCCCGAAGCGGAAACATTCGCCGCCGTCGCCGCGCGGGCGCAGACGCACTGGCGCCGGTTCTGGGAAGAGGGCGGCGCCGTCGACTTCTCGCGCTGCACCGACAATCGCGCCCGCGAACTGGAACGCCGCGTCGTGCTCTCGCAATACCTGACCGCCATCCAGAGTGCGGCGCCCGAACCGCCGCAGGAAACGGGACTGACGTACAACAGCTGGTTCGGAAAGTTCCATCTTGAGATGCACTGGTGGCATCAGGTGCACTTCGCCCTGTGGAACCGGGCGGAAATGCTCAAACCGAGTCTGGAATGGTACGGAACGGTTGAACCCGTCGCCCGCGAGATTGCCGCCCGGCAGCAATTCGAGGGCATCCGGTGGATGAAGATGACCGACCCGTCGGGACTCGAAGCGCCCTCGTCCGTCGGCTCGTTTCTCATCTGGCAGCAGCCGCACTACATCTACCTGGCCGAGCTGATATACCGCCGGGAACCGACGCGCGAGACGCTCGACCGCTATCTGCATCTCGTCCTGGAAAGCGCCGCCTTCATGGCCTCTTTCGCCACGCTCGACGAAGCCGGCAACCGCTATGTCCTGAAAGGCTGCATCCCCGCGCAGGAAACCCTGCGGGCCGACGAGACCGTTAACCCGCCTTTCGAACTGTCATACTGGCGCTTTGCGCTCTCTCTTGCCCAGCAGTGGCGCGAGCGTGCGGGAATGGACCGCGATGCGAAATGGGACGACATCGTGCGCCGCCTCTCGCCGCTCGCCGAAAAGGACGGGCTGTATCTGGCCGCCGAATCCGCGCCGCAAACCTATCAGGAACGGCGTTTCACGTCCGACCACATGATTGTGCTCGGCGCGGTGGGCATCCTCCCGCAGTCGCCGCTGCTGAACCCGGACGTCATGCGCCGCACGTTCGACTGGGTCTGGGACAACTGGAACTGGGATCATACCTGGGGATGGGACTACCCGACTACCGCCATGTGCGCCGCACGCCTCGGCGAGCCTGAAAAGGCCGTGGACGCCCTGCTCATGGACAAGCGAACCAATACGTACCTCCCGAACGGACACAATTACCAGGACGAACGGCTGCGTATCTATCTGCCGGGAAACGGCGGACTGCTCACCGCCGTCGCCATGATGTGCGCCGGATGGGACGGGAACAGTCTGCCGACGCCGGGATTTCCCGCCAACGGCGCCTGGCACGTGCGATGGGAAAATCTTTCGCCAATGCCATGACTTATTATCTTTCACGTGGAATGAAACCGTAAGTTTAACTATGAACGATGAACTATAAACGATGAACGATGAATTATGAATTGATGTTACGCACTGCAACAAATTTCATGCCGGAAAACCCAAGTCCGAAGGATATGATTTTCATAACCGCAGGTCGGCTACCTGCGGCGAAAGATCTGCACATACTGTTGCTGTCTGAAAGACAGGACAGTTTTCGTATCGACAGCGATGTCCTGCCTGATCAGGCAGCGAACCACAGGTTGCCATACCTTCCGCAGGCTGCACTTTGCTTACCTGCGGTTATGAAAATAACGCCCTTCGGGCATGCCGTCTTGCCGGTGTCCGGTGCAGTAGAGGCGTAACATGAATTATGAATTATGAATTATGAACGATGCCGCGTGCAGTATAAACGGAGGATGATGATATGCCATATTTCACGCAAAATAAAAACAGCGCAATGAAAAAAATCTTTTGCAAAACG
>JAIRYD010000061.1 GCA_031267935.1 Tannerella sp.
TTCCGTCAGTCCGATGCCCGACACCATCCCGATGTAGCCGAATACGGCCGTGACCAGCACCGATTCGACGATGATCAGTTTGAGTATGGACGAGGGTTTGGCGCCGAGCGCCTTGCGGATACCGAATTCGCGCGTCCGTTCGCGTACCGTGATCAGCATGATATTGCTCACGCCCACGATGCCGGCCATCAGCGTGCCTATACCGATAATCCAGATAAACAGGGCGATGCCGTTGTTCATTCCCTGCCACATGCGAAACTGATTGCCCATGTTGTACATGCCTATGGGGTTCATGTCTTCGGGGTCGAAGCGATGGCGTTGTGCAAGGCGCACCCTGAGTCGATTTTCGAAGGCTTCCGATGCGGATTCCGTGTCGACGCCCTGTATCGTAAAAACAATATCTCCGACATGGTAGCCGCCTTCGAACAGCATTTCGCCTGTAGAGAAGGGGATATAGGCCGGAGGCGTATCGTTCGTATTGTCGTCTTTGTATATGCCCACCACCTGAAACATGAGGCTACCGATTTTGATATGCTTTCCCAAAGGTTCGATGGAGTCTCGAAACAGGATTTCGGCCATGCGCGGACTGAGCACCACTACTTTGCGCCGTTCCTTGAGGTCGAGGCCGTTAATGAAGCGTCCTTTTCCGGGCGGTACGGGCAGGTACTGAATGGAAGCATAGTCGGGATAGACAGAGAGGACACGGCCCGTTAGAAATTCGTATCCGTAGGTGAGCGTATCGTTGCGGTCGTTGAGGGGCGAAATCAAGTCTACTTCGGGTATGTTGCGCTTTACGAAGTCCACATCTTCGCGCGTAAACCGTATGCGTCTGTTGGAAGGCAGGCCGTCGTATGGCCGCGTTGTATAGCGGGGCCAGATTTCGACCATATTGACGGACCAGTTGTCGAAGGTGGAAGCGATGCCGTTGCGCAGGCCGTTGCCGGCCGCCAGCAGAACGATGAGCATGAAGATGCCCCATGCTACGGAGAAGCCGGTCAGGAAGGTACGGAGTTTGTTCTTCTTCATCGTACTTCCGATCTCGCGCAGGCTGTCGAAATCAAACATGGCGTGCTACTTTTTCGATGCGTTCGATAATGCCGTCCTTGAGACGGATGATGCGGTCGGTGATGCCGGCTACGGACTGTTCGTGCGTGACGATGATCATCGTCATGCCTTCGCGGTTTACTTCGCGGAGGAGTTGCATCACTTCGTCCGTCGTGACGCTGTCCAGCGCGCCTGTCGGCTCGTCGGCGAGGACGATTTTCGGCTGCGCAATCAGCGCGCGGGCGATGGCTACGCGCTGTTTCTGTCCACCCGACAGTTCGCTCGGCAGATGGTCGGCCCAGTCCTTCAGCCCGACGCGGTCGAGATATTCCATTGCCATGGCATTGCGCTTCTTTCGCGAAATGCCCTGATAATAGAGCGGCAGGGCCACGTTCTCCATCGCGTTCTTGAACGAAATCAGGTTGAACGACTGGAAAACGAAGCCTATCATGCGGTTGCGCAGTTCGGCGGCGCGCGATTCGTTCAGTTCCCAAATCAACTGTTCGCCAAGCTGGTACGTACCCGTATCATACGTATCCAGAATGCCGAGTATATTCAGTAACGTACTTTTGCCGGACCCCGAAGCGCCCATGATGGCTACCATCTCTCCTTCTTCGATATCGAGGTCGATGCCTTTGAGCACGTGCAGCGGAGCGCCGTTGTAGTACGTCTTGTTTATGTCCTTCAGTTGAATAATCATCTGTGTAATTTTAATTTATTATATGTGATCCACATGTTTTACGGTTGTAGACGTTGATTTTTTTCCATATTCATCCTGTTCAATTATATTCATATCTATATGACGTTATTTTTTCTGTTTTGTTACATGCTTCACCTTTTTTTTTGCAAATGTAGCTAATTATTTTTCTCGGGGGCAAACAGGAGGGATATTTTAGGGAAAAATAATTCTTTTCCCAATTTTCAGATCAATCAGGGGATTTTCAGTATGCGATGATTATGGGATTCTGGAATACCATGATTGCAATTCCCGTAATTGTTCAACTAACGAATATACTTTGGTATTTGGATTCGCATCAATCGGCTGAGTCCCCTTTTTTTTGTGTTCATTGTCTAAATGCTTTGCCCGCTTTATAGCTTCATTCTCATTTCCGGAGTTCAAAATAAGATCAATAATGTCCGTATCAACACGTTTATGATTATATCTGATTTGTGTTGCATCAGTTCTGCCTTTGTTGATATTTGTTTCTAATCTGGAGTAAATATCTTGTCTTGAAATGGGTGTATTTGAATCAATATCAACAAAATGTAAAAGCAGCCACAATTCAAAGACTTCATTACTGTATGCTACCTTGATAGCGTTTTCTTTTGCGACTTCAAAGGCATCACTAAATCGTTGCCTGTTCCCATCCGACTTGTTCGCATCATCTTTATCAAATACTGCCCAAACTTCATCAACTGTTTTATTTGCTTCTTCAAACAATTCCTGTTTTTTAATAATTGCCTGTTCAACAACTCCTTTTGAACTTCTACCAGTCCCAACAAAACGAAGAAAAACGGTTTCACCGGATATTTTGTCAAATTCTTCTTTAAATTTACTAAAGTAATACGGTTCTGTATTTTCGTCTTCGCATACAATGAGAAACAAGTGAGGATATTTTCGCCTCTTAATAACACGTTCTTCCGTATCGCGTATCGCCAAATGCTTTACTTTTCCTCTTTTTGCCATTGTATTTTACGAATAAAGTTTTGAAAATCGCCCAAAACAGGTACGGCCCCATATCTACCCTCAATATAACGTTTTTCTTTATCCGTATCCGGTCGTTCTTTTTCAGATACAAATTCGCCGTATTTTTCTCCAAAGTACACGAAATCGGCAAGAGAAAAAACTTCTGTACTTTCCCATTTGTTTTTTTCGGCAAAATAGATTTGGTCGCGGCGAAGTTTGGCATAACTTAATAAATTAGTGTCATGCGTGGCAAAAATTAGTTGCGCATTATTGGGATTGCTTTGTTTATTCAAAAACAATTCAATTGTGTTTAGCGTCATAATCGGGTGTAATTTTGCTTCTATTTCATCAATAATCAACACTCCCCCATTTGCCAATGCCCATAAAATATTGCCGCTCAAATGAAATGCCTGTTTCGTTCCTGCTGATTCTTTTTCGAGAAAATTCCACGACAACAGATTATCGGTAGAAATTGTAGAAGAGCTATATAGTTGGTGTTTTGACGATACTTTGATACTTTGCTTCTGTACATTGGAATTTACTTCTTCTACTTTTTTTTCAACATCAATATCTACAATACCCAAGCAAAGAGAGGACATATATTCCTTTATTTTTTCTCGCAATTCATAATTATCCCAAAGTTCAACAGTTCCAAAGCTCTTATCAGCATTTAGGCCATCAACCATATTGAAGTTTCTAAACCATTTCATAATAGCTTTGGCTTCTTCGATATTTAATATATCGCAAGTAGAAAGAAACAACGCATTTGTTCTTGTGGCTTCGATAGCAGCGTCAATGAGTTTATTTGTTCCGTTATAACCCGAAGCTACATCAATAGTGTCACCTTCTCGCACAAATAAATTAACTTCTCTACCAGTCCTTTTGCGAAACAGCCACTCTTTTTGAATTTCATCTGCATTGAAAGCAAAACCATAGCGATAACGATTTTCACCAACGACAAACATAATTTCAAACGTTGTAGGCTTATTAATCCAATCTTCACGTAAAAGGAACGGGTCGTATGGCAGTTTTGTCGTGGATGCAGTTCGGGCGGATATGTGGATTATTTTATCCAATAAACTCATAGCTTTGAGGATATTTGACTTTCCGCTTGCATTTGCACCATACAGAGCAATCGCATTCAATGCATTATACCTGTTGTGCCGTATAATATTCTGCGCATGGTCTTTTTGCTTTAGAGCAGGAATCAAACTAATCACCTGCTCGTCCCCAATAGACCGACAATTGGATACTTTAAATTCAAGTAACATGATGTTTTATGAATAATTTCTGCAAAGATAAGTGTTTTCATTAGAAAAACAGCATGCAAACTGAAAAACTTATATAATCGAAATAAATGAGCCTCTTATCGACGAGATCCGTTTATCACTTGCGCCCGCCTCCGCCCGGACGTCTTCGGTTTTTGTAGAGGGGAACGAAGACGACGATGCCCGAGGCAATCAGGATAAAGATCGTGTAGGCATCAACCGGACCGCCGTATGTCAAAAGCAGGTAGCACAGTATGCCCCAGAGCAGTATGATGCAAATGGCTTGCGAGTTCGTGATTTTACGCCGTGCCATGGGAGGATAGAATGGATGCGAGATAGATCATCAGTGCGAGCAGTCCGAGTGTCAGTACGATGATTATGGTTATTTGTGTTTCGAATGCGAACCGGCGCAGGAAAGGCATCCGGTCGGCGAGTTTCGTATCGTCGCCCTGATATTCGGTCAGCAGCAATTCGTCGGGCAGGGGATATTCGTATGCTTTCATGATTTCGAGTGCGCGGGGCATGTCGTTTTCCAGCAACTCGACTTTGACGCCGATGTCTACACCACCGCCAAAGACGTTGCTGCTTATCACATTACGTACATAGCACGAGATGCCTTCCGCTCTGAGCAGCGAAGCGAGCATCTCGGCTTTGTCGGTCTGTTTGAAATTGGCTATTTCGACGATACGGTCCATGTATCGTGAAATTTACGCCTGTTCCCACTGGTCGCGCATCAGCTTGACGGCGGCGGTGACTGTGGCGGCACGGTCTTCGTTCTGACAGCCGCATTCGAAACTGACGTATTTGTCGTAGTTTATCATTTTCAGCCCTTTGAATCCGTCTACATAATTGTCGGCATCGCCGTCTTCACCTGGCATGGAGCGCCGTTTGCGGCTGGCGATGTGGACGTGCTGCAGATATTCGCCTGCCGAAATGAATGCGCCCAGATCGGATGTTTCTTCCCACGTCATGTGCCAGAAATCGCCCAGACATTTGACGCCCGGATTGTTGATGTCGCGGCAGATGGATGCGGCATCGGCTACCAGACGCAGATAGAATGCTTCCTTGCGGTTGAGCGGTTCGAGGATGACTGTCGTATTGTGTTGTGTAGCAAAGGTGCCGAATGCATCGAACTGTTCGCAGAGGAAGTCGCGCGTGGCCTGCGTGTGCGGTTTCACCGGCGTCTGGCTGTTGAAAGCGGGCACGATGATGACGCCCGTCGAACCGAGTTCGCCTGCGGCCGTGATGATTTCGTGCATCGTGTCAATACATTCCCGACGTACTTTTTCTTCTTCCGAAAGGATGAATCCTGAAAATCCGGCGCAGATGGCGCTGACTTTGATATTGCGTCCGTTCAGCGCATCCCTGATTTCTTTTACGCGGCCGGCAAGTCCTCTTCCGCCCGGTTCGAAACCGGTGATGTTCAGGTTCTCCATGAAGTCGAATTTCTCGCCCAGGTTGGCACCGGGAGGTGTTCCCTCCTGAAAGGAGATGTTCAGTGTCAGATCTTTGCTTTTGCAGCAGGCGCCACCGTCGCTTGCGCAGCAACCGGTTTTTTCCTTGCCTCCGCTGCAGGCGGACAAGGCGGCGCCGCCGACTGTTGCGGCGGCGGCCCTTAAAAAGTTTCTCCTGTCCAGCGTCATGGTCTTAACGTGTTTGTTTGCCTTGCGGTTTGCCCGGGATGTGGATATAATCCGGCAGCTTAAATTCTTTGTCGGTGCCGTATCCGCTGATGCTCATCTTCTTTACAAGGTCGATGTCTTTCGGATACAGGTCGAGCGTAGAAGCCGTCATTTCGTCCCATGTCACTTTTTGTCCGGTATAGGCCGATTGGCGTCCCATGATGGCGGCCATGTTGGCTACGGCCGTTTCGGAGGCTTGTTCGATCTGTTCACCGCCGCGGATGTGGTTGATCCAGTTCACATGTTCCAGCGTATACGGGTCTGTTTGCTTGTATTCGGCTTTTTCGGCTTCGCTGTCGTATTGCCAGATAACATTGCCTTTCAGGTCTTTAATGACGTGTCCGTTGTTAGTCGACCACGAGCCTTTCGTACCCTGCAGAAATTCGCTGACGTTGCTGACCGTTTCGGCGATCTGGCGGCACATGCTGTGTATGTGGATGCCGTTTTCCATCTCGAAGTCAACGCTGAAATTGTCGAACTGGTCGCCGGTGACGCGGCGCTGGCGCGAGCCGAAACCTACGGCGCTCACCGGTTTCAGACCGGTAAACCAGGTCAGTACGTCCAGATTGTGTACGTGCTGCTCGACAATGTGGTCGCCCGACAGCCAAGTCCAGTTCACCCAGTCGCGAATCATCCATTCGCAATCCGACCATCCGGATTGACGTTCTCTGTACCACAGCATGCCACCGTTCCAGTACATCGTACCGCCGGTGATTTCGCCGATGGCGCCGTTCATGATCTGTTTGTAGGATGCCACGTAGCTGCGCTGGTGATGGCGCTGCGTACCGGTTACGACGCACAGGTTCTTTGTGACAGCCTGCCGGGCTGTAGCGATGATGGAGCGATAGCCTACGGGGTCTACGCAGAGTGGTTTTTCGAGGAAGGCATGTTTGCCTTTTTCTACTGCGTACTGGAAATGAATCGGACGGAAATTGGGAGGCGTAGCAACGATAACTATATCTACTCCGCTGTCGATCACCTGTTTGTAGGCATCCAGCCCGGTAAAGCGTTTGTCGGCCGGCACGTCGATGCTCTTTTCTTCTTTCAATTTTGCAGCCAATTCGTCTACACGGTCTTTAAACGTGTCGCCCAGAGCGGTGATTGTCACGCCGTTGGCAGCATTCAAGAAATTAATGGCCGCACCGGATCCGCGTCCGCCGCAACCGATCACACCGGCTTTCAGTTCTTTGCCGTCGGTAGCCAAATCTACCAGATTGGGGATGTAGTACGTGCCCGGTTCTTTAAGCGGGACGTTGGCAGCTGCGCCGGCGCCCGCGCCGTTACACGAGGTGAATACGGCAGCGCTTCCCGTACCCATAGCACCCAATGCGCCTGCCATTGCCGTGCTTTTCAAAAAAGTTCTTCTGTTAATACTTTCTTTCTTCATGATCATTGAATTTTAAAATGAATAATTGTTATTTTGCTTGAATCGATTCGTCGGGTTCACATACGACGCGGAATCCGATACTCCGTATGTCGGAGTACCACCAAATGCTTTTTGGCTGTTGCGGGTCGGTTTTCAGCCAGGCTTCATGATGGCTGCAGTCGCGTGCGGCCGCGCGGACGTCGGCCGCGTCGGAGGTATAGTTTCCGCCGCGTACGACCCATTCTTCGCCTTCGGTCACGATCGGATTTGCCTCCGCACCGCCTTTGGTATATGCCTGCGGGTCGTATCTGTCGGCGCAGTATTCCATCACGTTACCCAGCATGTTTTTCAGTCCTAATGGATTGGGTTTTACTGCGTCCGGGGTTTGCGTTTTGTTCTGGCTGTTTTTGGCGTAGATCACGTATGTGCTGATGCTGTCGGTTTTTGCGTCGAAGAACTTGCGCCAGAATCCCTGGTCGGAGAAATCTTTCGGACTGCCGGAAAAGAAGTAGGGTGTTTCCGTTCCGCCACGCGCGGCGTATTCCCACTCGGCTTCGGTGGGCAGGCGGTATTTTTTACCGGTTTTTTTCGACAGCCACTGGCAGAATGTTTCGGCGGCGTAGTGCGTCATCGTGATGGCAGGCCGTTCGCCGAAGCCCCAGCCCTGGTCGGGGAAGCCGAACGGCGGCGTCGGGCCGGAAATGGCGTCTACATTCGGATTACTGTTGTTTGCATATACCTGTTCGGGTGGCGTGCGGCCTTCGCTCATCGTGTTGGCGTAGAAAGTCATGTATTGCGCCCACGTCGCTTCTACTTCGGCCATAAAGAACGGGCTGAGAGTTACTTCGCGTACAGGTGACTCGTCTTCTCTGCGGAACGGTTCCTTTTCCGGACTGCCCATGCGGAACGTGCCGCCCGGGATGGCGATCATTTTGAACGAGGTGGACGTGCCCGGTATCTGTTCGGTATAGTCGGCAAACGCGGTTATTTCGGTGGCCGTGTCGAAGAGCACGCCTGCATTCGCATTTTCGTTCAATCCGGGGATTCCCGTCATCTTGCCGTGCACGTAGTTCGGATTGTAATGTCCGGCGTCCAGATGGCAGCTGATGCATTGCAGGTCCAGTTTCTTTTCGTTTTCTTCATAATAGAGGTGAGCGGTGATGGCGTCGTCCGTCACGCCTGCAGGGAACAGGTTTGTGTGGCATTCCTTGCACGATTCGTTGGGGATGTATTTCACGGCGTGTTCCAGTTCGGATTTTGTATCCCATCCGAAATCGGCGCT
Source organism: Tannerella sp. (assembly GCA_031267935.1). Classification (GTDB taxonomy): domain Bacteria; phylum Bacteroidota; class Bacteroidia; order Bacteroidales; family Tannerellaceae; genus Tannerella. The sequence continues at coordinate 8,330 of JAIRYD010000061.1, forward strand.
GTCTTTTGTGAGGAAGCTCCATACATCTTTGAAGCCCAGACTGGCTTTGGCCATGTAGTGGTTCACGGTCTGGTTTTTTGGCGGCAGGTGGCAGTCCACGCAATGGACTTTCGTGCCGCTCGAATTGTTCACGTGTTTGGACAGTTTCCAACTGCCTTCCACATGCGGATGGACGTGACACATCATACACGATTCGTCGGTAGAAAAATAAACAGTGACCTGATACAGGGAGACGAATGCAATTGTCCCTGTCAGGAAGCCCGCCACAAAAATGAATATATTTCGTTTTTTCTTAGGGCTTTGTGTGTGTGAATATGATCTGTTTCGCATACAAAATTTATTCATTCCGAAAATTCGGCAATTAAAGTACGCCTTTTTTTATTCCGAACCGTATTTTGACGGAGAAAATGAAAAAATACTCTTATTGCCGAATTTACATGTCGGTTACGTCAGGGGATCATTCAATCCACGTTTGCCATTTTTTATCGTCGCTCCATCCTGCCTGAACCATCGTTTCGATGAACTGCATGCCGCGCACGCCGTCGTAGACCGTCGGGAAATCAAGCATGTCTTCGGTAGGCGTTTCCCCGTTCCATTTCGCCCTGACGGTCAGGGCAAAATTGCGGTAGATATTGGCAAAGGCTTCGATAAATCCTTCCGGGTGCCCGGCCGGCGTGCGTACATCCCACAGGGCGGCATCGCCCAGGAACGTATTGCTGCCGATGTGAATGGTTTCTTCCGGACGGTTTCCCCATTTCAGGATCAAGCGGTTGGGATCCATCTGGCGCCATTCGAACGCGCCCTTTTCGCCGTAGATGCGGATGTTGATGTTGTTTGCTTCGCCGATGGCTACCTGAGAAGCCGTCAATACGCCTTTCAGACCGCCGTCATAATGCAGGAAGGCAACGCTGTCGTCGTCGACCGGACGTCCGGTGGCGAAAGTGGTCAGTTCGGCACAAAGTTCGGTTACTTTCTGCCCGGAAACGTATTCGCTCAAATGCCAGGCGTGCGTGCCGATGTCGCCGACGCAGCCGGCTTTACCCGTCAGTTTCGGGTCTGTACGCCAGCCGGCGTTGTTGCCGCCCAGCAGCTCGATGCGGTCGGCCAGCCAGCCTTGCGGATATTCCACGTACAGGCGACGCAGTTTGCCGATTTCGCCTCTGGCTATGCGGGCTTTCATTTCCTTCACGGCCGGATATCCGGTATAGACGTGTGTCAATGCCAGGATCTTTCCGGAGTCTTCTACCTTTTTCCGCAACAGTTTGGCTTCCTCGAGCGAGAAGGTGATCGGTTTGTCTACCACGACGTGGAAACCGAGGTCAAGCGCAGTCGCCGCCGGTTCGTAGTGATAGCGGTTGGGGGTGACGATCGTCACGAAATCCATCCGTTCGTTTTCAGGCAGGCGGGATTCATTTTCAAACATCTCCACGTAGTTTTTGTAGATTCGGCTGTCCGGGAGGTGGTAAGCACGTCCGGAACTGAGCGAAATTTCCGGATTGATACTGAAACATCCGCATACCAGTTCAATTTCATTTTCCATCAAGGCTGCGCGCCGGTGAATCGCGCCGATAAAGGCATCGCTTCCGCCACCTACCATACCCATTTTCAATTTTTTACCTTTCATGATATAAATATTTTTAGTTGTCAGTTAATTTTCGCGGATAAAAGTACTGCATTTTTTTTATTGTGCAAAATAAAACATGAAATAAAATAACCGCATGTTTAAATTTTTATATTTGCGGGCGACGGGCGGATTTGACTGTACCGTTGTTGAATCCGTTCATTCGTCTTCCGGTTTCGGGACGGTGGCTTCCATCGCCGTGGTGGAAAATGCTGCAAAATAGCCGGCGGCGCCGTTGCTGATATTCGTTTCGATATTGGATGGCGGACCGCCGAAAAATGGATTTTCGCCGTTTTTTTCCTGCTGACACTGGTTGATGAAATTGAAGTATCCCTGTTCGACACGGCTCATCAGCAGCGATATTCTGTATCCGGGACGGACAAAGAAGGTGGTGTCGATTTCGATGTTGCCGGCAAAGGGCAGTTCGCTGTCCAGGTCGTCGAAATACCACAGCGTGACGTTGTCGAGATACTGGCCGTTGACGCCTTCGTCGGAAAATACGGTGTAATCGGTGATGCGATATGTTTCGATCGTGTCGTTGATTACGAATCGCGCCAGATAATAGTCGGGCGCGGGTGAATCCCGTGCAAACAGATTCAGCGCATAATGCCGGTATCCCATTATTTTTAAGGGATTGATTGCGATGGAATCGATGGCGACGGGCGGCGTCATGGTGGCGGTGGCGGTATATGTTTCCGCGATGCCGTCACCGTCGAAATCGACTTCGACGCTTAGCGTGTACGTGACGCCGGGCATGGCCGCCATTGGCTGAAGGGTCAGATAAGTGCCTCTTTCATCAGGATTTTCTTCGAGTTCGAATGTCTGGCTGTCCGACGAGCGTATACTGACGGAGGCGTTCGTGACAACGGCATTTTGCGTGTCGGAGAAGTAGGGCGACGAGCCGGATATTCTGATTTTCTGGAAGGCCATGTTTTCCGTCAGGCAACCGTAGATTACGATTACCGGTTTCGAACTGTTTGTTTCGATATCGATCGGCGCCGTGCAGGCGCCTGCATGCAGAAGGAGGACGAGAAGGGTTAAAAGTGATTTTGCGGTACGTGTCATGGGCTGTTCAGAATTTGAAATTGTACGTAATGGACGGCACGATGCCGAACAGATACATCATCTCGGCGTAGGGCAATCCGTGATCCGCGTCCTGAAGATAGGAGATGATCCACGGATTTTTTTTGTTGTAGGCATTGAACAGTGAGACGTTCCATTCGCTTTTCCAGCGTTTTGCCGAGTTTTTGTCGGGCGAAAAGGTGAACGAAAGGTCTAAACGGTGATAGTCGGGGCGGCGATATTCGTTACGCCCCGAATAGATCGGGAAATATTCGCCGCCGATATCGAAACGTCCGGAGGGATACGTAGTCGGATTGCCGGTCGCATAGATCCATACGGCCGACAGGCTGCATTTGCGGGAAAGGTCGCAGTTCGCCGCGATATTGAGCGAATGCGTTTTGTCGAAAGGCGCCAGATACGTGCGGCCGTGATTGATGGCGGGGATGGTGCGTTCGGAACGCGAGAGCGTGTAGTTGACGAAGCCGGTCAGCAGACCCGTGTTTTTCCGGACCATGAACTCGACGCCGTATGCCCGGCCGCTGCCGGTACGTATCTCCCCGTCCAGCTTGTCGTTCAGGAGAAGCTGCGCATGTTCGGCAAAATCAATCACATTTGTTAATTTCTTGTAATACAGTTCGACGGATGTTTCGTACGCGTCGTTTTTCAGATTATGAAAATATCCGAGGGCAAACATGTCCGCTTCCTGCGGCTTGACATTGGGGCCGGCCGAGAACCAGATGTCGAGAGGCGAACCTGCGGCCGAATTGTTTGCCAGCTGGATGAACTGCACGTTGTGTGCGTAGTTGGCTTTGACGGACGATGAACGGCCGAGTTTCAGCACCATGCCGATGCGCGGCTCGAAGGCCGGATAGGTGTGATAGATTTTTCCGGCGCCGTATACCGTGGAATCGACGGAACGGTAATTTTCGTCGTAATTGAAAACCGTGGCGCTGCCGATGTTCTGAAACAGTGACCAGCGGAGGCCGTATTTGACGCTGAAGCGTTCCGAAAACTGCTGTTCGTTGGAGACATACAGGCTGTGTTCAAGAGCTTTGTTTCCCGGAATCACAATGTTTTCAAATCCCTTCGCGGCCACGAAGCCCGGATCGAAAGCGTGAATCGTGCTCGACAGGCCATAGTTCAGATTCCATAAATCACTGATCGGCTGGTTGAAATCGAATCGCAGCGTCCAGTCCGTCATCGACGATTTCCACGTGGCCTGCGCCCCTTCGAGTTTCGATTCCAGTCCGTAGTCATAGTTCGACAGATTGACGCCGACGTGCGAAAAGAATTTCTCGGAAAAGATGTGCGACCAGGCCAGTGTCGCCGTCGCATTGCCATAGTCGAACATGCCGGGACCTGCACCGAAATGATCCTTCCCGTAATAGCCGCTCAGTTCGAGCCGGTCTTTTGCCGAAAAGCGGTGCGTGGCCTTGATATTCATGTCGTAGAAATAAACGGCTGCTTTCCGTAAATTCTCGTCGGCCGACATTTTGAGAAACAGATCCGCATAACTGCGCCGCCCTCCGATCATCCACGAAGTGTTTTCGCCGATCGGCGCTTCCATCATCAGACGGCTCGAGATGAGACCGATGCCGCCCGTCGCGCCAAACTTTTCGGGCGCGTCCGTTTTGGTCTGTATATCGAGCAGCGACGAGAGCCGTCCGCCGTGTCGGGCCGGAATATCACCCTTGTAGAGCGACAGTCCGCGGAGCACGTCATTGTTGAAGACCGAGAAAAAGCCCAGCAGATGCGAGGCATTGTAGACGGTGGCATTGTCGAGCAGAATCAGATTCTGGTCGGGCGAACCGCCCCGCACGCTGAAACCCGAACTGCCTTCCGCCACGGTCTGCACGCCCGGAAGCAACTGTACGGCCTTGAGCACCTCCACCTCGCCCAGCAGGGCCGGCATGCGTCTGATCTCGCCCGCCGTCAGTTTTTCCACGCCCATCTGCAGCGTGTTTACCCGCTCGTCGCGCGCCTGCGACGAAACGGTCACTTCGCTCAGCTGCGTATTGCTCTCCATCCCGATATCCACGATCTGATCCCTGTCGCCCAGACTTATGCGGACGTCCTTCGGATTATATCCCAGATATGAAACCGTGACCGTATGCGACCCTTTCTGCAGACAGAGGGAATACGCGCCGTCGACGCCGGTAAGCGCGTGTATATTCGTACCCCGGACGAATACGACCGCTTCGATGAGCGGTTCGTCCGTAAGAAGGTCCGTCACTTTTCCGCGTATACAGATATTTTGAGAAATAATCGCCTGACAAACAAGCAAAAATAAACCTGATACAATATATTTTTCCCTTTTCATTGCGATGCAAAGATACAAAAAATTAAACAGTAAAAATCAAACGTGGAAGAAATACCGCGGGAAGATGGTGCGAGAGGACGTTTACACATACACAGTCCACAATTCAGTATACCGAAAGACTCTTTCAGTATACCGGAAGACCTTTTTGGTATACCGAAAGACTCTTTCAGTATACCGAAAAACTTTTTTAGTATACCGAAAGACCCTTTCAATATACCGGAAGACCTTTTCGGTATACTGAAAAACTCTTTTAGTATACCGAAAAACTCTTTTAGTATACCGGAATATTCAAACACGGAGCACACAAAGAAAACAACCGGTTGAAAACGGTGCACGGGATGCGTAAAAACATTCCCGCGTACCGGAAAACGGAAAGATAAATCTTCTTTGTGTGCTCCGTGTACTCCGTGTTGAAAAATGTTCACAGTTCATCGTTCATTGTTCGCCGTTTCACGGAAGCGCGTTGAACAGGTTGAATCCCTGCGGTTTGATCACAAACCC
>JAIRYD010000085.1 GCA_031267935.1 Tannerella sp.
CCTGTTGGCTTCGATGATGGCTTCCCGCAGGCTGCCCGACCCCGAATCGTTCGAGGTGGTTACGGTAATGGTACGCGCCGTTGCCGCACCGACAAGCGATGCGCAGGCAAGGATAAGGACTGTTCTTTTCATCGTTGTAAAGTTTGATTTGTAATACGTGAATGGCATACGGTGTGTAACATAAAATATCCGTCCCTCGTAGGAAACGGATATTTTTTTGTTTTCACACGACGGCATTGATCACACACTGCATATACAGATTCGGATACCGTATGATAAATTTTCGGTAATATCCTATTATTTATAAAATTATATTTCGGCATAATAATGAACATGATTAAATCGCTCCAAATGTACTGATTTTTTTCAGACCGCATCTTTTTTTAAGTTAAATTAACCCGAGTTCGATATAAGAATGGTCCGTCAGGACTTGCATATTTGAAGGGCGCAATCCTTCCTGTGGACGGTACGGGAGAAGTTCGGGTTACACCCTGACCGGGCTTGGGATTTGCGTGTGCTCCGCTTCGCAACGCGTTGCTGCGCTGTCGACCGGTGGGCTTTCTGCCCTTGAAATGATGAAGAAACATGCCCGGGGAAGACACGCCGGCATCTGTTTTGCGACAATTTGAAGGGCGCCCGAGAATGGCCGCGTTCCGGACTGCGAGCATGAAATACTGAATTTCCGGCTACATTCCGGACAAGATTTAAATAAGTTTTGTATTTTTGCCGCGAATTTAAAACATATCCGAATGAGCGCACATACTCCATTTCTGGTCTTTGCGGGCACAACGACCCGCTATCTGGCGGAGAAAATATGCCTGTCGCTGCAATGTCCCCTCGGACAGATGAACATACAGCGGTTTGCCGACGGCGAATTTTCCGTTTCGTACGAAGAATCAATACGCGGGAAAGACGTTTTCCTCGTACAGTCCACCTATCCCAATGCCGACAACCTGATGGAACTGCTGCTGATGGTCGACGCGGCCAAGCGCGCCTCGGCACATTCCATCATCGCCGTCGTGCCCTATTTCGGCTGGGCGCGTCAGGACCGTAAAGACAAGCCGCGCGTAGCCATCGGCGCCAAACTCATTGCCGATCTGCTGGGCGTGGCGGGCATCAATCGCCTGATCACGATGGATCTGCATGCCGACCAGATACAAGGTTTTTTCGACGTCCCGGTCGATCACCTCTACGCCTCGACGGTCTTTCTCGAATTTATCCGTTCGACGCTGCCGCTCGACAACCTCGTGATGGCCACCCCCGACGTCGGCGGCACGAAGCGTACGAGCAGCTATGCCAAGCATCTCGAAATACCGATGGTCATCTGCCACAAGACGCGCCAGCAGGCCAACGAAGTGGCCGACATGCGGATCATCGGCGACGTGAGGGACCGCGACGTGCTGCTCGTGGACGACATCGTCGACACGGCCGGCACCATCACCAAAGCCGCCGGCCTGATGCTGCAGAACGGCGCCCGCTCGGTACGTGCCATGGCCAGCCACGCCGTCATGTCCGACCCCGCCACCATGCTCGTCGATCAGTCCGTACTCTCCGAAATCATCTTTACCGACTCGATTCCATATACGAAAAAAAGCGAAAAAGTAACGATTCTCTCCATCGCCGAAATGTTTGCCGAAGCCATTCGTCGCGTATGCAACGACGAATCGATCAGTTCGCTCTACACCATCAAGTAGCGCGACGTGTGTATCGGAAACACGCTGACGGCGCGGAACCGGCGGCGGTTTCTTTTTCCGTAATTTGCGCTAAGGCGCTGTCTGAAAATAACCATTCCGTTTTCTTTCACATTCCGTCCCTGACGGGACGGGTGACGGGGGGGGCAATTATCGATTCTACCGACATTCCGTCCACTAACGGGACGGGGAACATGCGAACCTTGTCCCTCCGGGACAATATGTCGGTAGAAAACGCAACCTCCCTCTCACGCCCCCGTCCCGGACGGGACGGAATATGTGCGGGCGACAGCCGACAATGTATCATTCATTTTCAGACAACTCCTTAAACGGAGAGAAAATGTCCCGGATTCACCGAATTCTATTACTAAACGGAGAGAAAATGCCCCAGAATCCGCGGATTCTACTACCAAACGGAGAGAAAATGCCCCGGAATCCACGGATTCTACTATCAAACGGAAAGAAAATGCCCCAGAATCCGCGGATTCTACTACCAAACGGAGAGAAAATGCCCTGGAATCCGCGGATTCTATCACTAAACAGAGAGAAAATACCCCGAAATCCGCGGAATACATATTTTTTTTTGCAAAAAATATATGTCAATTAAAAAAACGCTTTATATTCGCGCCGGTATACATCATACATTCACTATATAATCACAGGAAATATGAATTTACGTACCGTCAAACATCAGTCTCTCCTCAACGGCGAGCACCGGAGCATGAACGAAGAGGCGCTTTCGATCACGAAAAAGTACGATCCTTCCAAACTGGGCGTCGAATCGCAGTATGAAGCGCTCGAGAGTGCACTCGGTATTGAAAACATTGCCCTCGGGCGTATCGCCAAAAATCCGTTTACCGACCCGCTGCATGTGGCCGACAGCGGACGCGACGACACGCTGCGGGGCATGATCCGCATCCTGACGGGCAACCTGCGTCATCCCGATCCCGATGTGCGCCAGGCGTCCGAAGAACTCCTCGCCATTCCACAGATGAATACCGAAACCGCCGCACGCGGTCATGAAGAAGAAGAAGCGCTGATTAACATCCTGCTCGAACATCTCGCGGGTGACTACAAACAGCAGGCCAACGACGCGGGCATCAACGCCTGGGTCGCCAGCCTGTCGGCGCAGAACGCCGAAGTGGCCCGTCTTCAGGAACGGGCTTTTGCCGCCGCAGCTACCGCCGCCGCCACAGCCGGAGGGCTCTCCGTCAAGGAAGCGCGACGCGCAACCGACGGCGCCTACGATGCCCTCGTGAAACGTCTCGACGCCCTGATGGAAATCTCGCCCGGCAGCTATGTTGCCTTTGCCGCAGAATTTAACATGATGGTCAAATTCTACGAAACAGCCATCAAGGAACGCGCCGCACACAACCGCCACAAACAGAAAAACCTGATCTACGCCAATCTCTCCACCATCAGCGACCAGACGTGGACCGGCGACCGTCTCTCGCCGCGCATCGAAGTCGTCTACAACGGCAAAATGCTTGCGGAAAATACGGACTTCACCGTCGACTATGTTCGCAATACCGACGTGGGTACCGCTACCGTCACCGTACGCGGCAAAGGGGCCTATAGCGGCAAAAAAATAACGACATTCAACATCGTGCGAAATTGAGAAGGGTGGGGACGCGGCGGCTTTTTGCTCGTCGCCGGCCTGCGACAAGGCAGGAGCCATGCTCGGCGTAGCGTCCGGCGCTACGCCCGGTATGGATGAATGGTAAATTTATTCAATATCTAAGGAACCGTCTGAAAATAAATGTCACATTTTCCGGTCTGTTTTTCACCGTACTTCAGCCCGAAAATGCTTATATACCCCGGTATGCGCACATTTTCGGGCTTCGTCCTGCAAAAAACATCTCCGATAAATTTGTGACATTTATTTTCAGACAGCTCCTAAGCTTCACTGTTCGCTTGAAGGATTTCTTCGATCCGCTCCCGGTCCAGACCGGTAACAAGCTGGATTTGCTCCAGCGGAATTCCGTTGCGGCTGCAGGTGATGACTACTTCCGCTTTGCCTTCTGCTTTGCCTTTCTCTATGCCAATGACTTCGCCTTCCTCACGACCTTTCTCACGGCCGATCGCTTCGCCTTTCTCTCGACCGATCGCCTCGCCTTCTTCCCGGCCTTCCGCTTTACCTTCTGCCCGACCTTCCTCCCATCCTTCCGCTTTGCCTTCCTCCCATCCCTTAGCCAGGGCATCGACGTAGAATGTGCGTTCGACGCGGATGGCATCCAGGTATTTTTCATACGTTTCGAGCTGCGACTTTGTGTACGAGTTGCGTTCCAGATAACGTACTGCGGCGCACGTCACTTCGTTGTCCAGCAGTTCCTGAGGCACCCGCTCCGAGGCGTTCCCGATTTGTGTCAGGAACGTCAGCCACAGGTCGTACAGCCTGCCGTCCGCACGGTTGGACGGGCGGAACTTGGGCAGCTCGATGAACACCAGCTCAAGGCCCTCGATCTGCTTTTCCACATCCGCGATGTTGACGATCCGGTAGTCGTGGTAGTACACCGATTCGTCGGGGTCGAAGCG
>JAIRYD010000147.1 GCA_031267935.1 Tannerella sp.
CTCTCCCATTTGCAGGGGAGGCCAGCGCTCTTGCGAACTCGCTTAGAATGCCGGTGAGGTGAAACAAAAATATAGCTGTATATTAAAGGCTCATTTGACAGGAATGTATCTTTCCAACCCGAGTTCGACCTGAGAATTACAATAAATACCTGAAGATGAACGGTCGCTTGCCCGGAGGGCATTCATATCAATAGAAAACGTCACGATATACCCCCCTCCTTTTTCCCTGTCGAGGAGATACACGATGGAAACGGATGAAACCTCCACGAGGTTTTGATGCGGAGAGGCCACATTGTTGTCTATTGATATGCAAGTCCTGACGGACTATGCTTATATCGACTCAGGTTATAAGGATGGACGGGATTTCCGCTTATGTTCCCCAGGTTTCGCGGTCGAGATTGCGGTAATGGATGGCTTCCGACAGATGCTTCGATTCTATGTTGGGCGAGTTTTCCAGATCGGCGATCGTGCGCGATACTTTCAGTATCCTGTCGTATGCGCGTGCGGAAATATTGAATTTCTGCATGGCATTTTTCAGCAACGTCAGCCCTGCCTCGTTGGGCACAGCGTATTTGTGAAGCAGTTTCGAACTCATCTGCGCGTTGCAGTACGTATGCGGCTCCGATTCGAACCGCCGGTCTTGAATTTCGCGTGCACGGATGACGCGTTCGCGGATATGTGCGCTCGCTTCCGCCGGCCGCTGTTCGGATATTTTTTCGTAGGGCACGGGAACGATTTCGATCTGTAAGTCGATACGGTCCAGCAGTGGCCCCGAGATGCGGTTCATGTATTTCTGCACGCTTCCGGGCGCACACAGGCATTGCCGTGTGGGGTGATTATAATAGCCGCAGGGGCAGGGGTTCATGGATGCGACCAGCATGAAACTGGCCGGATAATCGACGGCAAAGCGGGCGCGCGAGATACTGATCTGCCGGTCTTCGAGCGGCTGGCGCAGTACTTCCAGCACGCTTCGGTTAAATTCGGGCAATTCGTCCAGAAAGAGTACTCCGTTGTGTGCCAGGCTGATTTCTCCCGGCTGGGGAAACGTGCCGCCACCCACCATCGCCACGTCCGAAATCGTATGATGCGGCGAGCGGAAAGGACGTTGCGCCAGTAGCGAGGTGTTTTTCTCCACTTTTCCCGCGACCGAATGGATCTTGGTCGTTTCGAGCGCTTCATGCAGTGTGAATGGCGGCAGGATGGAGGGCAGCCGTTTGGCCATCATCGACTTGCCGCTTCCCGGCGGACCGATCATGATGATGTTGTGCCCGCCGGCAGCTGCTACTTCGAGCGCCCGCTTGGCATTTTCCTGTCCGCGCACATCCGAAAAATCGTGGTCGAACTGTTGCTGACGGGCGTAAAATTCTTCACGCGTGTCGACGCTGGTCACCTCCAGATGGCTTTTCCCGCAGAAAAAATCGATTACTTCCCGGATATTTTCCACGCCGTACACTTTCAGATTATTGACTACGGCGGCCTCGCGTGCGTTCTGTTTGGGTACGATCAGCCCTTCGAAACCGTCTTCGCGCGCCTTGATGGCGATGGGCAGGGTGCCTTTGACGGGTTGCAGGCCGCCATCCAGCGACAGTTCGCCCATCATCATGTATTTATCCAGTTTGTCCGTGTCCAGGCCGATTTCGTTGGCCGAAGCCAGAATGCCGATTGCCAGCGGCAGGTCGTATGCCGAACCTTCCTTGCGAATGTCGGCCGGCGCCATATTGATGACAATCCGGTGGTGGGGAAAGTTCAGTCCGTTGACCTGCAGAGCCGAAATGATTCGTTCGTGGCTTTCGCGCACGGCGATGTCGGGCAGTCCTACAAGGAAAAACTGGATCCCTTTCGTACAACTGACTTCAATCGTAATCAACGTAGCCGAAATACCCTGTACGGCGGCAGCATAAGTTTTAACCAGCATAAAGACGCTTTTATTTTGTCGGAATCAGTTCGTCCAATTTTCGTTTCAGTTCGATTCCGTTATCCGTTTTCAATACAATTTTTCCCGTCCCGTCGATCAGGTAACACGAGGGGATGGATATTACATTGTAGGTATCAATCATTTCGATAGCCTGTCCGGCCGAATCCGTCACGACGTTCCATTGCACGGCGTCGCCGGCCATTGCCTTGCGTATTTCTTCCGGATTCTCGTCGAGACATACCAGCACGACGTGGAGCGATTCTTCGGGGAAGTTTTTTATCACTTCGTCCAGAAACAGATCTTTCGTGTGACACATGTCTTTCCACATGGAAACAAATGCTAAGATATAATAATTGTTGTCGAACGAAGCGGTGCTGTATGTTTTCCCGTAGATGTCCAGCACGTTGAAATCCGGCGCCTGCGCACCGATGACGGTTCTCTTTGCTTTCCGGCTGAAGGCTTTCAGTTCTTTTACGACATAAAAATCGTCGAGCTGTTCATCGAGTCCCGACAGTAGTTCGTCCGTAAACGCCGGGTTTTCAGGGTCGGAAAAATATTCCTTGATGAGGATGGCTGAAACTCTTTTGCCGGGATATTTCCGTATGAACGTTTCGGCTTCCTGATGTATTTCGTGGTTGATATTGGCTAAGCGCAACGTGTTGCCGTTTTTTGCCATTTCTCCTTTTTCGAAGTTGTTGCGCCTGAGGTCGGCCTGTTCTTTGAGCAGCGGGGCGATGTCTTTTTTGAAGTGCGAGAGCATGTCGTTGATTTCGCCGCCTTTGACTTCCGCCAGTTGCGGATAGAGGGCGTCTCCCGTAATCGTTACTTTTGCATACGGTTCGAGATAGACGGTGATCCATTGCGCCTGATCGCCGTAATACAGTGTGAGTGTGCGGAATCCTTCTATCGCCTGATGGATGGTACATACCCCTTTGCCATCGTACGCGAGCGTATCTACCAGCTTGAGGTCGGCAGATTCGAATACAACATAAAGCGTCTGTTCAGGCAAATTGTCGAGGTCGACGTTCACCTGATACGCTATATTTTCCCTGCACGCGGCAAGCCATGCTACGGCTGTCAATATATATATGTACTTTTTCCACATTGAGTATTTCCCAGCAGATGAAATTCGCGGTAAAGATACAAATAAATAATTAATATCCCTTTGTTTTTGGTAATAAAATTTATCTAACATTCGTGTTTTACAAAAAAAACGCAGAGCCTCAGTGGCTCCACGTTCTTTTTTTGATGCTGTTCCGTTAGAGCTTCGGACCGGCTTCGACGAGCGACTTTCCGAGATCATTTCCTGTGAACTTGTTAAAGTTCTTGATGAAACGTCCGGCAAGGTCCTGCGCTTTTTCTTCCCACCGGGAAGCGTCGGCATACGTGTCGCGCGGATCGAGGATACCGGGGTCTACACCCGGCAATGCGGTAGGTACGACGAAGTCGAAATACGGAATGTTTTTCGTCGGGGCGTTGTCGATCGAGCCGTCGAGGATGGCGTCGATGATTCCGCGCGTATCTTTGATGGAGATGCGTTTGCCCGAACCGTTCCAGCCGGTGTTCACCAAATAGGCGGTTGCGCCGGATACTTTCATCTTTTTCACCAGTTCTTCACCGTATTTTGTCGGATGCAGCGACAGGAATGCCGCGCCGAAGCATGCCGAGAAAGTGGGGGTCGGTTCCGTGATCCCGCGTTCCGTGCCGGCCAGTTTTGCCGTGAAGCCGGACAGGAAGTAATATTGTGTCTGTTCCGGCGTCAGGATGGATACCGGTGGCAATACGCCGAATGCGTCGGCCGAGAGGAAGATCACCTTCTTCGCGTGGTCGCCCTTCGATACCGGCTTGACGATGTTCTTGATATGGTTGATCGGATAAGATACGCGCGTATTTTCCGTCACGCTTTTGTCTGCGAAGTTGATTTTGCCGCTTTCGTCGACGGTCACGTTCTCGAGCAGTGCATCGCGCTTGATGGCGTTAAAGATGTCCGGTTCGGCTTCGGCGCTCAGGTTGATGACCTTGGCATAGCAGCCGCCTTCGAAGTTGAAGACACCGTCGTTGTCCCAACCGTGCTCGTCGTCGCCGATAAGGAGGCGTTTCGGGTCGGTAGACAATGTCGTTTTTCCCGTTCCGGACAGGCCGAAGAAGATCGCCGTTTCCCGGCCCTGCATATCGGTGTTGGCCGAGCAGTGCATCGACGCGATCCCGCCGAGCGGCAACAGGTAGTTCATGTACGAGAACATGCCTTTTTTCATTTCGCCGCCGTACCACGTGTTCAGGATGACTTGTATTTTTTCGGTCAGGTTGAACACGACCGCCGTTTCGGAGTTCAGTCCGAGCGCCTTGAAGTTATCTACTTTGGCTTTGGAGGCATTCATGACGACGAAGTCCGGTTCGCCGAAGTTGGCCAGTTCCGCAGCCGACGGACGGATGAACATGTTGGTCACAAAATGCGCCTGCCAGGCCACTTCCATGATGAAGCGGATTTTCAGACGCGTATTTTCATTGGCTCCGCAGAATGCGTCGACTACGTACAGTTTTTTGTTTGACAGTTCTTTGGTTGCAATATCCTTCAATGCTTTCCAGCTCTCGACGGATACGGGTTTGTTGTCGTTTTTGTATGCGTCCGACGTCCACCAGATGGTATCTTTGGTCGTTTCGTCGTAGACGAAGAATTTGTCTTTCGGAGAGCGCCCGGTATAAACGCCTGTCATTACGTTTACTGCACCGAGTTCGGTCAGTTGTCCTCTTTCGAAACCTTCCAAACCGGGTTTCATTTCTTCTTCGAACAATGCGTCGAAAGAAGGATTGTGTACAATTTCAGTTGCACCTGAAATGCCGTACTTGCTTAAATCTAATTTTGCCATTTTATTAAAAATTAAATGTTTAGAATTATAAAATATTATGTTCTCTTGTCTATTTACAGATACCGAAAGGCACCTTTGCCTTCACGGTACAAAAATACTGCATTTTTTCAAACTAAATACGTAATTAGAGAAATTTTTCAGTATTTGTATTGTTTTAAATGTTTGAAGAGGGTAGCAGTCTGCAATGCGGCAAAAAAATCCCGGACAGTTCGGATGTCCGGGATTTCGAAACATATTTATGACGCGTTAATTAATAGCTATTTTATAGCTTTTTCCATTGAATGTCACGATATAAATTCCGCCGGGGAGCGTCGCCACGGTTGAATCGCCGGCATAAAGCGAAATGGATCTGTATGCCGTGCCGCCCAGCGTGTATATGTGTGCGACGCCTTTTTCGCGAGCCACAATATGCAACTGCTGTCCTTCAGCCCATACGACGCCGTTGTCGGATTCCTCCGCATGAGAAGGTTCGGTGAAGTTGATCGAGATATTGACCGGCTCCAGGATGTAATAAATCGTGAAGGTATATGACCCGTCCCGTGTGCTGCTCACCCCTATGCCTTCGCTGTCGGGCAGGAGCTGGCGGTCGGTGGTCAGAAGCGGTGTCATGTCTGCCCGGGTAGAATAGGGGTGAGGCGTGACTGTCAGGACAAAGTCTTCGCGACTGTTTACATAGTACGTACCGGGCGCCGGGCTGATGGTCACATCGGCAATATCGGGTATGATCACGGTACGTATGACGTCGGTCGGAGGCGGGAAACTGACCTTTATCGTGTCGATGAGGTATCCCGAGTTCGGTTCGCGTATCAGAAGGTAACCCGTTTCGGCAATGCTGCTGATTTCCCAGGGATCGAACGGACGCGATGCCTGTTGCCACGTCAAGCCTCCGTTCGAGCTTCGGTGCAGTTGCGGCGAACCGTACTCTATATTCATATTCATCGCACCCGGATACATTGCCGTAGGACTGTGGAATGAAGCCGTGTATGTGGCATGTTGGTACAGCGGTCCGTAATAGACTGTATCCGTACTGCCTCCCTGAAGCGAAATGACGATGCCCACATACTGTCCGTTTACGAAATTCGGATAGTCGGTAGACAATTTGAACGTGTAGTGGCGAAGCGTGTCTCCCGCGCCGGCCAGTTGAAGCGTATCGCAATTCAGTGTGGACGAGTAGGCAAACAGTTTTTCTCCGTCGGGCGTCAGGACGGCGGACGGGTTGATATTGATGTATGAAATGAATACCGTGGAAGCGTTTTCGGCGGCAGTCGAATCGAAATGCAGCGTCATGGGGTAGTCGGCGGCGTCCGGAAGGATTTTCGCGGGGTCTTCGTGCGAGAACAGGTGGTAGTTCCCGTCGTCATCCTGTCCTATATAATCAAATGCTTCATACAGATACGGATAACCGATGTTTCCTTCTACTTTTCCCAAATTCAGGTTTGCCAGAAATACGCCTGAACCGTGATTGTTGTCGATATCCATACCTCCACCGCTTTGGTCTCGCTGCGCCGTATTGGCGATAGCCAGTTTCAGGTGATACCATTTGCCGGGGAGCAGTTTGTCGGCTACCGCTGTAAGTTTGGTGGTGTAACCGTCATACTCCATCAGGGGATCACCTATGTAGTTGTATCTGAACAGGTGCGGATTGGTCGGGACGGCGTAGTACCGGCTGGGACTGGTTTTATGCGGAGAGATTCCCGTTGGAGTGGGATCTGCGGTATACGGGGAAGTGGTGTATTGGGCATAGTATTTATAACCCCACGCTTCGGCTTCGGCAACAGTGACCTGATGATCCGGATTCGCCTTGATGGGAGCCGGCAAATAGTATGTCGCATTCATGTCGAGGGTATGAAGACTGGGATGATCCGGATAAAATACATCGCTGGGGTCGGGAAGGTATGGCAGGATTGCACCCCAGTGCCTTGTCATCGCGCCCCAGTTTACATAATTGATTCCCACAGGATTGTTGTCCGGGAGACGGGCAATGTTGTAACGGTAGTATACGAATCCGTCGTTCGTGCGTTCATATTCGTTGGAAGGATTGTCGGTCGGATCGGACAGCGACCATTGCGCGGACGTATTTTCGATGTCGTGTCCGGGCGGCTCGTCGAAAGGTCCCGAGACGAAGAATCCGAATACGTCGTTTGTCAGGTAGACGCCTTCGGGATATTCGTCGCTGGCAAAGATATAGTCGAAAGAGATTCGCCCGACTGCCGGCTGGAAGTCAAATTCCACCACCGAACCGCAGGAAGTCCATGCTACCGGGTCGCCCGTCAGCCCGTCCAGATCGCGGTCGAAGGAATAGTCCATGGTCCAGGCGCCATCGCCCGGCATGTATTTACGCTTGGGCGGACTGGCGGCAAGGCCGGTGTTGATGGTGGAAGGAGAGATGGAATTGGAGGTATAGCCCGCCATGTGGGTGCCCTTGACGCCGTTGTTTCGGAAGCCGTCGCTCAGCCCGTGGTGCGTATTGTTGGGCCCTTCCGTGCGCAGTCCCGGTCCGGTGGTGAGCAGCATGCCGTTGGTCAGCTCGAAACTGTCGGGATCGGCCGTCCCCGAAGTAAAATGAAGCAGCGAACGTTCGTCCGCATCGAAATTTCCGATACCTGACAGCGCCGCCGACATCCACGTGGTGTTTGGCGCATATATCGACCCTGTCTTTGTCTGGGTAGTCGGGTTCCAGTCCCATCCTACATGGCGCACATTCCGGATACGGTCCATATCCTGCGGAGTGTGCGACTGGAGAAATATTCTCCGCACAAGCTCGGTCGGGCTGTAAGCTTTCACCACCGGGTCGCGGTCTACGTGAATGCTTCCGGCAATCGGTACGGGCGGTCTGGCATATACCGAAGCGGGGCCATCTTTGTACCAATCTCTCAACTCCATCCCTTCGTTTTTCGTCCGGACGGTATCTTTGCGCACGGGAGGGGCAGCCTGCAGCGCGAGCGTCACGACGAGACAGAGGATCATTCCTGATGTAATTTTTTTCTTCATATAATTAAATATTAAGACGTTATTATATGATTTATCTTGCTGCGACCGTTTAAGCGAATGTGTGTTTTTCCTGTTTGCACATCGCTTATCCGTTATCCTGCAATTAAATCGCAACAAAGATAGTATATGTTCTTCAATATTTCGATGAAATATTAAAATTAATCACCGGGAAATAAATTTTTTTTAATGGAAGCGAAAGAAATTCCGCTTTTCCGCCGCGGATGCTTTGACGGTTCTATACAACACGTCGTTTGCATGCGTTTGACGCTCCTCTGTCATGCGCTTTTTCGCAATGTTTATTATATTGTTTATTTGCAGAATGTTATATTGCGAAACAGCGCGACTTGAAATCGCATACGGAGAGGTGTAAACAGCCTCTTTTATCAAAATTTGACATTTTTACAGAAATTTGGGATGTCCGTTCGGAATTAATGACATATTTTTGCCTGAAAACAGAAGAATGGAACAGTTTAAGCGTACGGGATTTTTCGGGAGTATACCGCCTGTAACTAAAAATTTGATTATAATTAATTTCCTGTGCTGGCTGGCAAGTCTTGTGCTGCCAAGAGTGAATATCAACATGGTGGATTGGTTTGGACTGCATTTTCCCGGGACGTCGGAATTCAGGTTTCACCAGTTCTTCACTTATATGTTCATGCACGATACGCGCTCCATCGAGCACGTTTTTTTCAACATGTTTGCCGTATACATGTTCGGCCGCTCTCTCGAGCAGGTCTGGGGGGCGAAGCGTTTTTTGCTTTTCTACCTTGTTACGGGAGTGGGTGCGGCGATCACGCAGGAACTGACGTGGCTCTGGCTGGTGCATTCGCTGGCGTCCGCCAACCAGATTACGATTGTCGAACAGCTGGCGTTCGATCCCAATGTGCATTATCTGGTGACTGTGGGCGCGTCCGGCGCGGTGTTCGGTATTTTGCTGGCTTTCGGAATGTTGTTTCCCAATGTGCCGTTGTTTATCATGTTTGTGCCGATTCCCGTCAAGGCTAAATATTTCGTGGCCGGATACGGACTGATCGAACTGTTTTTGGGGATTGCCGGTTTCAGCGGGGATAATGTGGCGCATTTCGCTCATCTGGGGGGAATGATTTTTGGATTTTTCATGATTATATACTGGAAAAAGAAGGACAGGGAAGATGGACGATATTTTTATTAGGATAAGGCGTTTTTATGCGCGGGGGAATGTGCTGACGAGGTTGATATTTATTAATGTGGCCGTATTTCTGGCCGTTCGTCTGGCGCTTGTCGGCGCGATGCTTTTTCGCGTGGAGGGGGGCGGTTTTCTTCGCTACCTGCAGATGCCTTCGTCGCCGGGCGAGTTTATTTGTCAGCCGTGGTCGGCGCTGACGTACATGTTTCTGCATGTCGATTTCATTCACATATTGTTCAACATGTTGTGTCTTTACTGGTTCGGCCGGATATTCCTGCAGTTTTTCAGTGCACGCCATCTGGGGGGGATTTATGTGCTTGGAGGGATTGCGGGCGGGCTGCTGTTCATGCTCTCGTATAACGTGTTTCCCTATTTCAGGGAGGTGCATTTCAGTTTGCTGATGGGCGCTTCGGCGTCGGTCATGGGGATCGTTTTTGCGGTTGCCTTTTACCGTAAAAATTACGAGATAAGCCTTCTTTTTATCGGGCGTGTCAAGCTTGTTTATCTGGCGCTGTTTGCGTTGCTGATGGATTTGCTGTCCGTCACGTCTGCGAATGCGGGCGGGCATATTGCTCATATCGGAGGGGCGCTGTTCGGTATTCTTTTTGCGATGCAGTTTCAGAGGGGAAGGGACTTGACGGTGTTTGTCAACCGCATGATAGACCGGCTGGTGAATCTGACCCGCCGCAAGCCGCGGATGAAAGTGACCGTCAACCGTCCGGAAACCGACATGGAGTATAATGCGCGCAGGCAGGAGGAAATGAAAGCGCTGGATGCGATTCTGGACAAGCTGAAGCGTTCGGGTTACGAGAGCCTCTCGGCCGACGAGAAGCGAAGGCTTTTTGACGCAAGCAGGAAATGAGGGGTATGAAATCGTTTCGGTTCGTGCATCGTATTATGTTTGCGCTGAGCATGATTTCGGCACTGCTGTTCATTGTCGCCGCCTATTCGTATCTTGTTTCGCCTGTCCGGTACGTGTTTTTTTCCTATCTGGGTCTGCTGTTTCCCCTGTTTTTGATAATCAATCTGTTTTTTGTGCTCTACTGGCTGTTTTTCCGCAAGTGGATGCGTTTTTTCGTGGCGGCGTGTTCCTTTCTGATTTGCTGGAAGCCCGTGGCAAGCTATATGCCGCTGAATCCGTTCGGTCCGAAGGCGCCGGTGGAGAATACGCTGAAGATTCTCAGTTATAACGTGATGGGTTTCGGCTATCAGGATCATACGGACGGGAATCCCAATCCGGTGATCCGCTATATCATTGATTCGGAGGCGGACATCGTTTGCCTGCAGGAGTACATGGTCGGGGCGTCGTCGAACAGTGTGCTTACGGAGAGCAAGATACGGGATGCGCTGAGGATGTATCCCTATTACTACAATCTGCCGCTGATCAATTACAACCGCTATACCGTCGGGCTGGGCCTTTTCTCGAAATATCCGATTTTGAGGTCGTGGAAGGTGCGCTACGACAGTGCATTCAACGGTTCGACCGTTCACGAAATAGATGTCGGCGGCAAGCATGTGTACGTGATAAACAATCATCTGGAGTCGTTCAAGCTGACGATGGGCGACCGCTCGAAGTATGCGGAGTTTGTGACCAACGTGAATACCGGTACGTTCGACAGTTTGCTCGAGACGGTGCAGCGCAAACTCGGTTCGGCCTATCATATTCGTGCCGAACAGGCTGAAATCGTTGCCGGGGAAATACGGGCTCTTAAAAACAAGCGCCTGATTGTCTGCGGCGATTTCAATGATACTCCGATTTCGTATGCGTACCGCACGGTGCGCGGCGGACTGACCGACGCTTTCGAGGAGTCGGGCAACGGTATCGGTATTACTTACAATCAGAATTTTTTCTGGTTCAGGCTGGATCATATTCTGTATTCGCCCGGCATGAGGGCATACGAAGCGACGGTCGACCGGATCGCGTTTTCGGATCATTATCCCGTCTGGTGCAGGGTGACGGTGGAATGAGGGGCGTTTCCGGGGCGCCGTCTGAATATAACGATGAACGTCATTAACGATGAACTATGAACGATGAACGATGAACGATGAACTTGCCCGGAGGGCATTCATATCAATAGAAAACGTCACGGCATATTCCCTTTTTCCCCGTCAGGGGATAGACAATGAAACGGATGAAACCTCCACGAGGTTTTGATCTGTAGAGGCCACATTATTTTCTATTGACATGCAAGTCCTGACGGACTATGCTTGCGCCGAACTCAGGTTTCATAGCTCATCGTTCATCGTTCATCGTTCATAGTTAATGACGTTCATCGTTAATGACGTTCATCGTTCATAGATCCATGCCGCGCACGGTATGTTTCCGGACAGCGTCCAAAAACCGGGGCCGGTCAAAACACGAGGTCGTTCAGCATTTCTCCTTTATCATTCAGTACTTTCAGAGAGAGTGTTTGGTCTTT
>JAIRYD010000200.1 GCA_031267935.1 Tannerella sp.
ATATGGAGCAGGATGGGCGACATGGTCGAGACCGTATTCCTGAACGGACGCTTCACCGCCGAAGACATGAAGAAGATGATGGACAGAAAGGGCAAAAACCTCGGATGGTGAAACGTAAACCGGCCTGTCCGTATCCGGTTCCGAACATTTCAGCCTGAAACGGAGGTTTACTGAAACGGGAGTTCCGCCATGATTCGCTCCGTGGCGCCGGTGTGTTGCTTTACGTATTCTCCGACGATGGCGCCCGTGTTTTCGCGCAGTTCGGGGCGAGCCGTGAGGTCGTCCATCAGCCGGACAAAGGCCGTTTCGTTTCCCGGCGAAAAGGCGCCGCCGAGTGCAATGAGATCGCGGGCTTCCTTGAATTTGTGATATCCGGGTCCGAAGATTACCGGAATGCCGTATACTGCGGCTTCGAGGGTATTGTGTATTCCCCGTCCGAAGCCGCCTCCGATGTAGGCCATCCGGCCGTAGCGGTAGATGGACGAGAGCAGGCCGAAGCTGTCGATGATCAGGCAGTCTTTGTCGGCGACAGATTGCTGGTTCGTTTCCGAGATGCGCAGGGAGGGGCGCTGCAGTTTCGACTCGATGTCGAGCAGATGTTCGCGGTGTATTTCGTGCGGGGCGATGATGAGTTTCATGCCCGGATGGCTGTTGAAGTAGGGGATGATCAGGTTTTCGTCCTGCGGCCAGGTGCTGCCGGCTACGAGCACGGGGCAGTGGCCGTTGCCGGCAAACAGGTCCAGCAGCGGGAAGATGCGCGCCTGCCGGCGGATGTCGAGCACGCGGTCGAAGCGTGTGTCGCCGCAGATGCTTACCTTTGCGATGCCATATTCGGCCAGCAGCTGTGCCGACTGGCGGTCCTGTACGAACAGGCGGTCGAAACATTCCAGCGTGCGCCGGTACCACCGGCCGTAGTGTCTGAAGAAAAGCTGTTCGCGGCGAAAGATGGCGGAGATGACGAAGGTCGGGATTCGGCGCCGTTTGAGTTCGCGGAGATAGTTCATCCAGAATTCGTACTTGATGAAGATCGCCATGCAGGGACGTGCCAGGTTGAGGAATTTTTTCACCCGGAAGGGTGTGTCGAAAGGCAGGTAGCAGATCACGTCCGCGCCGTCGTAGTTTTTCCGCACTTCGTATCCGGAAGGCGAGAAGAAGGTGAGCAGAATTTTGTATCGGGGATGTTGGCGGCGTATCGCCTCCATCAGCGGGCGTCCCTGTTCGAACTCGCCCAGCGAGGCGGCGTGGAACCAGATGTAGGATGCGTGCGGGTCGATCTTCGTCCGCAGGATGTTGTTCGTGCGCCACTGTCCCAGTCGGATCATCCGCGCCTTGCGGTTGAAAAATGAAAACAGGGCCGTGAAGAGGGCGTAGGTATGCAGCGCCAGCGTATATATCAGTCTCATGTTATTTCAGCACGTCGACAGCCTGCCGCAGCCGCCGGATGGTTTCTTCTTTTCCGATGGCTTCGGTGATATGGAAGATCTGCGGTCCGATGCCTTCGCCCACGAGCGCCAGCCGCACGGCATTCATGATGTTTCCCAGGTGATAGCCTTTTCGGTCGATCCATTCTTTTACGTATGCTTCCGTCCCTTCCGTGTCGAAAGGCTCGCGTGCCTGCAGGACGTCGATCAGTTCGGTCAGCTGCGCCGCGCTGTCGGCTTTCCAGCGTTTTTGGCGCGTCTTTTCGTCGTATGCCGCGGGCGCCACGAAAAAGAAGTATGTATGCGCCCACAGTTCGGACACGAAGCTGACCCGTTCCTTCATCAGTGTTACGACTTTTTCGACGTATGCCGGCGCCGCTTCCACGCCGTGGCTTTCGAGCACGGGCATGAACATGCGCGCCACGTCTCCGCCGTCGCGTTTCTGGAGATACTGGTGATTGAACCATTTTCCTTTTTCGTAGTCGAACTTGGCGCCGCTTCTGCTGCAGTGCGTCAGGTCGAAGCTTTCGATCAGTTCGTCCATCGTCATCAGTTCGCGGTTATCGCCCGGGTTCCATCCCAGCAGGGCGAGGAAGTTGATGACCGCTTCGGGCAGGTATCCGCTTTCGCGATATCCGGACGATACTTCGCCGGTCTGCGGGTCTCGCCATTCGAGCGGGAAGACGGGAAATCCCAGCCGGTCGCCGTCGCGCTTGCTCAGTTTGCCGCCTCCTTCGGGCTTGAGCAGCAGGGGCAGGTGTGCAAAGGCGGGCATCGTGTCTTCCCAGCCCAGGTAGCGGTACAGCAGGACGTGCATCGGCGCGCTGGACAGCCATTCTTCGCCGCGGATGACGTGCGTGATGCCCATCAGGTGGTCGTCGACGATGTTTGCCAGGTGATAGGTAGGCAGCTGGTCGGACGATTTGTAGAGCACCTTGTCGTCGATGATCGACGAGTGGATGACCACGTCGCCGCGGATCAGGTCGCGGACGGTCACTTCTTCGCCGGGATTGATTTTGATGCGTACGACGTGGCGTTCGCCTCCGTTCATAAGCGCTTCGACTTCATGGGGCGGGAGAGTCAGCGAGTTGCGCATCAGTGTGCGCGTGGAGGCGTCGTACTGGAAATTGGGTGTTTCCCGTCGTCTGGCTTCCAGTTCTTCGGGTGTGTCGAACGCAATGTATGCCAGTCCGGCGTCGAGAAGCCGGTCCGTGTACTGCCGGTAGATTTCTTTACGCTCGCTTTGGCGGTAGGGGCCGTTGTCGCCTCCGCAGCCTGCTCCTTCGTCAAAAGGAATGCCCAGCCAGCGAAACGATTCGATGATGTATTCTTCCGCGCCAGGGACGAAACGTTGCGTGTCGGTATCTTCGATGCGCAGAATCATTGTGCCGCCTTTTTGTTTTGCAAACAGATAGTTGTATAATGCCGTGCGGACGCCGCCAATGTGCAGCGGGCCGGTCGGACTGGGAGCAAATCGCACTCTTACCATAGTTATTTCAGTTAAGTTCGGAAACTGAAAGCGGAGGGAAAACCCTTCTTTTTCATTTCGGACAGCAAAAATAACGTTTTATTTTTTCTTACTGAACTTTTTTACGTAATTTCGCCATGCAAACAAACAGACATGCATGATATGAAAGCAAATAAATCAGTTGTACAACCCGTTATTCTATTCGCACTTACGGCGATACTGCTCACCTATTTTTTTCCGCGCGAAGGGAAGTTCACCTACCAGTTTCACGAGGGCAAGCCGTGGCAGTACGATCTGCTGACGGCGCCTTTCGACTTTTCCATCTACAAAACCGACAGCGAAATCAAGGCCGGTAAAGACAGCCTCCGGGCAATGTTCAGGCCATACTTCCGCCTGGATACGGAAACGAAAGCGGGCCGGATCGAGAAGATCGCGTCGGAAGGCCGGTCGTCGTCCGACCGGGAAGTGCAGCGATGCCTGCTGTATGTCGAAAAACAGCTCGACAATCTCTACGAGGCGGGAATTCTTGCGCCGAAGGAGCTTGAAAACCTGCGGGAGGCGAATCATGCACGGGTGTATGTGCTCAGGAACAATATATCCGAACTCCGCAGCGTGAACAGTTTCCATACGACCCGGTCGGCCTACGAGGCGATTGTCCGCCACGCGCCTGCTTCGGTGGACATGGATGTGCTGCAATCGTTCAATATAGACAATTACCTGACGGAAAATATGTTTTACGACGGGGAAACATCCGAAAAAATACTGAACGAACAGTTGCAGGGCGTTTCGATCTCGTCGGGCATGATGCAGACGGGCGAGCGGATTGTCGACCGGGGGGAAGTTGTGGACAGTCAGACGTACAGGGTGCTCTCGTCGCTCAAGACGGTCTACGAGAGCCGGTCGGGCGGAAACCGGCGCCAGGCGGTCATTTGGGTCGGACAGTTTGTGCTGATTTTCGGGATTTTGCTTTGCTGCGGGCTTTATCTGGCGTCGTTCTGTCCCGAGATTTTCTACAGCCGGCGCAACCTGCTTTTCATCGTGCTGGCGATCCTGTCGGCTTGCCTGATTGCGGAGATTTGTACAAAATACAATTTTGCAAGTATATACATCCTGCCGTTCGCCATTCTGCCCATCGTGGTGCGCACGTTTTTCGATTCGCATACGGCGCTGTTTACGCACCTGATCACCATTCTGCTGTGTTCCCTGCTCGCGCCTTTTCCGCACGAGTTTCTGATTCTGCAGATTATCGCGGGCATTGCGGTGATATTTACGCTCAAGGAACTGACGCAGCGGTCGCAGCTGGTACGCTGTTCGATATTCATCTTCGCGGCCTATACGCTGACGTATCTGAGCATCTCGCTCTATCAGGAAGGCGACTGGAGTAAAATCAGATGGATCATGCTGTTGTTTTTCGGCATCAATTTCGTGCTGCTGATGTTCTCCTACCTGCTGATATACCTGCTGGAGAAGATTTTCGGATACGTTTCGCCGATTACGCTGGTCGAACTGTCGAACATCAACACGCCCATCCTCAAACGGTTGTCCGAGACGTGCCCGGGCACTTTCCAGCATGTGCTGCAGGTGTCGATTCTGGCTTCCGAGGCGTGCGAACGCATCGGGGCCGATGCGCAGCTCATCCGCACGGGTGCGCTGTATCACGACATCGGGAAGATGAACAATCCCGCTTTCTTTACCGAAAACCAGAAGGAAGGCAACAATCCGCACAGCCGGCTGCCGTTCGAGGAGAGTGCGCAAATCATTATCCGGCATGTCGCCGACGGCGTCAGGATCGCCGAAAAGGCCGGTATTCCGAAGCAGATCATCGATTTTATCCGCACGCACCACGGACGGGGGAAAACGAAGTATTTTTACAATTCCTTCAGGAATGCATTTCCCGACAAACCGGTGGACGACAAACTGTTTTCCTATCCCGGCCCGGATCCGTTCACTCGGGAGACGGGTATCCTGATGATGGCCGACTCGGTCGAAGCGGCGTCGCGCAGCCTGCACGAATATACGGACGAAACGCTGAGCACGCTGGTCGACAAGATTGTCGACAGCCAGATCGCCGACGGACTGCTGAAGGATACGCCGCTTACGTTCAGAGATATCGAAGATGTGAAAAAGACTTTCGTCGACAAACTCGGCACGATGTATCACACGCGGATCAGCTATCCCGACGTGAAGCAGGATGCGGAAATCACGGTAATGAAATATTAACACGTAAAACAGTATTTTAATGAAAACAGCATTGGTCACAGGTGCGACTTCGGGCATCGGGAAAGCCGTCGCCCTGCATCTGGCAAAGGAAGGTATCCGTCTTGTTATCAACGGAAGGCGGACGGAACGTCTGACGGAACTGAAAAGCGAAATCGAAAGCGCGCATCCGTCGAAAGTGTATGTGCTGCCGTTCGACGTGAGGGTCTGCGGCGAAGTCGAACGGGCGCTGAACAGCCTGCCGGAGGCGTGGAAAGAGATCGATATTCTGGTGAACAACGCGGGACTGGCCGCGGGACTGGACCCGCTTCATCAGGGCGTGATCGAGGACTGGGAAAGGATGATCGACACGAATATCAAGGGATTGCTCTATGTCACGCGCATCGTGTCGCCCGGTATGGTTGCGCGCAAGGCGGGACATATCGTCAATATCGGGTCGATTGCCGGGAGGGAAGTCTACCCCCACGGCAGCGTGTACTGCGCCACGAAGCATGCCGTGGATGCGCTCAGCCGTGGCATGCGGATGGATTTCCTGCCATACGGGATCCGCGTCACGCAGATCTGTCCCGGCGCCGTCGAAACGGAATTTTCGCTCGTCCGCTTCAAGGACGACAGGCGGAGGGCCGACAAGGTGTACGAAGGCTACACGTCGCTCGTCGCAGACGATATTGCCCGTGCCGTCTGCTATGCCGTCATGCAGCCGCCGCATGTGGATATTCAGGACGTGCTCGTCATGCCGGCGGCGCAGGCCGGCGCCGGGATGTTTTATAAGAATGGTTGATTCCTTTTTTTTGAGGCGCTGTTTCTCCTTGAAGATAAAGGAAGGATCATTGCAGGGTACCCGTAATCGGGCGGGAGGATACGCTCGCCGCGTCACCGGCAAACAGGGGCAGACAGGGGCAGACAGGGGCAGACACGGGCAGACAGGGGCAGACAGGGGCAGACACGCAGGTCTGCCCCTACATGCGACAAATCGTGGAGGTGCGTAGGGGCAGACCTGCGTGTCTGCCCCTTGTATCGAATAAAACAGGAATTCAAAATGAGCCTGAAAAAGGCATCCGGAAAGATGTGCGGCCGTTTTCTTCGACATGTCAAAATACAGTCATGGTTTTGTGCCCTGAATCGCCCGAAAGTAGCTACCGATCGTCCGCAGGTAGCTACCGATTGTTCGAAAGTAGCTACCGATTGCTCAAAAGTAGCTACCGATCGTCCGGAGGTAGGCAACAACGGGCCAAAGGTAGGCAACAATCGTCCAAAGGTAGGCAACAATGGGCCAAAGGTAGACTAAAATAGTCCAAAGGTAGGCAACAATCGTCCGGAGGTAGGCAACAATCGTCCGAAGGTAGGCAACAACGGGCGAAAGGTAGGCAACAATCGTCCGGAGGTAGGCAACAACGGGCCAAAGGTAGGCAAAACGACTGATCGGTAGCTACCGATCGTCCGAAGGTAGCTACCGATGATACAAAGGTAGCCACCGATGGCCCGAAGGTAGCCACCGATG
>JAIRYD010000229.1 GCA_031267935.1 Tannerella sp.
ATATGTTCCGTTTCTTTTAACCCTTCCCCTTATGCAAGCCGTAAACTTCACCATAATCATAATAAAAATTTGTCCGTGACGCCTGCAAATATAGCATGAATAGCGTGAAAAAGAAAGATGCTTTACCACATAAATCGCATAAAAAAGGGAGTATGTCTCCCGACATCTCCCTGATTATAATTATATTGCACGTGGTGACCCCGGAGGGGCTCGAACCCTCGACCCAATGATTAAGAGTCATTTGCTCTACCAACTGAGCTACGGAGTCTTGCTTTCGCAATTACGCCTGCAAAATTAGAAGTTATATTTCTTTCTGCAAACGATTTCCGGTCTTTTTTCCGAAATAATATGCGTCCTGCGGGATAATACGCTGTGAACCTGTCTGATATTCTCGACATTTATATGTACGGCGAATAGAGCGCTTATTTGTTGAACAGCAATTCTTCCGTCGCCCGGCCAATACGCCGATATTTTTCGTACAGTTGCTTATAGACGGCATGCCGTTCCATATCGGGTTTATATTCGAAGGCGAATCCCTGCCCCATAGCCTTTTGTGCATCCTGAATGGAGGGATGGACGCCTGCTGCCACGGTGGCAAACATCGCCGCGCCGAATGCGCATGCCTGCTCGATACGCGCCACCCGGATCGGCATCCCGAGCACATCGGCCAGCGTCTGCATCACGTAGGGCGACTTGAGCGAGATGCCGCCAATGCCTATGACCTGTTCGATCTTGATGCCACTCTCGATGAACCGGTCGATGATGGCTTTGGAGCCGAACGCCGTGGCCTCGACCAGCGCCTTGAAGATATGTGGCGCCGTCGTGCCCAGCGTCAATCCCGTGACGGTGCCTTTCACCAGCTGGCTGGCATCCGGCGTACGGCGTCCGTTCATCCAGTCCGTCGCCAGTTCCGACGCGTCCGATACGGGAAGCCCGGCGGCTTCTTCCGCCAGACGGGGAAGGATTTTGTCGATTGTGCCGGCTATCAACACCGCTTTTGTTTGCGCGTCGATATGCGGACACGTGGCGACGATCTGTTCTACAGGCCATGCCAGCACGGACTTGAACCATGCGTATATATCGCCGAATCCCGATTGTCCGGCTTCCAGTCCGACCATTCCGGGAATGACCGAGCCGTCCACCTGTCCGCATATACCGGGAATCAGTTTGCCTTCGATTTCTTCGTGGGGGACGACCATGATGTCGCACGTGGAGGTACCGATCACGCGGACGAACGATTTTGGTCCGATTTCGGCGCCCACCGCTCCCATGTGGCAGTCGAATGCGCCCGCGCCCACTACCGCGTTCGTCGTCAGCCCAAGCCGTTCCGCCCATTCCGCCGTGAGATTTCCGACTTTCACATCGCTCGTATACGTATGAGTGTACAGATGTGCGCGAAAATCTTTCAGCAGCGGTTCGACTTCGACAAGGAAGTTTTCGGACGGCAGTCCGTTCCATTCTTTCGTCCACATGGCTTTATGTCCGGCTGCACACCGGCTTCTGACGACGTTTTCCGGTTTGAGATTGCCCGTGAGCAGCGCCGGCATCCAGTCGCAATGTTCGATCCAGCTGTATGCTGCCTCGCGAATGCGCTCGTCCTCCTTCAACACGTGTGCCATTTTCGCCCATACCCATTCGCTCGAATAGATGCCGCCTTCGTAAGCCGTGTAATCAATCGGCCACTGCCCGGCTACACGGTTGATGATTTCCGCTTCCTCTATGGCCGTGTGATCTTTCCACAGGACAAACATCGCGTTGGGGTTGTCGGCAAACTCGGGACGCAACGCCAGCACGTTTCCGTCCCTGTCGGTCAAGGCGGGCGTCGAGCCGGTCGTATCGAACGAGATGCCGACGATCTGCCGGCCTGTGCCTTCGGGCGATTTGGACAAGACTTCTCTTACGACCGATTCGAGGCTCTCGACGTAATCGGCCGGATGCTGCCGATACAGGTTCCGTCGCGCATTGCAGTACCGTCCGTCGCCCCATCGCTTATAGTAACTTACTGCCGAAGCAATCTCGCGGCCCGTTTCGACTTCGACAATCATGGCACGCACGGAATCGGTACCAAAATCTGCTCCTATCACATATTTCATGGTATGATCAATTATTATATTAACGATTTATTCAGCATGTAATAGATTTCGTTCATCCGGAGTTCTCTCTTGAATCCGGGAATGGTTGTATTTTCGTCGATGACAAGCATTTCTATTCCGGCTATTTCGGCATAATCTTCGAGATATTCCACCGTCAGGTCATACGAAAAACCGGTATGATGCGTCCCGCCTGCCAGAATCCACGCTGCCGCACCGATTTCCAGGTTCGGACGCGGAATCCACAGGGCCGAAGCAACCGGCAGCTTGGGCAGCGGCTTCGGTTCAATGCAGTCGACCACGCTGACTATCATCCTAAAACGGTTCCCCATGTCGACAATCGTCGCCGCCACGCCCGTACCCGTCTTGCTTGTAAAGACAAGACGCGCAGGGTCGTTTTTTCCGCCGATTCCCAGGGGAAACACTTCCAGACGCGGTTTGCCGGCAGCAATCAGCGGACATACTTCGAGCATGTGTGCCTGAAGAATCGCGCTTTTATCACCATCAAAATGCAACGTGTAATCTTCGAGGAACGAACAGCCCTTCGGCAATCCCTGTCCCATGAACCACATCGTGCGATACAGCGCCGCCGTTTTCCAGTCGCCTTCCGCACCGAAGCCATACCCTTCGGCCATCAGCCTTTGCGATGCCAGTCCCGGTATCTGGTCTATACCCGCCAAATCGTCGAAGTTCGACGTAAAGGCCCTGGCGCCTTTCGCTTTCAACAACTTGCGCAGGGCTATCTCGATACGCGCCGCATGCACTACCTGCCCGCGGTTTTTTCCTCCCGCCTTGCAGCAATCCGCCGGCACATATTCCGCCTCGTACGTGGCGAGCATCGCATTCACTTCCGCCTCCGTCACTTCATTCTGCACTTCAACCAGTTCGGCAACAGGACAATAATCCACATGATAACCCAGGCGCATTTCGGCTTCGACCTTGTCGCCGTCCGTCACCGCCACGTGGTTCATCTGGTCGCCGAAACGGACGATCAGCAGATGCTGCGAGTCGGCCCATGCCGCCGCAACGCGCATCCACACGGCGATCTTCGCCTGTGCAACGGCATCTTGCCAGTGCCCGACAACCACCTTGCGACTCCTGCGCATCCGCGTGACGATATGTCCGAACTCGCGGTCGCCGTGCGCCGACTGGTTCAAGTTCATGAAATCCATGTCCATCGTGTCCCAGGGGATTTCTCTGTTGAACTGCGTATGAAAATGCAGCAGCGGCTTGCGCAGTTCCTGCAGACCGTGAATCCACATCTTGGCAGGGCTAAACGTGTGCATCCACGTAATCACACCGATACACCGCGCGTCGCCGTTCGCCGCCTTGAGGGTTGCCGTCACTTCTCTTTCCGAGTTCACCGTTCCCCTGTAGACGACTTTGACCGGAAGATTTCCGGAGCCGTTCAGTCCTGCCACCATCTCGTTGGAGTGTGCGTCCACGGCAATTACGGCATCACCGCCATACAGCAGCTGTGCGCCCGTTACAAACCAAACTTCGTAATTTTCAAACATAACTTTTCAATTTATTTATTATTATTTGCGATCACTACCTGCATGCGCCGTTTCGCACCCGCTCTGTCCATAATAAGCGGCCGGCCCGTGCTTGCGGCTGAAATGTTTTTCGATCAGCAGGGGATTCATCGTCAGATTCGGATTGACGGCGAACGCGATGCTGGCCATTTTAGCCACCTGTTCCATTACCACGGCATTATGCACGGCATCGTGCACATCCCACCCCCAGACGAAGGGTGCATGATTCTTCACCAGCACTCCCGGCGTATGCATCGGATTCAGTGACCGGAAACGCCTCACGATGGCTCGACCTGTTTCCCGTTCGTATGCGCCGTTCACTTCCGCTTCGTCCAGATCGTCCGTGCAGGGTATGGCGTCGTGAAAATAATCCGCGTGCGTCGTGCCGATGTTCGGGATGTCGCGTCCGGCCTGCGACCATGCCGTGGCATACGTCGAATGTGTATGCACCACGCCGCCGATGTCTTTAAAAGCGCGATAAAGCACGAGATGCGTCGCCATGTCGGACGACGGCCTGAGGCTGCCCTCCACCACGCGCCCCTCCTGATCGACCACCACCATGTCGGACGCCTTCATTTCGTCGTACGACATACCGCTCGGCTTGATGATCACCAGCCCTTTTTCGCGGTCGATGGCCGAGGCGTTTCCCCACGTAAAAATCACCAGCCCGCGCCTCACCAGTTCGAGATTGGCCCGGCATACTTCTTCTTTCAATATTTCCAGCGTCATCGTTTCATTTCATTTTTTTATCAAACACACATCCCGGCATTGCTCCCGGATACAAAATAAATGTATATCACACACTTGATATCGCATTGCAATACGAACCGGACACCTCGTTAACACGAGGTCATAAAATTGTGCAATATTAGCAAGATGTCGCGAAACAATGATATACTTCGGATATGTTATTAAACACGTTTTTTTGGAATTAACCATAAACCGAAGCATACGGCGAATAAAATATCGTCCCGGCAGGTTTATTGTTACATATTATCATTTTTTCATTCCGTAACTGATGTTTCGCCTCGCAAAAGGCTTTGTGCACGCGATTGATTTTATTTGAATCTCAAATTTATTACGTATCTTTGCATACGAAAAGAGAAGCGTGTCGCGGAACAAAAAAAGAAGCGCACATCTCTTGCTAATTATTAAGTAAATAATGTTATAACCAGATTAAAATGACTACCATGAAGATTTTTGGACAAACGATGTGGACAATCGTGTCCGTCGTAATCACCGCATGCAGTTTGCATTTTTCCGCAAAGGCGGCCGACAAGCCCGACTCGAAATTCGGCGGCGTACAGATCGGCGCAATTACTTACAGTTACCGCAGTTTGCCTGACCAGTCGCTCACGGCGACGCTGGACTATGCCGTCAGGTCAGGCCTCAGTTCGGTCGAACTGATGGGTGGCCCCGTAGAACAGTATGCCGGCATTCCGGGCGACAAGGATGCCGTCCGTCAGTGGCGAACGACCGTTTCGATGGACAAGTTTAAGGACATCAAAAAACTGTTTAAAGACAAGGGTGTGAAGATCGACATTTTGAAACTGGGCGATCCCGGCTGGTCGGATGAAGAAATCGATTATGCCTTCAATGTTTGCAAAACGCTGGGAGCAAGAGGTATCAGTACGGAGATCAGTGTGGAATCCGCCGGCCGTCTGCTGCCGTTCGCCGAGAAACACAAACTGTACGTGATTTTCCACAACCACGGACAGCCCGGCGATCCGAATTTCAGTTTCGAGAAAGTGCTTTCGCTTGGCGGATGGCTCATGCTGAACTTCGATGCAGGCCACTATTTCGGCGCGACGGGACAGAATCCCTGCGACCTCATCCGGCGCCTGCACAACCGCATTGCAAGCATCCATCTCAAGGACAAAACGGGTCCGAAGGCTACACCCGCCGATACGAACCGCCCGTGGGGTGAAGGAGAAACGCCGATCGCAGAAATCCTGCAGCTGATACGGAAGGAGAAAATGCCGATCACGTGCGACATTGAACTGGAATATGATATTCCCGCCGGTTCGGATGCCGTCGGGGAAGTGCGCAAGTGCGTCGAATATTGTCGCGCGATACTTGCGCCTGAAAAATGACGGATAACGCGGCACTGCGTGCGAATAAAAAAAGCCGGTTGAAAAACCGGCTTTTTTTATTTGTATCGCGCTGCGCAATTATTTTACGTATTCGGCCGTGTTGAGGTAGTCGAAACTTTGCTTTACGCTGGCTTCGGGGTCGTTGTTCGTGTATTCTTCTACTTCGACATACCAATCCTTCACGTTGTTGGCCGTCATCTGGTCGAATATTGGCTTGAAATCGATCTTGCCGCTGGCGCCGATTTCTTTTTCGTCCTTGATGTGAATGATCTTGAACTGTGACGGACGGCTTTTCAGGTAGGCAACCGAGTCGCCACCGCCGAAATTACACCAGTAGACATCGAGTTCGAAGCACACGTGGTTCGGGCTTACGTTGTCCAGCAGGAAGTCGTAGATCAGCATGTTGTCGATTGTGCGGAACTCGAAGGCATGGTTGTGATATCCGAAGGCGATGCTGGCGGCTGCCGTCTTGTAGCCTACCGAATTGAAATAGTCGCAGTACAGTTTCAGGTCGTCCAGTGTCGTTTCTTTGTTTACCGGCATCGAGGGCTGCACAATGTATCTCACACCCGCTTCATTGTACGTTTCGATGGCCTTGTCCCACCATGCCATCACTGCGCCTTCCGTTTCTTTCGTATACGACTGGTTCAGATGGGCGCTTGTACATTTCATGCCCAGGTCGGTCACTATTTTCCTGAACTCGGACGGCGCCAGTCCGTAAATCTTGCTGTTGTCCGAACTGGCTGTTTCGAGATGCTTGTATCCCATCTTGGCGACGGTTTCCAGTACGGCCTGGATGCCCGATTCTTTCACCATGGCTCTCAGCGAATACAACTGAAGTCCGATATTTTTGGCGGGAGCTGCTCCGTTGCACGAAGTCAGCAGATGAGGCATCACAACTCCTCCGGCCAGTAATACTGATGCTTGCTTGATAAAATCACGTCTGTTTTGCATACGATATAAATTTTTTAAGTTGTTTATTTCGGCAAAAATAATACTATTTCAACAAAAAACCTGTTAAAGCGGAAAAATATTTTATTTTTCCAGCGAAAACGATTTTCGTCCGATCATGTTTCCGTCCGCAAATATATCGACGCGATACGTGCCTGGCGAGAGATATTCTTCGACGTTCCAATACATTACTACCTGCGCTTCCTCGCCGTCATATTCGATCGTTTTCATCATGGAATATGCGATTTCTCTGTTTTCGAAAGAGAACACGCCGGAGTTCGGTTTGCGCAGAATATCGTCGTCGGGTCTCATGATCCGCACGTACAGCGCTTTTTCGCCGACCGGCGCCGTGATGTTCCGGACGATCGAGAACTGCAGCATCAGTTGCGACGTCCTGTCGATCCGTTTCGAGAGTTTGCCTTTCGATGTGAGAGGCGTCACCTGGATGGACGTCGCATCGAGACGGCTTGCCAGATTGACGCGTTCGGTCAGTTTTTCCTTTTCCTTCGTAAGTTGGGCGGCGGCCGAAGTGGCTTGCTGGTATCTGCGCGTGACTTGCTGGTTTTCGGTTTTCAGCTTCTGGTTTTCTTTATTCAGCGAATCGATCTGCTGGACGTATCCGCGCATGATTTTGCGAAGCGATTCCAACTCCTTCTTCAGTTCGTTAATGCGCCGGGTATTGGTGACTTTCACCGTGCGCAGTTCTTCCATCAGGCGCTGCACGCGCATCTGCTCGGTAGTGAGCAGCGCTACGAGCGAATCGTTGCCCACGCTGAACTTATAGTCCTCGTACCGGAGCGACAACTCTTCATACTCGTCTGTCAGCGATGCTTTTTCAAGCTCATAAATCTCTTGCATGTCGGCCATCTTCTGCTGCTGCCGATAGAAGATGTAGTACACAAACCCGCCGATAAGTATCGCAGTCACCACAATGGCCGCGACAATCCACGATCTTTTTCTTTTATCTTTTTCATCCATATCCATACTCTCAGGTCAAAAAAAACAGAATCCGGTACAAAGATAATGATTTATTTTTTATCTTTGCGCATTGTAAATTTATCGATCGCGACATGAAAAGAATGATGACCGTTTTTCTGCTGATTGTTACGCTGTTTGCTTCGGGGCATGCGACGCTGGCGTTTCATTATTGCGGCGGGAATTTGCGCGATGTCGGTCTGGCGGGTTATGCCGAAGCGCATGTGTGCTGCTGCACGGCGACGCATCGGGAAGCCGGCGGAAACCGGACGGGCGTGACGC
Source organism: Tannerella sp. (assembly GCA_031267935.1). Taxonomy (GTDB): domain Bacteria; phylum Bacteroidota; class Bacteroidia; order Bacteroidales; family Tannerellaceae; genus Tannerella. Next base: position 7,927 of record JAIRYD010000229.1, read on the forward strand.
ACACACCCTGCTGTGCGGATCACTTCGTGTCGTTAGTCACGGACGATTATCCTGCGGCCCGACAGGCAGTCATCATCGAAGCGCATGCCGGATGGCAGCCGGCGCCGTTTGTCGAGGACGACTTTTCATGTGCCGGCGTGCATGCACCTCTGCTGCGGCAAATTTTCCCTCCCGACGATCCGGCGCCACACTGCGCCGCGTTGCGCCATCTGATCTGTACTTATCGCCTTTAGCTGCTCACGGCCGATTCGCGGCGAGCGCCGGTCCGGTTTATGTGTGGTGCGTTTTCTGCAAAGGATGGAAAACGCGCGGAATCATAGCATGCGGTCCGGACGGAAAACGGCAGTTTATGGTGTGTTTAATATCTAATTCAGTAATATCGTGCTAAACGGACTTATCAAATATTTTCTCGACAACAGGTTCATTGCCCTGTTGCTGCTTGTCGTGATCCTGTGCTGGGGCGTTTCGGTGGCGCCTTTCAACTGGCATGGCGGCGTGTGGCCGAGCGATCCCGTGCCGG
>JAIRYD010000113.1 GCA_031267935.1 Tannerella sp.
TCCACTTTCAGGATTAGCATCTGGCGGTATGCGTACAGGTTCAGCGTTGTCTTTTCGCCGTAAAGCGGGGTATCCATCTCCTTTGTACGGCCGTACCTGACGCCCGGCGCAAGGGGCGGAATCCAGGACAGCGAGACGGAAACGCGGTTGCGCCACAGTTCCTTTTGCGCCGAAACGCGCCAGTAATCCCGTTCCGACATCTGATAACCCTGCCAGAGGATGTTCTTTCGCATGTTCCGGTAATACCCCAGCTGCATGCCGGCGGATTTTTCCGGGTGATAAAAGTTCAGTTCGGAAAAGTATAGCCATCCGTGTATGGAATTGCGGACGCCATCGTGCCGCGCCTCGCCGTAATAAAGCATGACGGCGTTCTTCGTCCCGAAGTACGTCCCGAAAGTCCGGTCGAAAGAGGCTTGCAGGCTGTATTCGCGCGTATGGACGTTGTCGAACGTGCGGTAAAGACGGTACTCTTTCCGTTCGTAAACTTCGCTGATGGCGTCGCGGGTGAAACTGACCTGCGGCATGATTCGCAAACCGTTCCGGAGCGACAGTTCCGCGAAAGCGTGATGCCTGACGGCCGGTTTCAGCGCCGGGTTGCCGATTTGCATCAGGAAGGTGTCGATGACGAGACTCATCGGGCTGAGCTGGTAAAGCGCGGGATAGGACTGGCCGGCGGTGTAGCCGGCCATGATGTTTGCCGCTTTGCCCGGCCTGTAATCAAGCTGGAAACAGGGCAGGACGCGCAGGTATCGGTTTATGGTTTCGCCTCTGTTCCGCGTGTTTATATGCTCCAGTGCGACACCGGTCCTGAATCCGGTCTTCTCCGAAAGATAAAATGAAACGTATGCAAACGCCCTGTTCCTGTCTTCCCTGTAATCGAGAAAACCCCTGCCCGCACTGCTTCCGGAAGCGTAACTGCGCCGGATGCCGGAGTATCCCGCTTCTGCCGACAGGCTGGCGGACACGGAATATTTACCCTCCGCGTTGAATACGGTCTGGTTTTTATACTCGTCGTAGGCGTTCTCGTTCCGATAATTGGCCGCTTCGTTCTGACGGTATTCATTTTCAATCACGTTGTAATAGTAATTGTACGAAAAGTCGCCGTACAGGCGGAGGCGGCCGGCAAACTGTCCCTGGTACGACAGCATCGCGGTGGACACGTTGTCTTTCGTCAGGATTTCCGTCGTGTTTTTGAGCGTGCGGTTGTAGTCCTGCGTCGGGTCGGTGCGGCGCATGACGTATTCCTGACGGGTGGAGGCCGTTCCCGACGTATGGTCGCCCTGCACGGAAACCGTATGCTCCGGCGCCACCCTGTAATTCACGCCTCCGGTCAGGGTGTTGCGGGCATGTCCGTACAGGCTGTTCGGACGCTCCGCCGGGAGGGAGGCCAGTTTGTATTCGCCGTATGTCAGGAGTTTGGAGGAATACATGCGCCGGTCTTCCCTGTCGTATGCGTATGTTCCGAAGAAGTTCATCCTGCCGGCCGAGTAAATGACGCCTGCGGACGGGCGCGTTTCAGCCGTGCGGTCGTGGCCGTCTGCGCCGGAAAGGTTCAGCGACGCGACGCCGGACGCGTGCACGTCGTATCCGGCATAGTCCTCCGTGAGCGTGAAATTGACAATCGCCCCGTAATCGTCGGACACGAAACGTCCTGCCGGGGCGTGGATGAGTTCGACGGCATGAATCCTGTGCGGCGAAAGATGTTTCAGGTAAGCCGGCGGATACTGTATCCCGTCCACGAGCAGCAGTATGTTTGAATGGTGGTTTACGCGGACGGTCTCCGACAGGCGGTCGAAATGCACGCCCGGTATCCTGTCCGACAGTTCCAGCGCGCTGGATACGCCTTCGCGCATCCGGGGCGTGACGGCATAACTTGTCCGGCCGATTCCCTCCCGCACCCTGCCGGCCGTCACGACGGTTTCCGCCAGCGGTATCACGGCCGTTTCCAGGGGGAATACGCCAAGCTCGCTGTCCCCGTTGCCGGCGGCGTCCGTCAGCAGCGTTTCGTATCCGAGATAGCTTATTTTGATTTTCCCGGGCGTGCGGGACGCGTTTATGCGGAATCGCCCCCGGCCGTTTGTCACGCCAGCCGTGAACGGACGGCTGTCCGCGCCGAGCAGACTTACGGTTGCATATTCCAGCGGCTCGCGGGTCGACCGGTCGACGACCGTTCCCGTGAGAACAGACCGTTCTTTCGCCGGATGCGGGTATGCTGTTGTCGCCGTATCCTCCCGCACGTTCGCGTCCGCCGGAACGACGACGTATACGCTGCCTATTTTTTCGATGTGAAAGGGTTTGTCCTCGAGCAGCCGGCGCAACGCCTCCTCCGCGTCGCGGAACGACGCCGAAACGGAGACGTTCCAGGCGGACAGCGCCCTGTCGTCGAACGAGATTTCCACGCCAAGCATGGGCAACACCTTGTTCAGCGGCTTGTCCTTCACGTCCAGACGAAACGTTTGCGAGAAAACGTGCGTGGCTGTCAGTATGAAAAATACGGCGAGGACGGTTTTTTTCACTTTTCAATGCTGAAGGTAATGCCGAACGGCCGCCCGATGATGTCGAGAACGTCTTCCGGATGCGCCGTCATTATAAAGTTTCCCGTGTAAAAAAGGCGCTTGAGGTCCGGGCCGGAGCATGTGACGCGCATGTCGTACTGGCGTTCCATTTCGGCGACGACCTCCGCAAGCGGCGTTTCGATGAAGACGAACTTCCGCTGCATCCATCCGGCGGCCTGCGCGGGCGCAATCTGTCCGGCGACGGTCTGCCGTCCCCCGCGGCAGGTCAGCTGCATGTCGGGATGGAGGACGAACGTTTCCCCGTCCGCGCGCACTTCCACCCGTCCGGTCAGGCAGGCGACGCGGTACATCTCCGGGCGGGCATACACGTTGAATGTCGTGCCGAGCGCCTCCGTCACGTTGCGCCCCGACCGCACGCTGAAACGGCTGCCGGGCGTTACTTCAAAACAGGCTTCCCCTTCGAGCGAAACCTTTCTCGAAACAAGCCACGCACAGGGTTTGTACGACAGCCGGCTTCCCGCGTTCAGGGTGGCGCGCGAACCGTCCGGCAGCCGGACGGTCAGATGCGTTCCCCTGGCAGCCTCTTCGCTGACGGTATACAAATACGCCGTCAGAAAGGCGAACAGCAGCAGGGCGGCCGCATAGCTCCAGTACGGAATCCGCTTCGGGAAAGGTTTCCTATGCTCGCGTCCGTCAAGGTGTTCAAAAGTCCCGGTCCAGATTTCCTCCCTGCTTTTGCGCCAGCGAGGGTTGATTCTTATATTTTCCGTTTTCATAACTCCTGTTTTTTTTAATCGGTTATTCAAAAAGTCTTGTCCTGAGAAATTGCAGCGACGCCGTCATGCGTTTTTCGACGGTTTTCACGCTGATGTGAAGACACTCGGCAATCTCCCTGTATTTCATGCCGTCTTCCCGGCTCATCAGAAACACGGTACGCTGCGTTTCGGGCATTTGCGCCAGCGTCTCGGCATAAGCGGCCGCGAGTTCCTCAAACATCATCCGGTCTTCGGGAGACGCCTCGTAATCGTATTCCGCCGCCACGCTCTGCTCAAAATTCATTCGGCACGACGCCTTGCGACAGATACTTACATAAGCGTCATTCGCCATTTTGCAAAGCAGCGGTTCCGGTTTCGCAAGGCCTCCATTCCATCTGTCGCGTTTTTCCCAAATCCGCAAAAAAACATCCTGCGCCACATCCGAAGCCATATCCATATCCCCGCACCGGTAAAACACAAAACGCCGAATCCTGTCAAAGTGTGTATCAAACAAACATTTAAACTCCGTCTTACTCAACATGCGCTGCCCTGTCCATTATAGTTATCTATATCATATACCGCACAAACCGTGGTTTACCCTACCTCAAAACCGCACTTTTATATCCCGTGAGATGCGGTCGACGGACGGAAATCCCTGTGCTGGCCGGCAATGAAAGTTAAATAATATCGCCTGCCCACAGGCGTTCTAAAAACACTTTCCAGGGCAGGATTAGAATATTGTCAACGATACGGGGCAAAGGGTCGTTACTTACAAGAATCCGTTTCTTTGTTTCGTACTCTTCGGCAAAGGCTTTCAGACCCTTCAAATGGCGGGCGTTTGCCTGTTCGGTAGCTTTGACTTCGATGGCGACCTCATGTTCGCCAAGCACAAAATCGATTTCCAGCTGTGAAGCCGTGCGCCAGTAATAAACCGGATAGTCATTTTCGGAATAGCGACTGTGAGCATGGACTTCCTGATAGATAAAATGCTCGAATGTTTTACCGAAAAGTTCCGTGCTAGGTTCTATTTTTCCTCTGTTGAGCAAACTGTTTACGATTCCCACGTCGAAAAGATAAAACTTCGGCGCGGTGATCACTCTGCGGTTGGGTTTCTTTTGAAAAGAAGGTAAATACCGGCCAATAAGCGTGTCTTCCAAAATTTGGAAATATTCTTTTTACTTTAATATATCATGATAATTTAAAGTGACGCTTTAAATTGTCATGATATTTCGAAAGCGCAAAGATACGGTATTTTTCACGCAATCCAATATGTCTGGGAACCTTCCGTTCAATTTCAATGTTAGAGTTTGGAGGTGCGGTTTTGCGAATCTTCTCTATGTCTTTGGAATGTATCCGTCCATCCGCCGGACGGTCTGTCGATCAATCTGCAAGGTTTGGATAACCCTCACCGTCGGACGTCTTCTCGAACGTGAGATGCAGCACCGTCAGTTCGGAACGCGTGCCGATGCGGTATGGCGGGCCGGCAAAACCGATGCCCGCCGTCACGTAATACTGCGTATCTCCATTGCGATAATAGCCGTACGAGCAGTCGTAGTACATCCGCAGGGCGAGCACGTTGGGCCATATCTGACCATTGTGCGTATGTCCGTGGAGCGCCAGGTCGACATGGTTCATCGCCGCTTCGTGCATGTGGCGGGGTTGATGGTCGAGCAGGATGACGGGTTTCGACAGGTCGACATCCTTCATCAGCGAAGCCAGGGACGCCCGGCGTCTGTTGATGGCGTCGTCCCGGCCGATCAGGTAGAACGCCGGGGCGGGCATCATGACGGAATCGATCAGCACAGTCGCACCCGTCTCCCTCAGCCACCGGCGCTTGGCATGTCTGTTGGCGCGATATTCGTGATTGCCCAGCGTCACGTATACGCCCAGGGGCGCCCGGATTTGCCGGAGTTCGACCTCGGGATGTGTGCGCGTTACAAAATGTGATTCATAATCGATCAGATCGCCGGGTATCACCACCATATCAGGCTTTTGCGCGTTACACAGCGACACGAAACGCTGCATGTGCTTCTTCCCGATGCGCTCGCCGAAATGCAGGTCGCACATCAGCACAACGGTCAGGCTGTCGCACCCTTCGACCTCTTTCGGGATATGAATATTCACGTGTTTCACAACGGGATATGTCGCATCGTGATAGCCTTTTATCATCAACAGCAGGACGACGGCCGGAATCAGCATAAAGGTCCAAAACCTGTATTGCGGCAGGCGCGCCGCAATCCGTCCGGAATGCCGTTTCCACCGCTTGCAAAGCCACGAAACCGCATGCAGGAGAATCAGCCCGAATACGATGTAAATGGATGCGATATACCATGTACTGCAGACGATTACAATAAAATCCAACATCCACTCCGGCAAGAGTTTGTAAAAAAACAAACCCGTCGCGTAAAGCGCGAGTTCAAGCAGAATGGTCGCAAGAAAATACCTGCGCATTTTCGGCCTGTAAGCCAGTTCGTTATATCCCCTCCATGCAATATACGCATTTAAAAAAAACTGTCCCCATATCGCATGCAAGAATACTTTCATGTTCAGTCTTTTAAATGAATATGAAACACGATCAGTTCACTTTTCGTGCCGATGCGGTACGGAGGCCCCCAGAGCGACAGGCCCGACGAGACGTAAATGGAAGTGTTTCCACGCTTTGCGAATCCGTAACCGATATCGAACAACTGTTCCGTGATCCACGACATCGGCCATACCTGACCATGGTGCGTATGCCCGCAAAACAGGAGGTCCACACCCTCCTCTTCCGCCTCTTTCAGTTGATAAGGCTGGTGGTCCAACACGATGACGGGCAGGTCGCGTCCGGCGCCTTCGAGCAGCGTGTGCAGTTCTTTACGCGACGGATTGCTCGCATCATCACGCCCGACGATACGGATGCCGTTCGGCAAGGTCACCACCGTGTCCTGCAGGAAGCGAATATGCGTCGAGCCGGAGATATATTCCCGGCTTTCAGCGATGCCGCTGATATATTCGTGATTGCCCGGCGACATGTAAAGCCCCAGAGGCGCATGCAGTTGCAGCAGCTCCTCTTCCATCCGCTGATACCGAACGGGCGCGAGGCTGTTGTCGATCAAGTCGCCGGCAATCAGAATCAGATCGGGATGCTGCGCGTTGATCAGGCGGACATATTTTTGCAGCCTGTTTTTATTTGTCCCCATACCCAGATGTATATCGCTCACGGCCACCACCTTGAGCGATTGCGTGCGGTCGGTGGCCGATTTGTTGATATCTATGTGGATAACCTTGTTGACAGGATGTTGATAACGGTAATGCCCGTAAATTAACAGGCAGATTGTCAGCAAGAGAGAAAGAACAAAGCCGTAGCGGAACGAATGGTTGAAAAGTTTGAATGCGTCGAAACACAGCAGCAGCAGTCCCATGTAGAGAGTGACGACGAGCCAGCTGCAGCTGTATTCATAAAAAATGTGCCAGCCCGTCGAGGTCGCCATTCTGGAATTGCGCAAGGCAAACATCAGAATGATCGATAAAAAGGAAAGCCAGAAAAATGCACCGGCCAGCCATTTAAAAATAAGCGGAAAATGCTGTATAGCCTGCAATCCGCGCACAAAAATATATATATTGCCGCCAATATACGACAATAATATCAGCAAGAAAAAAATTCTCATAATCCGGGGCTTATCGCGTCAGGCCATTATTCAGGCGCCTATTTTTTCGGATAACCCACCGGATTATTCATGATCGGGAGTTGCGTATCCCTCAGTTTCAATATTTTGCGCAGCGCATCCTTGTCCATCGTCGCGCGCGGCACGGTGGAAAGTCCTACTCCCGCACAGAAAATATCGATGTTCTGCGTCACAATGCCCGCATCCACGGCGCCTATCAGTCGCGTATTTTCCAGCGTCGGGTCGCCCAGTTTCGCCAGATCGATGACCGTCACTATACTGACCGGCGCGGCTTTCACAAAGTCCTGCCCGCCCGCTACCGCTCCGCGATGATCGCCCGCAGCGATGGGTTTGAGCGAATGTTCCTGTGCGTCATACAAATATGCACCATCTTTGCAAATGAGATACACATCTATCTCGCGCTTGTCCATTGCCGACGGCGCCGTACGTTTTCCGTCAGGGCGGTTGATACCGTTGGCAGCCCAGAGAAGATCCGATAAATCTTTAATACTAAGATCTTTTTCATCGTAAACGCGATCCGAATGACGATCCGAAAGCGCTTTCATTGTAGCCGCGCCTCGCGTCTTGTCGGGGGCGTTCAGTTTGACGGGTTGCAATCCCTGTGCCGATGCGCCGAGGCATAACATGCACGTTGTCAGTGCGAATAGAAATTTTGTTGCATTCATAACCTAAAATGTTTTTATAATAAATACTCCCGCAAAAATAATAAAAAAACAAATATTCCCGAAATTTATTCATTTATTTTTTTCAACGCTATTTACCGAAAAATAATCGGAACAAGTCGTTTCCGTTGGCATAAATCAGTAGCCCGAACAGGATGATAAGTCCTGCTATCTGCGCATATTCCAGGAACTTGTCGCTGGGTTTACGACGGGCAACCACTTCGTAGATCAGGAACATGACGTGTCCGCCATCCAGCGCCGGAATAGGCAGTATGTTCATGAAAGCCAGTATTATGGACAAAAAGGCCGTCGTCATCCAAAACAAACGCCAGTCCCACACCGGAGGAAACAGGTTGCCGATGGTGCCGAATCCGCCCAGCGAAGAGGCGCCTTCTTTCGTGAACACGTATTTCATGTCGCTGACATATCCCTTTAAAGTACTTATTCCAAGATGTATACCTGCCGGAAACGATTCGAAAAATCCGTATTTCACCACAACCGTCGTATACAGTTGGTTGGGCATCTGAAAATACAGTCCCATTTTCCCGGCCGTATCCGTGTGGAGTGTCAGCGTCTGTAAATTGCCGCCGCGCATGATCCCGACGGTTATTTCCCTGTCTTTTTTAGCGCCGAGCTGTTCGCTTACGTCGTAGACTGTAGGCGTCGTCACGTCGTCGATAGAAATGATCGTATCTCCCTTCTGAATACCGGCTAATGCGGCGGGCGAGTGGTCGCCGTCACATCGCTCGGCCACCATCGGATAACGTACTTCGGCAAAAAACGGTTTTTCGCGCATCACGCGCTGCATCATGTCGTCGGGAATCACGATTCCCAGTTCGGAACCGTGACGGCGTACCGTCACGACATTGGCCGAGACGACTGCCCGGAAAGCGTCTACATTCAACCGATCCAGTTCCTTGTCGTCCGCCCGGAGCAGGAGATCGCCGTCTTCGAAACCCACGTTCCTGAACGTGTCGCCGTAAGCCAGCCCCATCTTCATATTCTTGAGCGGCAGGAACGTATCGCCCCACGTGAAAAGCACCATCGAATAGATGAACAGCGCCAGAATGAAGTTGAACAGCACGCCGGCGATCATGATGAGCAGGCGCTGTCCCGCCGGTTTGGAACGAAACTCATACGGTTGAGGCGGTTGTGCCAGCTGTTCCCTGTCCATCGATTCGTCTATCATGCCAGATATCTTGCAGTATCCGCCCAGCGGCAACCATCCGACGCCGTACTCCGTTTCGCTGTTTTGAGGCTTGAATTTGAACAGGCTGAACCACGGATTGAAGAAAAGGTAGAATTTTTCGACCCGTACCTTGAAGAAGCGGGCAAAGATAAAATGCCCAAACTCATGGACAATGACCAATATAGATAAACTCAGGATGAATTGTAATGCTTTCAGTAAATATACTTCCATGTTTTGTGTATATAATAATAATGTATAAAACTCATTTATTACGATTTTATTGTCAGTCCGGTCGCAATTTTTCGCGCTTCGCTGTCGGTTTGCACGTAATCGTCGTATGTCGGTTTCGGGATGAACGCGACCCGGTGCATTGTTTCCTCGATGATGTCGCTCATGCGGAGGAAACCTGTTTTGTCCTGCAGGAAGGCGGCGACGACAATTTCGTTGGCGGCATTCAGGATGCAGGGCATGTTGCCCCCCTTTCGCACAGCGTCGAAGGCGAACGACAGGTTGCGGAAACGCAGCATGTCGGGTTCTTCGAACGTCAGCGAATGATAACGGCAAAAATCGAGCCGTTCCGCTTTGTTTTTTAGCCGCTGCGGGTACGAAAATGCGTACGCAATCGGCAGTTTCATGTCGGGGACGCCCATCTGCGCGATCACCGCGCCATCTTCGAACTGCACCATCGAATGGATGACGGACTGAGGATGCACCAATACTTGAATCTGCTCAGGATCAAGATCGAACAACCATTTGGCTTCAATCATTTCGAACCCTTTGTTCATCATCGACGCCGAATCGATCGTCACTTTGGCGCCCATCGTCCAGTTGGGATGCTTCAGCGCCTGCGTCTTCGTGACAGTCGCCAGTTCTTCCCGCGTCTTCGTGCGGAACGGGCCGCCCGACGCCGTCAGCAGTATTTTTTCCACCGGGTTATTCCATTCGCCTGCAAGACACTGGAAGATGGCGGAATGTTCCGAATCGACAGGCAGGATGGGCGCGCGATGCGTTTTGGCCAGCGAAGTCACCAATTCGCCGGCTACGACCAGCGTTTCCTTGTTTGCCAGCGCAATCGCTTTTCCGGCCTTGATGGCGGATATGGTCGGATGCAGTCCCGAATATCCGACCATCGCGGTAAGCACCATGTCCACAGGCTCCATCTGCACGACCTGCGAGATGGCATTTGCGCCCGCCCACACCTTGATGGGCAGATCTTCGAGCGCCTCTTTCAATTCGGGATATTTTTTTTCATTTGCAATGACAACCACTTCGGGCAGATATCGATGCGCCTGCTCGGCGAGCAAATCCACATTGTTGTGAGCCGTCAATGCGTATACCTCGAACAGGTCGGGATGTTCGCCGACCACTTCGAGGGCTTGCGTCCCGATGGAACCTGTCGAGCCTAATATAGCTAATTGTCTCATACAAATAAAGAATACATCAAAAAGCAATACATTCTTCCGGATTGACAGGCTCGCCTTTGTACCACAGTTCGAAATGCAGGTGTGGCCCCGTCGACAGTTCGCCCGTATTTCCGATTATGGCAATCGCCTCGCCGGCAATCACATGGTCGCCCATTTCCTTCAGCAGCACTTCGTTGTGTTTGTAAATGGAAATAAAACCGTTTTTATGCTGTACACCGATCACATTCCCGAATTCGGGGTCGAAGCCCGTGTATATCACCGTGCCGTCGAGCGTGGCCGATACGTTTTCTTTCGGGGCTGCCACGAGATCGACACCGAGGTGTTTACGGTCCTTGTCGTAATGCGACGAGATGACGCCGTTCACCGGTTTGTAGAAAAACAGGCCTTCCGTGACGATCGGAACGGCAATCAACCCCGTCAGGCTGTATTTTTCTTCTTCTTCGAACGAACGTATAAAATCTTCTTCATTTTCAGAGCGCTGAATGTCGTAATCGGCATTAATGAAATCGATGGAGTCTGCGCTCGGAATGGAGTCGGGGATTACGTTTCCGGTCAGAATGTCCGACACGTTTTTCAGATACAGCGAATGTGTCTGCAGGAGCGCTTCCAGCGAATCGGCGCGCAGGGCGTTCCGAACGATTTCGATCCGCACTTCCTGATCCAGATAGCCGGGCAAGTAGTTGCGAATCGGCGTTTTGATAATCACTATGGCCGTGACGGCGATCAGGCAAAAGGCAAACAGCAACACGGTGGCAAACCCCGATAATTGCGAAATGCGGATCGACCACACTTCTTCGAGCGTGGATTCGTTCAGAAACAACAGTTTGTAGTTGAATCGGATGCGTTTCCAAAACGATTTCTTTTTTTTGTACTGTTTTTTAGACATAACCGTGGCTCATTATAAATTCATTAATCCTTCGGGCAACGACATCGTCAGCCTTTTTTTTGCCCGGTCGACGGTGCAGATCCATTCGTCCGCCGCCGGAATCAGTAACTCCCTGCCCTGATAATCCACATGCAGGAGCGTATTGAGGGTCGTTTCGTCTACTTCCGTGATGACGCCCAGCTCGCCGAATCCCTGCGCTTCGATCACGTAACCTGTCAGGTAGTGCGCGTCCAGCCCTGCCCGTCCGTCGGCGCAACCGTCCCGCGCCGACAGCGGGTAATACACCGCCAGACCGGCGAAACGGCGCGCAGCCGTCTCATCGTCCACATTCTCCAGTTTTACCAGCACGGATGCACGCCCTTTCGGCCGGTAATGCTCCGTGAAGAAAGGAACAGGAATGCCATTTATTTCGCACACCAGATAAGGACTTCGGATCTGATTCGTCACGTCGCAGTCGGTCAGCAGTGTCAATTCACCCCTGACGCCGTGAGGCTTCGAAAACTGCCCGACCTGAAACAAATCCTCTTTTCGTATCATAATGCTGCGTTACAATCTGGAGATATGTGCGCCTAAAGCGTTGAGCCGTTTGTCGATCTGCTGATATCCGCGGTCGATCTGCTCAATGTTGTCGATGCGGCTTGTTCCTTCGGCGCTCATGGCGGCAATCAGCAGGGCAATGCCGGCGCGAATATCGGGCGAAACCATCTTTGCCGCACGGAGTTTCAGGCGGTTACCCAGTCCGATTACCGTGGCGCGATGCGGGTCGCAAAGGATGATTTGCGCACCCATATCTATCAGGTGGTCCACGAAAAACAGACGGCTCTCGAACATTTTCTGATGGATCAGCACACTCCCTTTCGCCTGCGTGGCCACAACCAGAAAAACGCTCAGCAAGTCGGGCGTCAATCCGGGCCACGTGGCGTCGGCGACGGTCATGATGGAACCGTCCATAAATGTTTCAATTTCATAAGAGTCGTGCGCGGGCACGTGTATGTCGTCGTCCTGCTGTTCGATACGGATCCCAATCCGGCGGAACGAGTCGGGGATGATACCCAGCTTGTCGTAGCCCGTGTTTTTGATCATGAGATCCGAGCCGGTCATGGCTGCCATCCCGATGAAACTTCCGACTTCGATCATGTCGGGCAGGATGGTATGTTCCGTGCCGCGAAGCGATGTGACGCCTTCGATTACAAGCAGATTGGAGCCGACACCCGATATGCGGGCTCCCATGCGGTTGAGCATGGCCGAGAGTTGCTGGATATACGGCTCGCAGGCTGCGTTGTATATGGTCGTGACGCCTTTGGCCATGACGGCTGCCATCAGGAGATTGGCCGTACCGGTGACCGAGGCTTCGTCGAGCAGCATGTATGTACCTTCGAGTTGTGCCGTCTCGACGTCATACAGCTGGTTTTGTGTGTTGTATCGAAAATTTGCACCCAGCTTCCGAAGCCCGGAGATATGGGTGTCGAGCCGTCGCCGTCCGATTTTGTCGCCACCCACGTGGGGCAGGACGGCCTTGCCGAAACGCGCCAGCATCGGGCCTACCAGCATCACCGAACCGCGAAGCGCCGTCATGCACTTCACGAATTCGGCCGATTCAAAATAAGTCATATCAATCGTATCTGCCTGAAAAGCATATATGTCTGGCGAGATGCGGTCGACTTTCACGCGCATGTCGCGCAACAGTTGTATCAAGTTACGGATGTCAAGAATGTCGGGGATATTACGGATCACGATCCTTTCGTCTGTGAGCAGGACGGCGCAGATCACTTCGAGCGCCTCGTTTTTTGCTCCCTGGGGAACGATTTCCCCATGCAGTCGATAACCTCCTTCTATGACAAACGAACTCATCTGTTGCCTTTGCGTGCAAATTGTTTTTTGAAACTGTTCGTGTTGTGTGGTTGAATATCTTTCTTTTCCACCAATTTACATGTATCTTCGCTCAGATGGATATTCCCGTCCGACAGTTCATACAGGTCTTTCAGAATTTTACGGTCGTCAACCGTATCCTTGTTCCACATCATGAACGACTTCTTCATGTGGTTTGCCAGCAGATTGACAAGGGCGTCTTTTTCCGGGCCATCTTCCAGGTCTTTGGCTTTCTGCACCATCTGTTCAAGCAACTGTCCGTAGTGGCGGTAAGCAATATTGGAGTTGCTGTATGCCATGCGGGAAGGCCGCTTGTGCAGATTTTCCTTCTGTATCGTTTCATACGGATAGTCTACGTCCAGTTCGAAATCGGACATGATGGCCAGATGATCCCACAGAATATGCTTGAAATCGCTGACGTCGCGCAGGTGAGGAAACAGATTACCCATGATATTGATAATCGTATTCGCGCAGCGGTTTCGTTCCCTGCGGTCTTCTATGGTCATGCAATGGTCTACCATATTCTGGATATTACGCCCATAATCAGGCAATACCAAGCGTTCTTTTTCTGTGTTGTACTTTATTTCATTCATATATTAAAATGTTTTCAGGGGACAAAAATAGGCATTAAAATTGACTTATTCAAACGGCACGCAAAAGGAATATATTACAAATAAATCATAATTTATTTTGAAAAGTTTTATAATCTATTTATTTTTGTCGGTAAAAATTAGAATTACGATATTTAATGCTATGATAATTAAAGAGAAGGATGAAATAATGGTGTCACAACCTAAAATGAGTAAGATTTACATTTCCGGATCGATCAACAAGGTGAGAGTCGGCATGTGTCAGATTACGCTTTCCGATACCGTCAGTGTCCGGGAGGACGGATCAAAAGTAGTGAAAAACAACACTCCTGTCACGCTGTACGATACGTCGGGGCCGTATTCCGACCCGCGGTATGTCCATTCGATGGAAAACGGACTTTACCGTATCCGCGACAGCTGGAACTGCCGGCGCAAGGATATTGTAATACAGGATGACCGTCGATATGCCGACGCGATGATGAATCAGTATCCCAACAAGCCGCCCGTTTCCAGGGCGAAGCCTGACAAACAGATCACGCAGATGTATTACGCCCGAAAGCGCATCATCACGCCCGAAATGGAATATGTGGCCATACGCGAAAATCAGCAGGTCGAAGCAATGGGTATAAAATCGTATATCACACCCGATTTCGTGCGGAAAGAGCTGCTTGCGGGACGTGCCGTCATCCCGTGCAACATCAATCACTCCGAAGTGGAACCGATGATTATCGGGAAACGATTCAGGGTAAAAGTCAACACGCAGATCATTCCGCCCAGAGAATCGGTTAAAGAGGCCGTAGACCAGATTATTTCGTACTGCAAATGGGGTTCGGACACGCTGCTCGACATTTCCCGGCATGCCAACTGCCACCAGATGCGCGAGTGGCTGATACGTAACAGTCCTGTTCCCTTCGGGACAAGTCCGCTGTATCAGGCGCTGGTGAAGGTGAACGGGAATGCCGAAGAACTGAGCTGGGCGCTTTTCCGCGAAACGTTGATAGAACAGGCCGAGCAGGGTGTGGATTTCATGGCGATTCATGCCGGCATGCGGCGTAATCACCTGAAGCTGGCGGATATTCGTCTGACGGAACTTACGTCGCGCAGCGGAATCGCCATCAGCCAGTGGATGGAATCGCACAAGGAAGAAAATTTTCTGTATACGCATTTTGACGAGATATGCGAAATTCTGAAAACCTACGATATCGTGCTGTCGTTGAGTTGCGGCCTGCGTTCGGGATCGATCTACGACGCCAACGATCATGCCCAGTTTGCCGAACAGTCCGAAATGCGCGGACTGATCGACAGAGCGTGGGAGCAGTGCGTCCAGGTGATGACCGAAGGGCCCGGGCACGTGCCGCTGAACAAGATTGAGACCAACATCAAGGAACATCAGTACATCTGCAAGGGCGTACCGTTCTTCACCTTGGGAATCACGACCGTAGATATTGCGGGCGAGTTCGACTACATTGCTTCGGCCATCGGCAGTGCACATATCGCGTGGCACGGCGCTTCGCTGATCAGCGGCATCACGCTCAAGGACGAACTCAGGCTGCCTGCCGAAGAAGATATTCGTTCGGATATCTTCGCGCACAAGATTGCGGCACATTCGGCCGACATTGCCAAGGGACATCCCGGTTCGCAGGTACGCGACAATGCCCGGAGCAAGGCGCGCAGGGAAGGACGGCTGGACGATTTCAACATACTGAAGATTGCTCCCTGAGCATATCAGTTCATGTCGGGATATTTGGGGTAGTTCGTCCACGTGTCGTAAGGACTGCCCAGCGACCGGACGGACTTTTTCCAGAAAGCGTCGTCGCCGGCCTGCATGATCTCGACAGACGTCGAAGTGCTTACCAGCCACGAGTTGCCGATAATTTCGCCGTTCAGCTGGTTTTCCGTCCAGCCCGAATAGCCGAGGAAAAATTTGATGTATCCTTCCACGGGATTGCGGTCGAGGATATATTTTTTCAGCGCGTCAAAATTGCCGTCGAAATACAGGTTTTCATCGATTTGCACGCCGTGGGGAATCTTCCGGCCCAGCACGTGCAGGAAAAACAGATGACTGGCACTGACGGGGCCGCCCAGATATACCGGGATGTCGGGCAGATTTTTCAACTCGGGAAAAAAGTCGTTTACAATTAAATCGATACGCTTGTTCAGTACAAAACCCATCGAGCCGCGCGCATTGTGTTCGACCAGCAGTACCACCGAGCGCTGGAAATAAATGTCGTGCAGGAAAGGTTCCGAAATCAGGATTCGGCCTTTCTGCGGACGTAAATCGTTGTGTTTAACTTCGAATATGTTTTTATGTTGCCCCATCGTATCAATTATCTGCTGAAAACGGTGGACAATTTACTTCTAATTCTCATACAAAACGTAAAGCGGGGAAAGATTATTTGTTAAAAAAAACGAATCTGTTTATTTGCAACTGTTTACTCGACAGGATGATTTGCCTGAAAAAGCGTGAGCCGTTCTTCGAGCAATTCGTACTGATGCGGCTTGATGAAAGACGTACACGCCCGCAACCCTTCCTGACGGCTGTTGGTCGTGCGCAGCGAGATGGCGCTTATGCCGTAGTACACAAGTTCTTCCATAAGCCGGCCACCCGTCATGCCCGGATAGGCGATTGTGAAGTAGAAACCGTCGGCAATCGGTTCGTCGAGGTCGTAGTCGTAGACGATCCGGAAGCCGTGATTCACGAAAATACGCTTCAGACGCGCCGCGCGGTCGCCATACTCCCTGACTTCGGACACGAAATCGAAACGGCCGTCGGAGGCAGCCTTAAACATTGCTGCCAAAGCGTATTGTGCCGAATGGCTCGTGCCCGACGACAGCGCGTAAAGCACACGGTGGATATACACCGTGCCGAACGTGCCGCCACCATAGCGACGGGTCAACCCTTCGTAGCTCCGGTGATACAGCCGGTCCGAAATGGCCGCCACGCCGATGCGCTGCCCTGCGTAACTGAATGCTTTGGAGGCGGATATCTGCAGGATATAGAGATCCGTAAAATTCGCCACGCTCGCCTGGTAGGGCGGCTGAAACGGCGTGCCCAGCGGCTTGCGGAAATCCATTGCAAAGTAGGCCAGGTCTTCAATCACGATGACGTCATACCGTGCCGCAAGTTCGCCGATCGTCTTCAGTTCGCTTTCCGTCAGGCAAAACCATCCCGGATTGTTCGGGTTGGAATAAACCACGGCAGCGATATTTCCCGCGGAAAGAAACGGCTCCAGTACGGGACGCAGCTTGTCGCCGCGGCAGTCGTAGACGTCGAACGAGGCATACCGGTAGCCCATGACCGCGATTTGCTGTTTCTGTACGGGAAAGCCGGGATCGATGAACAGAATGGTGTCCTTTTCAGGATGACATTGTCCGCATGTCAGAAACGAGGCGTACGTACCCTGCATCGAGCCTGCCACGGGTACGCAACATTCGGGCGGAACGTCGGCATGGACGAACGCCCGGATAAAACGCGAAGCCTCGTTCTTCAACGCTTCCAGTCCGTTGATATTCGGATATATTGCCGCAATGCCGCTTTGCAGCGCCTCGATCTCCGCGTCGACGCCGATCTGCGCCGGCTTCAATCCGGGGACGCCCATTTCCATGTGGATAAACTCCGTACCGGTTTCTTTTTCCAGTTGCGTGGAGATGGCCACCATCTCGCGAATTGTCGCCCGGCCGAAATCGGGCAGTCCGTAGCTGCGGATCACTCTTGCCGCCGTCTGATAATCTACCGGTGTCTGTTTCATTGTATGCATGATTTGTCTGTTTTCGGAGGACAAAAGTACGTGATAAAAATGATTTTTCCATACTTTTTTTAACGGTGAACGATAAACTGTGAACTATGAATCTGTTAATCGTGCATCGTTAAACTCACGATTTTAGCCCGCGTGAAGCCGCAGGCAAAGAAATTGTATTACCTTTGCGAGGCTTATCCCGCCGGTAAGGACTGCAGGTCTGCGCCGACGGTTGAAATTCGGAAGTAATTAAAAATACAAATAATTGTCGGAAATGATTTTTTTTAAAGTAAACGCCCATCTGCACACGCCGTACTCGTTCAGCGCCTTCGAACGTCTGACAGACGCACTGGACCGGGCCGTCAGCGAAAATGTAAGAGTAGTCGGAATCAACGATTTCTATTCGATGGACGGTTATGTGGAGTGGCGCGACGAAGCGTGGCGACGCAGGCTGTTCCCACTGTTCAACATCGAGTTTATCAGTCTGCAGGAAGACGACCGCACCCGTGGCGTCCGCGTGAACGACCCGAACAATCCCGGGCGCACCTACTTGAGCGGCAAGGGACTGAAATGTCCGCCGGACTTGCCCGAACCGTATGCCGCGCAGCTGGCCGGCGTGCGCCGCGAATCCAACCGGCAGGTACGGATGATGTGCGACAGACTGAACGGCGTACTTACGGCGCACAACGCCGGTTTTCGCCTCGACTGCGCACGCATCGAACGCGAATTGACGAAGGGCGCCGTCCGCGAACGTCATCTGGCCAAGGCGCTGCGCATCGAGGCCTGCCGCCATACGGACGGCGATGCGGCGGCGGCTTCCTTTTTCGAAAGACTCTTCGGCGGCCGGCCGCTGAAAGCGAACGTCGACAACCATGCAGCCGTGGAAAACGAAATACGCGCCCGCCTGCTCAAATCCGGCGGCGACGCCTTCGTGCCCGAAGACCCGAAAGCCTTCCTGCCCTTCGAAGCCGTCCGGCGGACGATCCTCGCCGCAGGCGGCATACCCACCTATCCGTTCCTGGCCGACGATGCGACGGGCGCCTTTACCGACTTCGAACAGGACGTCGTGCAGGCGGCCGAAACACTCCGCCGCCGCGGCATCCATTCCGTCGAGTTCATCACCCCGCGCAACAGCATCGCGACGCTGGAACACTACGCCGGCTATCTGTACGACCACGGCTTTGTCGTCACCTTCGGCAGCGAGCACAACACGCCCGCGATGGAACCCGTCGAACTGTTCGCCCGCAACGGTGCACCCCTGACCGACCGTCTGCTGCAAATCAACTACGAAGGCGCGTGCGTCGTCGCCGCCCATCAGGCGCTTGTCCGCAGCGGCAGGCAGGGCTACGTCGACGCCGCGGGACAGGCCGACG
>JAIRYD010000132.1 GCA_031267935.1 Tannerella sp.
AACTCGTACACAAAGTCGCAGCTCGAAACGTATGAAAAATACCTGGACGCGATCCGCGTCGAACGCACATTCTACGTCGACGCCCTGGCTAAGGGATGGGAGGAAGGTAAAGCGGAAGGATGGGAGGAAGGTAAAGCGGAAGGCGAAGCCATCGGCATAGAGAAAGGCAAGGCAAAAGGCCGTGAGGAAGGTGAAGCCATCGGCATAGAGAAAGGCAAAGCGGAAGTAGTAATCACCTGCCGCCGCAACGGAATTCCGCTGGAGCAAATCCGGCTTGTTACCGGTCTGGACAGGGAGCGGATCGAAGAGATTCTTCGCGCGGACAGTGATGTTTAGGTATTGAAAGGCTTTACCCTTCACCGTCTGCCCGTCGCCGGCGGCAGATGGTGAAGCGCTGTTTTCCCGTCCCGCAAAGGCGATTTCTTTTTTATTGTCAAGACACCACCGTAAATAGCAGGATTATTTTTCACAATTAAAAAAGAGATTATCATTTTTTCCGGAGAAAATGTAAAGTTCGCGCAAGTGTATTCCGAAATGCACGTCCTGCATTTGTGACACGGCGTAAAATCACTATCTTTGCCGTGCAATACAAATCATATTTACGAAGATGAAAACAAAAGCAATCAGATTATACGGCAGGAACGATCTGCGCATGGAGACGTTCGATCTGCCGCCGGTGGGTGAGGAGGAGATTTTGGCGCGGGTGGTGTGCGACAGCATCTGCATGTCGTCATACAAAGCGGCGCACGAAGCGGATACGCACAAACGTGTGCCGCGCGACGTGGCGCAAAATCCCGTCATTATCGGGCACGAATTTGCCGGCGAGCTGGTAGAGGTCGGCCGCCGGTGGCGCGACACGTTCCGCGCAGGCGACAAGTTCTCCATCCAGCCGGCGCTCAACGATCCGCGCGGTCCGGTCGGCATCCTGAGCGCGCCGGGCTATTCCTATCCCTGCATCGGAGGCGATGCGACGTATGTAACGATTCCGCGCGAGGTGATGGAAAACGGTTGCCTGCTGCCCTACACGGGCGAAGGCTTCTATCCGGCTTCTCTTTCCGAGCCGCTCTCGTGCGTCATCGGAGCCATGCATGCCGATTATCACACGACGCCGGGCACGTATGCCCACGAGATGGACATACGCCACGGCGGCTGCATGGCGATTCTTGCCGGCGTCGGACCGATGGGTCTGGCGGCCATCAACTACGCCATCCACCGCACCGACCGCAAGCCTGCGCTGCTCGTGGTCACCGACATCGACCAGTCACGCCTCGACCGCGCCTGCAGGCTCTACAGTCCCGCCGCCGCCGCCCGTAACGGCATCAGGCTCGAATATGTCAATACCGGCGCGACGGCCGACGCGGTGGAAACGCTGCGCGCGATGACGCCCCTGAGCGCTGGATACGACGATGTATTCGTCCTTGCCCCCGTCGTCTCCGTCGTCGAGCAGGCCGACGCCCTTCTGGCTTTCGACGGATGCCTCAACTTCTTTGCCGGCCCGTCGAAAAGCGATTTCAAGGCGCTGTTTAACTTCTACCACGTGCACTACGCCGGCACCCACGTGGTGGGAACAAGCGGCGGAAACACGGACGACATGAAGGAAGCGCTCGCGATGATGAGCCGCGGCCTCGATCCGGCAGGCCTCGTCACGCACGTCGGCGGCCTCAATACCGTCATCGAAACGACGATGAACCTGCCCTCCATCCCCGGCGGGAAAAAACTGATATATACGCATATCGACATGCCGCTCACGCCCATCGCGGACTTTGAGGCGCGGGGAGGCGAAAACCCCGTCTACGCCGAACTGCACCGTCTTTGCGACGCGCATCACGGCCTGTGGAACGTGGAAGCCGAAACTTTCCTCCTGGCACATGCCGGAGATCTGCAAACGAACCGTCACGCATAAATTTCAAACAATATGAAACAGCTTGATACAAAACTCATGCATCCGGCCGAACAGATACGGGTCGTCATCAGCCGCATCTATCGCAGCGGGATGACGACTACTTCGGGCGGCAACATCTCCATCCGCGATGAAAACGGCGATATATGGATCACGCCCGGCTCGGTCGACAAAGGCTCGCTGACTGCGCGCGACATCGTCTGCGTCAGGGCGGACGGCGCCGTCGTCGGGCCTCACAAGCCTTCGTCCGAATATCCGTTCCACAAGGCCATCTACGAAATCCGTCCCCACGCGACAGCCATCATCCATGCCCATCCGCCCGCGCTCGTATCGTTCAGCATCACCAAACAGATTCCGAACACGAACATCATCCCGCAGGCGAAAAACATCTGCGGCACGATCGGTTTTGCGCCCTACGACGTGCCCGGCAGCGAAAATCTGGGACGGAAGATCGCATCCGAGTTCAGACAGCATGCGGAATACAGCGCCGTCATCATGGAAAACCACGGCGTAGTGCTCTGCGGCGAAGACCTGATGGACGCCTATCAGCGTTTCGAGACGCTCGAGTTCTGCGCGCGCACGCTCATCAATGCCCGTATTCTGGGCGAACCTACCTGCCTGACGGATGCGCAGATCGAACAGCACGAGCGCTCGCTTCCGGTCGACTTTCCCGTCTTCATGAACGCGTCCTGTCCGCCCGACGAACGGGCCATACGCGCCGACATTGTGGCCATCGTCCGCCGCGCCTGCGACCAGGGACTGATGATCAGTTCGTACGGGACCGTTTCCGTCCGCTGGCGCGACCACGATTTTCTGATTACGCCGCCCGGCGTGCCGCGCTGGGACATCGAGCTTCGCCACATCGTGCAGGTCAAGCACGGAATGGTGGAGGCCGGCAAGGTGCCCAGCCGCTCGGTAGCGCTCCACCAGGCCATCTACCGGAGCAATCCGCGCATCCACGCCATCATCCTCACCCAGCCGCCACACCTGATGGGCTTTTGCACTTCGGGCACGAAATTCAACGTCCGTACCATCCCCGAAAGCTGGATTTTGCTCAAGGACGTGCCGACCGTCCGTTTCGGCATGCAGTATGAAAATACGCAGCACATCGTGGATGCGCTGAAAAACGTCCCGGCCGTCCTGCTTGCGAACGATTCCGTCGTCGTCACCGGCGACAGCCTGCTGCAGGCGTTCGACCGTCTCGAAGTCGCCGAATTCAGCGCCAAATCGCTCATCATGGCCCATTCCATCGGCAGCCTCAGCCCGATTTCGGATGAAGAAGTGGAAGATCTGCGCGTGGCTTTTCACGTCGAATAGACGATGAAGATTCTGCGAAGCGCGTCGGACGCTCCCGCCTATCACTGCGAACTGGAAAAAGCGCTTGTATCGGCGCATCCTCCCGGCGAGGATGTGCTCCTGCTCTACATCAACCGTCCTTCGGTCATTGTCGGGAGGAATCAGCGGATCGACGCGGAAGTCGACGTGGCATACTGTCGCCGGCACGGCATCGAAACGGTCCGTCGCCTCTCCGGCGGCGGCGCCGTGTATCACGATTACGGAAACATCAACTACGCATTCATCGTCGACCGCGACGCGACGCCCGTGCTGGAGATGGATTTTGCCTCTCCCGTCCTGGCAGCCCTGCGTGCGTGCGGAATCGAGGCGACCGCCGGTGCGCGGCGCGATCTGCGGGTCGGCGACCGGAAGATCTCCGGCACAGCCTCGTTCGTCACGGCCGGCCGCATCCTTTTTCACGGCACGCTGCTTCACCGCACCGACCTGACCCGCCTCGCCCGCGCCCTGCAGGGCGACTCCTCGAAGCGCGGCAAACAGATCGCCTCGACGCCGGACGCGGTGATGAATCTCTCCGAAATAGCCGGCGTGGAACCGTCTACCGAACGCTTTCTCTGCCGGCTGCTTGATTTTTTTACGGCGTATTACCGTACCCCGGGTTCGACCTGAGAATTACAGCGGTTCCGTCCGTATCCTTCGGAAATGTTTGGAATCGGGTCCGGTTCCGTCCGTATCCTTCGGAAATGTTTGGAATCGGGGGCCGGTTCCGAATATTTCCGTCTGGTCGGGGGGGGGTTAGAGGTTTCGCTTCAGTTTTCCGTCGAACCGCCCTGGCTGTTTCCTTCGCGCTGGTCGTCGCTGCTGATGCCGCGGCGTGCTTTCTTCACGGTCGCATTCATTTTTCCGAAACGGTATATCAGGCTGATGCGCGCCGTCTGTCCCCAGCGGAAGCTTTCGGAGTGCATCGTGTAGGTGGGGTCGTCAATGTCGCTTCTGTAGTATACTTTCCGTGCGAAGGGATCCGAGATGTAGACGGACAGGTCGAGTTTGTCTTTGAGCAGTTTTTGCGTGACGCCGATACTGGTGTAACGGTAGGCCGAGCCTTTGCCCTGCAACTGAATCCAGGGCGAACTGCCGCCTGCGTTGGCCGAGAGGGAGCCGCCTTTCCAGGCCGTCCACCGCGCGCCGAGCGAGTATCCGGACATCCATCCTTCGTTGTGGCGTTTCATTTCGTTGTTCGAGTCGAGGACGACGTAGTTGACCCGGCCGTTGCCGTAGAAGTTCAGGTTTCCGTTCGGACGGAACGAGACGAACATGTTTGCGCCGTAGCGCCGGTTGGAACCGATGTTGCCGTAGGTCGAATGGTGCACGCCGTTTTCGTTGATGAACGAATACTGCTCGATCGAGTTGTTCGTGACGGAGCTGTTCAGGTCTATGTTCAGGTTGAATTTGGGCGAAAACTGCCCGTACGAGGCGGAGAAGGAATGGGAGATTTCCGCATCGAGTTGGGGATTGCCGTAGCTGATGTTCAGCGGGTCGAGGTCGTTTACGTATGGATTGAGCACCCATATTCCCGGGCGGTAGAGCCGCTGGGTATAGGATACTTTGACGGTTCGGGCCGGTTGGAGGGCATACGTGAAGTTGATGTACGGAATGAGGTTGAAAAGCGTGTTGTTGAACGGCGTGTTCACCTGCGATTTGAAAAGTCCGTCGTTCCAGGTGTATTCCGCGCGGGCGCCTGCTTTCGTGCTTGTTTTGTTGTGTTTAAAAAGATAGCCGGCATAGATGCCGATGATGTACTGGTCGTAGTCGAGGTCGTTGAGGCGGCTCGGGTCTTCCTGCCAGCTGTCGGTCGGCGAGTCGAAGACGGAGATGTCCGTTTCGCTGAAATTGCGGCGGTAGATGCCTTTCAGGCCTGTTTCTATCTGATGGTTTTCCGTGAGCGGGTCGAAATAGTCGAGCTGAAGGGTGTGTGTCTGCCCGGAAGAACGGTTGTCCGACATTTGGCGGTAGGAGATGTAGTTGAGCTGTCCGTCGACGTCGGTGCTGTTCTTGGAGTTGTCGGGGTTGTAGTCCATCTTGTACGATGCGGTGAAGGTTTTGTCTTTTTTTGCAAAGCTGCGCTGGTAGTCCACGTTTCCCGACAGGTATCCGGAGGTGTTTTCGCCGCCCATGCGGTTGACATATCGGCGGACGGGGTTGTTCCGGATGTCTTGCTCGGCGGTGGTGGCGAGGCGGTCGAAGTGTCCGGTGCCGAGGTATCCCCATGCCGATGCGCTTATGAGGTTGAGGGAGTCGATTTCGTATCCTGCTTCGAAATTGAGGTTGCCGCTGTGGCTGCGGCTGCGTGTTTCGCCTTTTGTATCCGTGTAGCGATAGGTATCGCTCATGAGGTTGACGCGGCTGGAGTAGTTTTCGGAGGGAGGCTGCTTCGATCTGTTGAGATAGATGTTGGTCGAGAAGCTGAATTTGTCGATATTGGCCGCCACGTATGCGTTCACGCCGTATCCGCCCCGCGACGTGGCATTGGCGCCGACGCTTCCGGTGTAGCCCGCCGTGCGTTCTCTGGAGGTGATGATGTTGATGATGCCGCCCACGCCTTCGGCTTCGTAGCGCGACGAGGGGCTGGTGATCACTTCGATGTCCTTGATCGTATGGGCGGGCATGCTTTTGATCACTTCCTTGAAATTGTTGGACATCAGGCTCGAGCTCTTGCCGTTGACCAGCACCTTGTAGTTGCTCTGTCCGTTGAGCGTGACGTTGTCTTCGGAGTCCACGCTGAGCAGCGGCACTTTGCGGATGATTTCGAGCAGGGTGTTCGATTTCGCTTCGGGATCGGCCTCGACGCTGTATATCAGTTTGTCGGGGTCGCTCTTGATCAGCGGCTTCTGTGCCGTCACACTTACTTCGCCCAGTTCGATGCCTTCCTTCATCAGGATGTCGCCGAGGTTCCTGACCGTTTCGCCGGCGGCGACGGAGATGCCTTCCGTCGTCGTCACATATCCGACGGCCGATACCGTCAGACGGTACGAACGGCTTCGTTTTACCTGAAAGGCAAACCTCCCGCTCCCGTCCGATACCTGCCGCGAGATGACCTGCGCGCTGTCGTCCGCGACGGTAATCGTGGCATACGGCACGTCTTCGTCGCTTCCCTCGATGAGGATGCGCCCCTGCAGCCGGACGCCGTCCGTGCCGTTGCCCGTCTGTGCCACGCAGACTGTTGCCGCGCAGTAAAACGCCGCGAGACCAATCACGCCGAGCCTTGCGGCGAATAGCATGTGTTTCATTCCTTGAAGGGGATCTCTATAACTGCTGAAATGCAGCGAAGAGGGCTTTCATCTCGTTTTTCATTCGGTTGATGCCGATCAGGCCGCCCGAAAAGCCCGACGAAAGACTGCGCACTTCGCATTTCAGTTCGTCCGGCCCGGCAGGGGTCACGCGGATGCTTGTTTTGAAATATTTCACCAGTGCACCCAGCAGGAGCCGTGCCGTGCGGTTTCCTTTTTCGAAAACCGCCTGTCCGCCTTCGCGGCTTTTCAGACGGTAGCCCCAGGCGGTCATCAACTCGCAGCTTTTCCGTTCCAGATCTTCTGCCGATATGCCGCTGTATACATGACGAAACATTTCGCCGGTTGTCAATTCATTTCCTTTAAAGTTCATCGTTTCTCTATTTAATTATTTAAAATTATTCCCATTCGATCGTGGCAGGCGGTTTGGAGCTGATGTCGTAGACTACGCGGTTGACGCCTTTCACCCGGTTGATGATTTCGTTCGATACTTTGGCCAGAAAGTCGTACGGCAGTTGCGCCCAGTCGGCCGTCATGGCATCTTTCGATGTCACGGCGCGCAGGGCGATGGCATTGTCGTAGGTACGTTCGTCGCCCATCACGCCTACCGACTGCACGGGCAGCAGGATGGCGCCCGCCTGCCAGACGGTGTCATACAGTCCCCATTCGTGCATGAGCGAGATATAGATATCGTCCGCCTCCTGCAGAACACGCACTTTTTCCGCCGTGACGGCGCCCAGTATGCGGATGCCCAGCCCCGGGCCGGGAAACGGATGGCGTTTGATCAGGTGGGGCATCATGCCCAGTTCCATTCCTACGCGGCGCACTTCGTCCTTGAAAAGCAGGCGCAGCGGCTCGACCAGTTTGAGTTTCATCCTGTCCGGCAGACCGCCTACATTGTGATGGCTCTTGATGACCATGCCGGTGATAGAGAGCGATTCGATCACGTCGGGATAAATCGTCCCCTGCCCCAGCCATTTGACGTCTTTCAGTTTTTGCGCTTCTTCTTCGAAAACGTCGATAAATCCCTTGCCGATGATTTTACGTTTCTGTTCGGGTTCCGTCACGCCTGCCAGACGGCCGTAGAACTTTTCGCGGGCATTCACGCCGGTGACGTTCAGTCCCAGATGTGCATAATCGCGCAGTACGTGTTCGAATTCGTGCCTGCGCAGCAGTCCGTGATCGACAAAGATGCAGGAGAGGTTTTTGCCGATGGCTCTGTGCAGCAGCACGGCCGTCACGGACGAATCGACGCCGCCGGACAGCGCCAGAATCACTTTGTCGTCGCCCAGTTTTTCCTTCAGTGCGGCGACGGTCGATTCGATAAACGATGCGGGCGTCCAGTCTTTCGCACAGCCGCAGACATGCAGAAAATTGTCCAGGATGCGCATGCCGTCTTCGGTGTGAAACACTTCGGGATGGAACTGCACGCCCCATGTCTGTTCGTCGCCGGCGCGGTATGCGGCGACCTTTACGTCTTCCGTGCTGGCCACGATCTCGAACGATGGCGGCAGCTGCATGATGGTATCGCCGTGCGACATCCATACTTGCGAGCCGCTTTTCACGCCCGCCAGCAACGGGTCGTGCACGTCGATATGCGAAAGATGTGCACGGCCGTATTCGCGCGTGACGGCCGATACGACTGTCCCGCCCGAATCGCGCGCCATCAACTGAGCGCCGTAGCAGATGCCCAGCACCGGATATTTGCGGCGGATGCCGGACAGATCCGTTTTGAACGCGCCGGCGTCGCCCGTCGACCAGGGACTGCCCGACAGGATCACACCTTTGACATGCGCGTCGCCTTCCGGAAAGCGGTCGTACGGCAATATCTCGCAATAAGTGTTTAATTCTCTGATTCTGCGCCCGATCAACTGGGTGGTTTGTGAACCGAAATCAAGAATAATAATTTTTTCGTGCATGGATGACTTGCTTTTTTTTGGCGTACAAAGGTAAACAATATTTCGTGCAAAAAAATATCCGTTTGCAAATCTTGAATATTTCATTTGAAAAAATTATCTTTGCTTCCGCAAAAAAAAAGAAAACAGCCATGGCGAAAAAAAAGAAAAAAAGCAATTCGCATGTGCAGCAAAAATTGCAGGCCGTGCAACACAAAAAACTGTATATGGAACGGTTACATAGACTTTGTACGTATATTGGCAACGGTGAACCTCTGTTTGACCTGCTGCCGCTCTACGTACGCGACTCCGCCTACGAACACCGCGGCGCGCTCAAAATCAGAGTAGACAAAGGCGCGAAAATCACCAAACGGTTTGTCAGGATCGTGTACAGCCACCTGGAAAAAGAAACGAAAGACAAGCGGATCGAACTGATGATTCCCGGCATCACGCACTATGTCAATCTCGTGGATTACTATCAGCTGGTTTTTCCGCTCGAAGGCGTACTGCTCAATGCGCCCATGTTTCCCGGAAGAGAAAAGTTCGACGCCTTCTGCCTCAATATTGACGAACGGGATGCGAAATATCTCAAGGATCTTGTCTACATCATCCACTGCACCTGCTACGCCTATTGCGACCTGAGCAAACGTGAACTGTATACCTTTACCTTCGACGAACAGCGTGCGTCGACCGTCATCAACCGCAAATCATATACCGGCCTGCTGTATCAGATCATCACGCTGGGCACCTATCAGCTGGACGTGCGCTACGTCACGATAAACGGCGACCGTCGCCCGGTCGTACAGACGGGCGAAATCCTCCACAAATATAATATATCCGGCCTCAAGCCGACTACCGTGTCGCTGAAACAGCTGCGCATGAAAGATCCGACCGGCCACACGGAAATACCCGTATACATCCAGCAGCACGCCGTCAACCGTATCATGCAGCGAGCCTGCTGTGTCCTTCCCGGCTCCGTACCGTCACTCGTCCACAAAGCTTTTTCCAGAAAACGCAAAATCATCCGCGAAGGCCACAGATACCTTGTCGAATGTTATTACGAAGACATCAAAATAGGCTATTTCGTGGGTATCTTCATCGACGGGATATTCGTGATTCTCACCTTCCTCCTGATTACGCACAGCAACACTCCCGAAGGACGGAAACTGGCCGAACTCACCGGACTGCAACGGAGCGACATCTCCTTCCTGGCTATCGACGATCTCAAAACGCTCATCAATTCGGACATCGGATACGACGATCAGATTTCGCAGATATTCATCGATGCCGGCTGCGAATCCATCCTTCAGATGAATTTCCAGCTGAGCATCGGCTACTACGACTGGCTGTGGGACAAGGCCAAGCAGGACTCCGAACTCTCAAAACTGATCGCCGAATACATCCAGTTGGGCAATACCGACGAAGAATATTTCGAGAACGAATAAATCAAAAGAATCACCGTCCGGACAGCGCCTCAGACGAACTCTTTCCACAGACTTGCGGCAATGATCTTCTGCACGTCGTCGGCAAAAGTTTGCAATCCGTCTTTCCCGTCCGGCACGTGTTCGTCGATTTGCACGGGCGCATGGATCACCATTTCCATCCGGTGGGGACGGACGTTCAGCGTGCCTTTGGGCAGCACATGATAGGTGCCGTTGATGGTGATGGGAACAACCGGAAGACGCTGCGACAGCGCTACATGAAAAGCGCCCTTGCGAAAACGTCCCATTTTTCCGTTGCGCGTGCGCGAACCTTCGGGAAAAATCGCCAGCGACGCGCCGTCGCGCAGGCGGACTTTCGCTTCGGCGATACTCCGCCGGACGGCCTGCGGCGACGAATGATCCACAAAAATAAAACCGGCGGAACGGCAGGCGGCTCCGACAAAGGGTATTTTTGCAATCCCCTGCCTCAACATCCATTTGATGGGAACGCCCAGAAAACCGTATATCAGAAAAATATCAAACGCGCTCTGGTGATTGGCCACGAAAACGCAGGATTGCTTCCCGTCCAGCAACTCCCGCCCCTTCACCTTGACG
Organism: Tannerella sp.; assembly: GCA_031267935.1. Lineage (GTDB taxonomy): Bacteria > Bacteroidota > Bacteroidia > Bacteroidales > Tannerellaceae > Tannerella. The sequence goes on from JAIRYD010000132.1 coordinate 10,412, forward strand.
GGACACAGCGCCAGATAGCACGTGAACCGCGACCAGACCATCCCGGGATAGTAGGAAAAAAAACGCTCGCCACCCAGCAAGCAACCCACGATGACCAGCGAAGCCGTCAAAATCGTGGCAATACAGAATACAGGCATCACAATAAGCCAAAAATACAGTATATAAAGTATTTGCAACATAATATATTTTTTTACGAGGGTAAATATACAGATAAAATTTTCTCCGGCATCATTTTTTTTGCTAAAAAATTTTTCAGTTCGAATTATTATTGCTTTATTTGCCGGTCGAATATAATATTAAATATAATATAGTCATGAACGCATTGAAATATTTGGGAATACTGATACTCCTCATCGGAGTGGTGATACTGACGGTCCCCACTATTGTCGGACAGTCGAGTAATACGTTTCTGTTGGTTGGATTGACTACGATCATCGTAGGATTTTTTGCCCACATTATATTGAATAAAAAGATCGAATAAACGATTTTTGAAGAAGCCAGAAGCCTTGTAGTACTGCGAACACGGCGATTTCGGTATTTTCGCCGTGGATGTACTGCATTGTTTTTGTTTTTAAGATTTTTAAATGTTAATAATAAACTGGGGAAAAGCCGGGTTGTGAAACTCGGCTTTTCTATTTTCCTCCCTTTTGCAGCGAACGGTAGACAACGTCCTGTATGCGCGTGCGGATATTCTGCGTAAACAGTTTGATATTCACGCGCGAAGGATACACGCGATTGCACAGAAAGATATATATCATTTTATTTTCGGGATCGATCCAGAAACAGGTACCGGTGTAGCCCGTATGCCCGTAGACGGTCGGCGGTGCAAGCGTTCCGCAGGGCGACGTCCGGGTCGCATCCGTTTCCGGCTTGTCGAAACCCAGCCCGCGCCTCGAGAGCGGACTTTTGCTGTTCGTAAAAAGACGGCAGGTCGATGCGGACAAATACGTCTCGTCGCCGTAGACGCCGTCGTTCAGGTAGAGTTGCAGCGTTTTCGCCAGATCGTGGGCATTCGAAAACAATCCCGCATTGCCCGAAACGCCTCCCTGAAATGCGGCCGCCTCGTCGTGTACATATCCGTGCAACAGCTGGCGGCGAATGAACAGATCGTTTTCCGTGGGCGCGATCAGCGTCGAATCGAGCCTGTCCAGCGGATTGTATGTCGTGTAATATGCGCCCAGGCGGTCGAAAAACGCCGTGCGCAGCAGTTCGTCCATCGGCTGCCGCATCTGCCGCTCTACAATCATTTTAAGCAGGATAAAGTTTACGCAACTGTACACGTACCTTCCTCTCCGGGTCAGTTTGGCTTGTCTGATTTCCTGCATGACGGTATCCCGGAACGAGTCGTGCACGTAGAAATTGCGCGCCACATGGATGTTAAAATCCGTTTTCGGTGTGGCGGAGACCATGTCGGACAGGAAGCGGAAGTCGTTTCGCACATACGTCTGCGGCTCGAAAAGCACGGGATGCGTGCTTTTTTTCGAACGGCTGTAGAGGCTGCCGTCGAAACTGCTGCCGTCGATGGTTTTCAAGTAGAAAGCGATGGTCGGCGGGAGACCGGTCTGGTGATACAGGAGTTCTTCGATCCGCAAATCGCTCTTGTCCGTTCCCTGCATTTCGGGGATACAGGCAGAGAGAGGCAGATCGAGCGTGAGCAGGGTATCGTCACAGGCTTTCATGACGGCGAGCAGCGTGCCCGTAGCTTTCGATACCGAGGCCAGGTCGTAGACGGACGATTCCGTCACGGGCTTTTTATGCTGATAGTCATAATATCCGAACGATTCGTTGTAGATGATCATGCCGTCTTTGGCGACCAGCACCTGACAGCCCGGATAGGCTTTCTGCTGCAGTCCTTCGTCGACAATCAGCGCGATGGAATCCAGACAGGCGGCGTTCATGCCGGTTTCTTCGGGGCAGTGGTATCCGAGGCGCGTTTTCGGCGTGCAGAGGCCTGCACCTGCCGGAAACATTTCGGGGATGGTCACGGACAGTCTGCCCTTTGCCGGGATGCCGCCGAAAACAATCTGCGCGGCGAAACGCTGTGCATTGGGAGTGGCTTCGTATGCCATGACCAGCGCTTTGGACGACAGGATGGACTGCTGCCAGGTTCGCCCGAAATAGGGAGGCGTGAAAAGCACGTAAATCACATCTTTTTTGAGTGACAGTTCCTGCAGTGGCGGCAGTTCGGGAATGCCGGTGGTGAAAACGCCGCAGATAATCGCGTCGTAGCTTTCGAGCGCCGTCGTTACATTTTTTATTTCGGATTCTTTCGATCCGGCAGTGATCTGAAAGGATGTGACCGGGCAGTAGCGGTGCAGCATCGTCAGAAAATCGTTCTTGTCCGGTTCGCCGACGGTGAGGACGGCGATGTTCTTTTTGTCCAGCTGTTTCAGAGGGATACAGTCCTGTTCGTTTTTCAGCACGGTGATGGATTCGGCATTGAGCTTGGCCGCCAGCCAGTCGGCATGCGGCGTATTCAGCCGTTCGGACAATCCTTCCGTTTCGATGGCCCTGTAACGGTCAAGCCCTACGATATATTTGTATTGCAGTATTTTTTTGCATCGGGCGTCGATATCTTCCATTTTCAGTATTCCGTCGCGAAGGGCTTTCTTCACGGCCTCAAATTCCCGGTTCAGCGAGCCGGGCGCCAGCGCGACGTCGTTGCCGGCGAGCAGCGCCCGGACGGTCGGACTGCCGCCATCGGCCGCAGCGCCTTTCATCTCCAGCGCATCGGTAAAGCAAAGTCCTTCGAAACCCAGTTTTTCTTTCAGCAGACCGGTAATCACGACGTTCGAAAGCGAAGCGGCACGGTTCGTCATGCGGTCCAGCGCGGGGACGTACAGATGTCCGCTCATCATGCCTGCAAAACCGCCGTCGATATATTGCCGGAACGGCGCCAGTTCAATGCTGTCCAGCGAATCGGCCGCATGAAAAACGGTCGGCAGCGTATGGTGCGAGTCTTCGGACGTGCCGCCGTGGCCGGGAAAATGTTTCGCTACGGCAATCACGCGCATGCTTTCCAGTCCGCGGGCATAAGCGATACCTTTTCGTGCCACGTCGCCGGGATTCTCGCCGAACGAACGTAGCCCGATCACCGGATTTTCGGGATTGCAGTTGACGTCCAGCACCGGCGCGAAGTTGATATGAATCCCCATCTCGTTACACTGGCGGCCGACCTCGCGTGCGTATGCCTCAATCAACCGTTCGTCCTCGATCGCGCCGAGCATCATGTTTTTCGGAAAGCGCGTCGTTCCGCGCAGGCGCATCGACAGTCCCCATTCGCCGTCGAGCGCCACGAACAGCGGCAGACGCGACATCTGCTGGACGCGGTTGGTCACCTGCGCCTGCGTGACGGGGTCGCCCTGGCGGAACAGGATGCCTCCGATTTTTATTTTCTCGATACAATCCCGAAGCAGTTTCATGTGGGCGGCGTCCGTGCGCGGATACGCGGCGACCATGAAGAGTTGTCCGATCCGTTCGTCGTCGTCCATGGTCCGGAATACGGAATCCACCCATCCGTTCATTTTCTCCCTGTCGGCCTGCGCAAACAGATCCGGCTCCACGCGGGCAAAAATGTCCGCCGCGGCGAGGCACATCCATATCGCAAGCAATATTCTCTTCGTCATGCAATTTTCTTTTTTCTTCGCAAAAGTAGGCAAAAAAACGTTTGCGGACGCGGAAAAGGCACGGGAACCGTCGGAATCCGACATTTGTCCGAACCCACTGATTTTTCCGATTAAGGGATTATCATGAAAATCATTCGGGTAATGTGAAAGAAAAAAAACGTCAGAAGGGATATCCGACCGCAATGTGGAATCCGACGCCTTCGTGGCGGGTTTTGTTGAAATAGCCGCTTTTGCCCGTATTGTAGGGCACGTGCAGGGCGATGCCGAGATCGAGGCGGATGACGAGCACGTCCAGGTTGTAGCGGATGCCTCCGCCCGTGCCCAGCGCAATGTCGTTCGGCAAATGTCGCCATTCGAATTTTCCTCCGAGGCGGCTGTTGTCCACGTCGTTGCGGAGCAGCCAGACGTTGCCTGCATCGAGAAACAGCGCCCCCTCGAGGTCGCCGGCCACGCGGAAACGATATTCGAGATTGCCTTCGAGCTTGAGGTCGCCGACGTGGTCGAGGTTGGCAAAACGCGTGTCCTCGCCGCGGAAACGTCCCGGGCCTATCGTCCGGATGGTGAACGCGCGGACGCTGTTGGCGCCTCCCACATAAAACTGCTCGCTGTAGGGCGCATAATCGGAATTGCCGTAGCTGTAAATGATGCCGCCGCTCAGCCGTCCCACCAGCCGGCTGCTGCGGCTCAGCACGTGGTTGTAGCGCAGTTCGGTCGTCAGCTTCAGAAACTGGGAGAAGAAATTGCCGAAAAGTTTCTTATGCGTATTAAAATCTTTCCCGGCGAGCGCATAGATGCCCGAAGCGACATTTCCCGATTCGGTCACGGACAGTTGCCACCACGTGGTGTGTCTTCCGTGGCGGACGGGCAGATTGTCCAGCGTGTAAGTGTAGCTGACCGAGGGTATAAGCTGATTTCTGAAGCTCTGCGACAGGGCGTCGTTTTTGGCGGTGATGCTGTCGAAACGCGCGGTTACGCTTTCCAGCTGATTAAACGACAGGCTGAAAGGCGTGAACGAATGTGTCCGGATGGGGTCGGGGACGAAGTCGTACGTGGCGCTGCCGCCGAACGACAGAATCCGGAAGAAGTCGGCGCGGTTTAACCGGCTGGCATGCAGGCGCAGCATGGTGGACGCGGGAAAATCGTACTCCCGTCTGAAAAAATCGGGAAGCAGTACACGCGGAAACGTCAGTGTGCCGGTGATGCCGTATTCGTAATTGTCGCGCAGCGAACCGGCGTCGTTCCGTTTGCGGTCGGTGAGCCATTCGTGACTGCCGTTCAGGCTGACATTCAGCCGTTCGCCGCGTCCGAAGAGATTGTTTTTCGTCAGCGAAAAGATGGCGCCCGGCCCGATGCGGCGGTTGCTGTTGGCCGTAAAGTTGACCTCCAGTTCGCCGTTGAGCGGCAGGTCGTACGTCGCATTAATGTTCATGTTCAGCGTGTCGCATCGCCAGGAATCGCTATGCGGGGTGTATTGCATCTCCGTGTATCTGAAGACGTCGAGGCGGTTCAGTTCCGACTGCGTCCGTACCTGTCGCGCTTGAGAATAAAGGTCGCCCGTATGGAGTTTGGAACGGTTGTACAATTCCCCGGGATGGACCCGCAGTCGTCCTTCGTAATATATTTTCATATCTTCGTATTGGAGCGAATCGGTGGGCGCTTCGCTGTCGTAGCCGTACAGATGAATCGAAGTCGTTCCCGTCTTCCACGGTCTGAGCACGGAGGGCGAGAGGTCGCTTTTCAGCCGCAGGCGCAGGCTCACCCGGTGCGGCGCGAGGGTGCTGTCCGCCTCGCAGACGATGTATTCGGGACGGAAATAATAGTAGCCGTTGTTGCGCAGCAGCGAGGCGATGCGCTGTCTTTCGGCCTCGAGTGTCTTGACATTGAATTTGTCGCCCTTCCGCAGCAGACGGTCCGATTCGGACAGGTTCAGAAGCGTATCGGCGCGCGACTGCATGCGCCGGTATTCGATGGAGTCGTATGTGTAGGGCTCGTTCATCGTCAGTTCGTAGCGTATTTTCGCTTTTGCGGAGTCGCGTGCATGCGGAATCGTCCGATACGAGGCCGCGCCGTTGAAATAGCCGTATTCGCGGAGCAGCTGCTGTGCGATCTTCGTCCTGATTTCGGGATTGACGGCCGAGACAAGTACCGGCTTGGGCACAAATGTCCTGAATATCCAGCGACTGAATCCGCCTTTTTTGTCCACGAGGGCATTGTACATCCACAGCCCGAGCGGGAACGGCATGCGGACGGACGAGCTGCCGAAAAAGGCATTGTTCGGCGGACAGGCGAGCGCGGCTTCAATCTCGGCCATCAGTTCGTCATCACCGTCGGGACGTTTCGCGTCGGTCACTTCAATCTGCTGAATACCGGTGTAAAGCGTTTCACCTGCAGGCAGGTTTTTCGTCGTCGAACAGGACGTGCCGCATGCAATGAACAGCACACAGTGGACAATGCACAGCGGGTATGATTTATTCGTGGTTTTCATGAGATTCGTTTTCGGTAACTGCTTCTGTTTTTTTCTTGCGGAAGATAAACAGGTCGGCCAGCCGTCTCATTTTCCTGCGAAAGATCACGCCGGCGCCGTATTTCGAAATGTCGCCTTCCAGCAGACTGTCGTACTGCCGTTTGTAGAAAAGCTTGGCATTACGGTTTCCTTCCGTATCGAGCCGGTACTCGATGGAGGCGTCGTTGATAAACATATTGTTGTAGCTTTCAGGCATGTCGCCTGTCGATACCCGTCCGCCCAGAATGACGTTGAAACGGTCGTCGTAGAATCGTTTCGAGAATCGGAACGAATAATCCGTACGTTTGCCGAAGCCCGACGCATCGTCGACCCGTTCCATTCCGAAGTTGAAATCAACGTCTTTCAGCAGACTGCCCGTGATGTGGTTGATTTCGCCCTGCAGGAAAGTGTTCAGCGCCGTGTTCATGTCGAATTTTGTTTTGTCCGTCCCGTTGCTTGCCAGATACATTCCCGTCAGCAACATGCTTACCGCCTGTTTGCTGCGTTCCTCCGTGCCCATCGCGACCAGCTGGTTTTGCACGACGACGTCGTCCAGCGCATCCAGCGTAAACTGCAGGTTGAGGTCGGCGATTCGTTGCCGGAGGGCAATACCGGCTTCGAAATTCACGACATGCGACGACTGTCCGTCGGTGTTGACCGACGAGCGTACGTGTTCGGTCGCCTTCAGGCTCAGATAGGGATCGAGCGGGTTGCCCGTCCATTCGATATAACTGTTGTCCTTTATATTTAATGTCTTGTTGGAGATGACGGGCATGTTGTATTTAATCAGCCCGTCCGACAAGGTATAGCGGCCGGTCAGCACCGTTTCGCCCTGCGGCGTGTATTGCAGCGACAAATCGCCGCCGCCCTTGAGTTCAATCCGGTTGTTTCCGGTTTCGTCGAGGTCGGCTTTGAGCTTGACGGCAGGATCGATACGGATGGAGAGCAGCATGTCCAGTCCGCTTGCCGAGGTAAATTCGCGCGGCACGCGGTTTCGTCCGAACAGCTGCGTGCTGCGCGGAATCGTATCGCGAAAGTAGGAGAAGGTGACCAGGTCGGCCATGCGGTCGGAGGTCGTCAGGGGCGATTCTTTCAGGATGCAGCTCATGGCCGTATTGCCTTGCAGATGCAGATTTCCTCTCATCTTCAACGCGTTCAAAGGCCCCTTTACAGTCGAATTGAGATCGACGTACATTTTGCCGTACACGATGCTTTCGTTGTTTTTTTGCGTGTTCAACAGTTGCAGATCACTGGCCGTCAGCGTCAGATCGGCTTCTCCCCTTGCGGGATTGCTCATATCTACCGTCCCGTTGATGACGAGCGGATTATTGCCCGAAGCAAGCAGGCTGTATTTGTTGAACCGTATTTTACTGTTTTCGATATTCACCTTCTGTCCGTCGAAACGGATTTGCGTACCTGCCGCCGCAATGTAGGCCGCGGCCGTATCCAGTTGCATGAAACCGTTTATAAGAAGCGACTTGTCCGTATTGGTGAAATGCACGTTTCCCTGCAGCGCACCGTACAGGTGCATGCTGCCCTGCAAAAACGGATTGAACATCGACAGGGGAATGCCGTTCGCTTCCCATGTGCCGTCCGTGCTGCCGGTGCGTTTCGATGACTGATAAAGTACGGAAAACGTGGACAGTTCCTCCCTGTCATGGAGGAAGTGCATGTCGATCCGGTGCCGTTCCCTGTCCAAAGGCAGGTAGACGCCGTTGAGCAGCAGTTCGCCGATTCTTCCGCCCTGATAGAACAGGTTGTCGACGCCGGCATCCGCCACGAGCATGTAGGTATTATTCATCGGGACATACCGCGCCGAGAAGTTTGCAAAACCCTGCATCAGGGGCGTATTCCCCGTATTTCCCAATATCTCGCTCAGGTCTATCCGGTCTATTTCGAAGGCTAATTCCTGCATGACGCCGTCTTCTTCCGACGAATGCAGCCACATCGATGCATCGTTTTCGCCCTCCAGCCGCAGATTGGCCGAAATGTCCGACAGGTTTTTAATATGTACATAATTATCCGTATTGACCCTGAAAGGCAGAAAGGCGATGACGGGGTGTTCGGGGAATAACTGCAATTTCACTCCCGACGACATTTTCCGGGCGCTGAGGCCGACATGCAATCCCGTCTCGTCGCGCCGGTTGCGGTACATGACTTCCACATCGGCCATCCGGTCCTGCAATTTGCCGAAAAGACCGGCGCGAAACGGTTCCTGATTGCGGAATTTGTGCTTAATCACCGAACCGGTGTATCTGATCGCGGCGGAATCCTGGTGGATCTGCAGTCGCACGGTATCGATTTTCAACGTATCCCGAATGAAATCGTGGAGCGAGGCATCCATTTGCAGTCCGTTTTCGGACGACAGGGCGGCGTCCAGTGTGAAATGGTTGAAAAAGATGTCATCCCCCTGCAGATAGTTGTAAATCGGATTGTCGCGTTTGGCTTCGACGTTCAGCGTCATGGTGGGGAAGCGCGCGCGCAATCGCGACAGGTCGAGCGTTGTATCCGCGCCGAGTTGATGCACGACGTCGGCCGATAACGCATTCAAATTATGCACGATGGCGCCCAGATCCGTGTCCGCGCGGAGCATGATGCTCAGATCGCCTGCATGGAAAGAGATGCGCGAAGCGTCTTCGCGACTGTCGGCGCGAAGCGTCAGCGTTTTAGGGTTCATTCGCTGTCGCCTTATCCGCATTTCCCAGTTGCCCAGCGTAATATCGAACAGATGGCGTTTATTCAGATCCGTTTCAAATTCCGAAAAGAGCTGAAACGACTGGGTAAACGGCTGTTCGCTCAGTTTCAATCCGTACATGTCCAGCGAATCCACGTTCACAATCAGCATGCCGGCGACGTCTTTTTCGCGAATGGCGCCGTCCAGCGTAATGGCGCCTTCCATATACGGACAGGCGCTGTGCAGCGAGGCCTGCATCTTATGGTCTTTCAGCGAACCGTCGAACGACAGACCTGTCAGAATAAAGTTTTTATAATGCATCTCGGGCAGGCGTCCGTCGAACTGCGTCCACGTGGACGCGGCAAACGGATTCGTACCTTTTCCTTCGGCGTGCAGGGATGCCTCCAGCCACATCACGGAATCGTACGGCAGGAAATGAACAGGTTCGAGGCTGTCAATCCGCATCGCCACGGAATAAGTCCGGTGTGCGGGATGATATCGTCCGTCCAGATGGACCTTGCCCTGCTGTTCGGCCAGCAGCATGTCGAACCGGTATTCCCCGCTGCTCAGGGCGGTGTTCATTTCGAGCTGAATATGATCGGGCAAACGGAGTTTACCGTCGTATACTTTTTGCGTGACGGTCTGAAATATTTGTGTATCGTAAGTGACGGCCGTCAGATGCACGTCTCCCGAACGAGTTGCAGGGTCCGCTATTTTTTCGATTGTGCCCGAGGCTTCGAACCGGAAGACGCCGGACAGTTCGCCGGACAGTTTTCTTATATTCAGCCTGCCGGTGTTTCCTTCCAGGAGTCCCGTACACAAAAGCAGCGTGTCGGGCCAGCGCTGTTCGAACGTTTCGAACGTTTCGCCGGCAAGGACGGCGATGTCGCGCCGGTCTATTGACGCCGTCAGCTGTGCGCGGAGATTGCCCTGCGGATGTGCGGATATCGATTTCCACGGCATGGAAACCTGCGCCGACAATGTCGACCGGGGCGTGCGCAACGACCATTCGGGGATGGTGAACACCGTCGAATCGCTGCGCAGGCGTCCCTCCATCGAAACGATTTCCAGCCCGGAGCGCTCGCGGGCATAAAAAGATCGCAGGTTTACATTCATCTCTTCGCCGTCATACAGCAACGAATCGACTTCCACATTCATTCCCGAAACGGCCGCGTGCAACGGGTCGAATCCTTTCCTTGCCGGGTTGTCGCCCAGGTCGAAATCTGCGCATGCCTCCGATACGATAAACTGATTGGCGGCATATCGCTGATCTTTCAGGTTCAGGCGGCCTTCCGTCAGCAGGATGTCTTCGAAGAACGAATCCGCGCGAATGGTGTCCGAGGGCATCAGGCAGTGAAACGAAAGACGTTTCAGGTGTATTTTGTGGAGGACAAACTGCCAGTCGACAGGTGTTTCGTCTCCGGACGGTTGTATGGAGTCGATGCGAAGCGTCACGTCGGCGTCGGCAAGGAGCAGGTCGTTCAGCTGCAAAGTCTCCTTGAGGAGATGAATGTGAGCGATGTTCAGATGAAGGTGTTCCAGCGTGCCGCGTATGGCCATGCCTTCGATCAGCGACCGGGTGTCGAAACGTGCATTTTCGAGACGGATGTTACCCGCGGGAATAATCTCGCGCCTCAGCAGGGGAAGCGGTTTCAGACTTGCATCCAAGTGAGTAAAAGACAGCAGCGTGTCCTGTGCGGCATCCGTCACGGACACGTTCTGCACGTGCAGATGAAGCGGAAACGACAGGCGAATCCTTTCGATGCGAATATCCAGATCCGTCGATGCGGCGATGTATCCGGCGACTGTCCTTACGGCAAAATTTTGCACGGCGGGCACATATAGAAGAATACCCGCCGACAGTAGCAGCCCTGCCGGTATCAGACAAATCCACAGTATCCGTTTTATCCGGACTTTTCTATTCCGCCTCATTCTTCCCTGCTTATTACAAGGGACAAATATACAAAAAAAATCCGTCCCGACATACGGAATGCCGGGATTTCAACGTGCGGAAAAGGAGGCGGGCTCTTTCCGGGGGCTATTTTCCGACGTTTCGAAATATCTGCACCACGGGGTCAGTCCGCACGTGTCGCATTTCGGTTTGCGGGCGAGGCATACATACCGGCCGTGCAGGATCAGCCAGTGATGCGCGCGGGGGATGAGGTGCGCGGGGATGTGGCGCATCAGTTCCTTTTCGGTGGTCAGGGGCGTGCGGCTGCCGTCCGTCAGGCCGATGCGGTTCGACACGCGAAAGACGTGCGTGTCGACGGCCATCGCCGGCTTGTCGAACACCACGGAGGCGATCACGTTGGCCGTCTTGCGTCCGACGCCCGGCAGCTGCTGCAGTTCGTCCACATCCGAAGGTAGCTGTCCGCCGTAGTCCGCCACGAGTTTGCGCGCCATTCCGACCAGATGTTTTGCCTTGCTGTTCGGATACGACGCACTTTTGATATACGGGTAAACGGCTTCGGGCGTGGCGGCCGCCAGCGTGTCGGGTGTCGGGAAGGCTTCGAACAGCGCCGGCGTGATCATGTTCACCCGCCTGTCCGTGCACTGTGCCGAGAGGATGACGGCTACCAGCAGCTGGAATGCATCCGAGTAGTGCAGTTCGGTTTCTGCCGCGGAGGCATTTCTGCCGAACCAGTCGATGACGCCCCTGTAGCGTTCTTCCTTCTGCATGCGTGACGGGAATCAGCGGATTGATTCGAACTGTTTCAGGAAGCGGATGTCGTTTTCGAAAAACATGCGGATATCTTTCACCCGGTATTTGAGGTTCGTGATGCGTTCGATACCCATCCCGAGCGCGTAGCCCGAATAGATTTTGCTGTCGATGCCGCAGTTTTCGAGCACGCTGGGGTCCACCATCCCGCAGCCGAGTATTTCGACCCATCCGGTGTGCTTGCAGAACGGGCATCCCTTGCCCTTGCAGAGGTTGCAGCTGATGTCCATCTCGGCGCTCGGTTCGGTGAAGGGGAAAAACGACGGGCGCAGACGTATGTCCGTATCCGGACCGAACATTTCGCGGGCGAAGAAGATCAGCGTCTGCTTGAGGTCGGCAAACGAGACGTCCGTGTCCACGTAGAGCGCCTCCACCTGGTGGAAAGTACACAGCGCGCGATAGGAGATGGCTTCGTTGCGATAGACGCGTCCCGGGCAGATGATGCGCAGGGGCGGCTGCTGCCGTTCCATCACGCGCGTCTGCACCGACGAGGTATGCGTGCGCAGCAGTATGTCGGGGCTGTGGCTGATGAAAAACGTGTCCTGCATGTCGCGTGCAGGATGGTCGGGCGCAAAGTTGAGCGACGAGAAGACGTGCCAGTCGTCTTCTATTTCGGGGCCTTCGGCAATGCTGAATCCCAGTCGTCCGAAGATGTCGCATATTTCCTTCTTCACGACCGAGAGCGGATGACGCGTGCCCATAGCGACGGGATAGGCGGTGCGCGTCAGGTCGGGACGCCCGCCGGCAGGCTGCGCGGCTTCGAACGACGCTTTCAGGGCGCCGATCCTGTTCTGCGCCGCATCCTTCAGTTCGTTCAGCAGCATGCCCACTTCGCGCTTCTGTCCGGCGGCCACGTCGCGAAAATCGTTCATCAGCGACGCGACCACGCCTTTTTTACTCAAATATTTAATTCTTAGCGCTTCCAGTTCGTCCGCGCTGTCTGCCGTGAGGCGCCCGACCTCTTCCAGCAGTGCATGAATACGTGCAATCATTTTTTTTCATTGTTTGTTTCGCGGGGCAAAAATATAAAAAAAACGCCATCGACAGCTACGAAATGGTCGAAAACGCGCCGATTCTTTTTCACAAGCCCTTGCGCAGTGAACGATGAACGTCATTAACGATGAACGATGAACGATGAACGATGAATGGGGAGCGATGAACGGGGGGGGCGACGTTCATATCCCGTGCCGTCAGGTACGGCATGTCGGTAGAAAACGCCGGATGGCCGTCCGGTCCCGTGCCGTAAGGACAAGCCGGAATAGCCCGAAGGGCTGAATTTTCATAACCGCGGGTCAACGACCCGCGGAGAGGCGGACTCTCACTTCTGCCCGGAGGGCAGGACTTCGGAGAGATAAGAGTCAGGCTGCTTTCACTCTTCACTTTTAGTTTTCGAAGTCCTGCCTTTCAGGCAGTGGACGGGGCGGCGACAACTGCCGCAGGCTGCGCTGCGCTTCGCTTACCTGCGGTTATGAAAATTCAGCCCTTCGGGCTGTCCCGCTTCGAAACTTTTGCCAAAAATTACACGAATTTTACTTGTAAGGTACTGACGGGACAGA
>JAIRYD010000139.1 GCA_031267935.1 Tannerella sp.
TGGGACGATAAAATCTACCTCCGGACGGAAACCGTCGACGGTAAAACCATTGTTGTCGCCGGATGTTAAGGAGTCGCCCGAAAATAAATCTCTTTCCGAAGGGAACCTCTAAAAACTCCGACTTTTGCATTATGCTTCGTCGCTAAAAGGCTTATTTACGATTGGTAAGCTCCATTTATGACGCTTACCAAGCCTTGTATTCGGAGTTTTTGGAGATTCCCCGAAGTATGGTTATTACTTCCTGATACCGAGTTCTTTGATAATGGCACGGTAGCGTCCGATCTCCACTTTCACCAGATAGTCCAGCAGGCGGCGGCGTTTGCCGACCAGCATTTTCAGCGAGCGTTCCGTACCGTAATCTTTTCTGTTCGACTTCAGATGTTCGGTCAAATGGTTGATACGGTAAGTGAATAATGCGATCTGACTCTCGGGGGAGCCTGTGTCGGTCTTTGATTTTCCGTACTTTGAGAAAATCTCTTCTTTTTTTGTTGAATCCAGATACATGTTTTTTTACTTGTAATAAATTAATATCATTTTATTTAAGCGGCTGCAAATATACGTGCTTTTTTTGAATCGGCAATTCCTTTTGAATTTTTTTTATGAGCATTGATAATTTATGCTTAATTTTGTCGCCGAATTCTGATTGTTTACGTTATGCAGAAAATAAGAAATATCGCCATTATAGCCCATGTAGACCACGGCAAAACAACGTTGGTAGACAAAATGTTACTCGCAGGCAAACTTTTCCGTGAAGGACATGCCGACCTCGACCAGTTTCTCGACAGCAACGATTTGGAGCGAGAACGGGGAATTACGATTTTGGCTAAAAACGTTTCTATACAATATAAAGATTGCAAGATAAACATCATCGACACACCGGGGCATGCCGATTTCGGCGGCGAAGTGGAGAGAGTGTTGAACATGGCCGACGGATGTCTGCTGCTGGTGGATGCGTTCGAGGGGCCGATGCCGCAGACGCGCTTCGTGCTTCAGAAAGCGATTGCGCTGGGATTGAAACCCGTAGTCGTAATAAACAAGGTGGACAAGCCGAATTGCCGCCCGTCCGAAGTGCAGGAGATGGTGTTTGACCTGATGTGCAGCCTCGACGCGACGGAGGAGCAGTTGGATTTCCCGACGTTCTACGGTTCGGCCAAACAGGGCTGGATGTCGACCCGCTGGCAGGAACCCTCGACCGATATTTATGCCCTGCTGGACGGTATTATCGAACATGTCCCTGCACCCGAAACGCTCGACGGCGCTTCGCAGATGCTGATTACCTCGCTCGACTATTCGCAGTACGTAGGGCGCATCGCCGTAGGACGTGTGCATCGCGGCGAGCTGCGCGAAGGACAGGAAATCGCGCTCTGCAAGCGCGACGGCTCGCAGGCGAAGTCTAAGATAAAGGAAATAAATGTGTTCGAAGGGCTGGGGCGGACAAAAGTGCCCGCCGTACAGTCGGGCGACATCTGCGCCGTGATTGGTATCGAAGGATTCGAGATCGGCGAAACCATCGCCGACGCCCGAACGCCCGAACCGCTGCCCACGATCGCCATCGACGAACCGACCATGTCCATGCTGTTCACGATCAACAACTCTCCTTTTTTCGGAAAAGACGGTAAATACGTGACCTCGCGTCATATCCATGACCGGCTGGTTCGCGAATTGGACAAAAATCTTGCATTGCGCATCGAAGAAACGGATGCGGCCGATTCGTGGCTCGTTTACGGACGCGGCGTGTTGCATCTGTCGGTACTGATCGAGACGATGCGTCGCGAAGGATACGAGATGCAGGTAGGCCAGCCGCAAGTGATTATCAAGGATATCGATGGCCAGAAATGCGAACCGGTCGAGCAGCTGACCATCAATCTGCCCGAAGACTGCGCCAGCCGCGCCATCGACGTCGTGACCAAACGCAAGGGTGAAATGTTGCGGATGGATAATAAAGACGGACGGATTTTTCTCGAATTTACGATTCCATCGCGCGGAATCATCGGATTGAACAATCTCCTGCTTACGCTCTCGGCCGGTGAAGCAATCATTGCGCACCGTTTTCTCGAGTTTCAGCCGTGGAAAGGCGCCATCGAACGTCGTCAAAACGGTTCCATCATCGCAATGGAAGGAGGAACGGCCTTTGCCTACGCCCTGAACAACCTCCAGTCGCGCGGGCGATTTTTCATCAGTCCGGGCGAAGAGGTGTATGTCGGACAGGTGGTCGGCGAAAACACCAAAGAAGGCGACCTGGTCGTGAACGTCACGAAATCAAAAAAACTGACCAATATGCGCGCATCGGGGTCGGACGAGAAAACCTCGCTCGCCCCGCCCATAGTGTTCAGCCTCGAAGATGCGCTGGAATATATCAAACTCGATGAATATGTCGAAGTGACACCCCGCTTCATGCGCATGCGGAAAATCATTCTCGACGAAACGGAACGCAAAAGACAGGGGAAAGTGGAAGGATAATTCCGGAAAGCCGGACGCGTATCGCCGTCGAGGAATACATCCGTCCTGTTTCTCAGACAGACCGCTTCGCACCCCGCAGTCGTGACGGCCGGATGTTCATTTTTAATATTTCTCCATTTTTCTTGTCCCCGGGAAAGAAATTATTCATACTTTTGTCTCGATAAAATTAAATGAAAATGAAAAAGGCTTTATTTTTACTGTGCGCATCGGCCATGTGCCTCATTTCGTGCGAAGGACCGATTGGACCTCCGGGAGAGCCGGGCGAAGGCATGAACTGGAAAATCCTTACCTACACCGTGCATGAGGGTGATTGGCAACTGGTCGGCGGAAAAGACAATCTCAACTCGTATTACATGTATGAATTTGACGAAAACCAGCTGACGGATTTTATTTACACTTCCGGAAACATCTCAGGTTACATCATATTCAATCCCGGGCAAAACAGTGAAGTGCAGTCGCCGCTGCCTCACATGATCCCGCTGGGTGACCGGGATTCAGGAGGAGAATTTATGTGGCAGGAGTTTTATACGTTCGACTTCATGCCCGGTTCGGTTGCATTCTACGTGTATTACAGTGACTTTCAGACAAGCGTCAGACCACCGACGTGTGACTTCCGGCTGGTAATGAACTGGTGAGCGCGATGGAAGGCGAACAGTTCGACATGATTGCCAAGACGCTGTACGGCCTGGAAGACGTTTTGGCGGACGAATTGATACAGCTTGCAGCCGACGACGTGAAGCCGGGTCGTCGTATGGTATCGTTCAGAGGCGACAAGGCGATGATGTACAAGGCGAATTTTTGTTGCCGGACAGCCCTGCGCATACTGAAACCGATTTCGCGCTTCAAGGCCACCGACGCGGATACGGTATATTCGGAAGTGAGAAACATCGACTGGGAACAGTATCTTTCGCCCGAAAAGACTTTTGCCATCGACGCGGTGGTATATTCCGAAACGTTCAAACATTCTAAATTTGTTGCATACAGGGTGAAGGATGCCATTGCCGATTATTTTGCAGAAAAATACGACAAGCGCCCCTCCGTGCGCATCAACCACCCCGACATGTATGTCCACATACACATTTCGCATCACGACTGCACGGTAGCGCTCGACAGTTCGGGCGAAAGCCTGCACATGCGCGGCTACCGGACGGAGCAGGGCGAAGCGCCGCTCAACGAAGTGCTTGCCGCCGGTATGATCCTGAAAACCGGCTGGCGCGGCGAATCCCACTTCGTCGACCCGATGTGCGGCTCGGGAACACTCCTGATCGAAGCGGCCATGATTGCGCTCAACGTCCCGCCGGGACTGTACCGTAAGGAATATGCCTTCGAACGCTGGGACGATTTCGACCCGGAACTGTTTGCGGCAGTTTCCGAAGACGAATCCGAAGAACGCACCTTCCCGTTCAAATGCTTCGGCTCCGACGTTTCGCAGCAGGCGCTGAAAATAGCCGGGAAAAGTATCCGGAATGCCGGCCTGTCCAACTATATTGAACTGAAAATGCTCCCCTTTCAGCAATATGCCGAAGCGCCTCATCCCGGTATCCTCGTCACGAATCCACCATACGGCGAACGTATTCCCATAGACGATCTGACAGGCTTGTATGCCATGCTGGGCGAACGGCTGAAACACGTCTTCACCGGCTATCAGGCATGGATTCTGAGCTACAAGGACGAATGTTTCGAAAAAATAGGCCTGCGTCCGAAACATAAAATCAGAATGATGAACGGACAGCTGGAATGTGAATACCGCTGTTACGAACTGTTCGAAGGCAAAAACAAAGAATACAAGAAAACGATCGACGAACGTGAACCCGATGAACGGAGATTCGGCGACCGCAATCCGGACGAGCGGAAGTTCAGCGACCGGAAATTCGACGACCGGAAGCCTTTCGAGCGCAAGTTCGGCGCGCGTACATTCGGCGACCGCAATCAGGACGACCGGAAGTTCGGCGACCGGAAATTCGACGACCGGAAGCCTTTCGAGCGCAAGTTCGGCGCGCGCACATTCGGCGACCGCAACCAGGACGAGCGGAAGTTCGGCGACCGGAAATTCGATGATCGGAAGCCTTTCGAGCGCAAGTTCGGCGCGCGCACATTCGGCGACCGCAATCAGGACGAGCGGAAGTTCGGCGACCGGAAATTCGATGACCGGAAGCCTTTCGAGCGGAAGTTCGGCGCGCGCACATTCGGCGGCGACCGCAATCCGGACGAGCGGAAGTTCGGCGATCGGAAATTCGATGATCGGAAGCCTTTCGAGCGCAAGTTCGGGGCGCGTACATTCGGCGGCGACCGCAACCAGGACGAGCGGAAGTTCGGCGACCGGAAATTCGACGATCGGAAGCCTTTCGAGCGCAAGTTCGGGGCGCGTACATTCGGCGAGCGCAATCCGGACGAGCGGAAGTTCGGCGAGCGGAAATTCGATGACCGGAAGCCTTTCGAACGTAAGTTCGGCGAGCGTGCATTCGGCGAACGCAGAGAACGTATGTTCCCGAAAACAGACGCGCCTCCGGCCCGCAGGCGACCTCAGGCCGCGAAGGACATCCCCGTCCGAAAACCATTTCAGAAAAGGAAATACGATTCGTAATCGTGCGTTCGATTGATTGTGGACGTATATCCGGGGCGCGGCATAATGTGACGGGCAGGGATCGCGTCCGCATCTGTACGGGGGACGATCTCCGCGGTATTTCGGGGTCCGGCTGTGAATGGCCGGTTATTGCGACAATGTACTTTCTTTTTTCATTTCCTTTCCTATTCCGGTGGCTCTGATGATGGCGGGGGTGTCTTTTTCTTTGTAGAGGAAGCCTCTGAACATTCCGGCGCTGTTGAACGGCATGGTGATGTTTCCGTGTCTGTCGATGGCGATCAGGCCGCCGTTGCCTTTTTGCGGGTTGAGTTCTTGATGGATGATGTGGTTGGCGGCGTCTTCGAGTGTTTCTTTGAGGTGTTTGTAGCGGGCGCAGAGGTTGTATGCTACGGCGTGGAGGATGAAGTATTCGCCGTGTCCGGTGCATGATACGGCGCAGCTGTTGTTGTCGGCGTATGTGCCTGCGCCGATGATGGGTGTGTCGCCGATGCGTCCCCAGTTCTTGTGGAGCATTCCTCCGGTGCTTGTGCCGGCGGCGAGGTTTCCCTGTTTGTCAAGGGCGACGCAGCCGACGGTGCCGTTCTTTTGGGTTTCTTTTTTCAGTTCCCGGATCCATTGCATTGTGCGGGGGGTGGCGAAGTAGGAGTTGTCTACGATTTCGAGTCCCTGTTCGGCGGCGAACTGTTCGGCGCCGGCGCCGCTGAGCATGACGTGTGGCGAGCCGGTGAGGACGGCATAGGCGGCGCGAATGGGGTGTTTGATGGTTTTTGCGCCTGTTACGGCGCCGGCGGTCAGGTTGTGTCCGAGCATGATGGAGGCGTCGAGTTCGAATGTGCCCCGGGCGGTGATGGTGGCTCCTTTTCCGGCGTTGAAGAGGGGGTTGTCTTCGAGGTAGCTGATGACGGCGATGACGGCTTTTTCGGCTTCGTTGCCGGTGGAGAGGATGTCGTTGCCGATGGTGAGTGCGGTGTCGAGTGCGGAGTGGTAGGCGGCGGCTTGTTCGGGGTTGTTTTCCAGTGTGGCCATGGCGCCGGCGCCGCCGTGTATGGCGATGGCGTATTCGCGTTGTTGAGCGCGGACGGGGGTGTGTGTGACGGCGGCGACGGCGAGGATGGCGATGGCGAGGTGATGATGTTTCATGTGTCGGGTGCGGGTGTTATTTTTGTGCTTCGCGGGCGGCTTTGTACGTGGGATCGTCCCATTGGGGGAAGCGGGTGTCGTTGGCGATGCGCAGTCCGATGCCGTAGTAGAGGTAGATGTCTTCGAGCGCGCCGGTGAGGTCCCACCAGTCGTGGTATTCGTCGGAGGGCTGGTGGTAGGTGCTTTTGCCGTTCGAGAGTTTGCGGTGTTCTTCGGCTGCTTTGGGATCGGGTTTGGAGCCGGAGGCGAGGACGACGGGTACGCCTGCTTTGGCGAAGTTGAAGTGATCGGAGCGAAAGAATCCGCCGCCGGGGTTGGTGGTGGAGAATGTGACGGGTTTGCCCTGCGTGGCGGCGGCTTCGACGATGTAGCGGTCGATGTCTTTCGAGAGTCCTCCGCCGGAGGCGCGTACTTCGGTGGTATGGAGTTTGTCGCCGTATCCGTCCATGTTGAAGTTGACGACGGTTTTGCGCAGGGGGAAGAGCGGATGCGTGGCGTAGTATTCCGATCCGAGGAGTCCGGATTCTTCGGCCGTGAGGGCGAGGAAGAGGATGGAGCGTCGCGGCGGCTGCGGGAGCCGGGCGAATTTGCGGGCGATGAGGAAGAGGGCGGATACGCCGGAGGCGTTGTCGCCGGCGCCGTTGTAGATGCTGTCGCCGTCGATGGGGGTGCCGATGCCGAGGTGATCCCAGTGGGCGGAGTAGATGATGTATTCGTCCTTGAGGTCGGTACCGGGAAGGATGGCGGCGACGTTGTGCGAGTTGCCGGTACGGACGCGGTTGACGGTTTCGATGGTGGCGGTGACGCCGAGGGGGATGGCTTTGAAGTTTTGTTTTTTGGCGTCGTCGAGGATTTGGTCGAGCGGCCGGCCGGCGATCTGAAAGAGTTGCCGGGCGGCTTCGCCGGTGATCCATCCCTGGAGGGGGACGAGTTCTCTGTTGCCGGTGGGCGAGAGGAGGCTGAGGATGTCGCTTGCGCGGCCGTTCTGCACGACGCTCCAGGGGTAGGAGGCGGCCTGCGTTTCGTGGATGATGAGTGCGCCGGCTGCGCCCTGGCGGCTGGCTTCTTCGTATTTGTAGGTCCAGCGGCCGTAGTAGGTCATGTAGTTTTTCCCGCGGAAGAGGTGGTCGTCGTAGAATCCGGGGTCGTTGACGAGCATGACGGCGATTTTGCCTTTCACGTCGACGTCGCGATAGTCGTTCCAGCCGTATTCGGGGGCGTTGATGCCGAAGCCGACGAAGACGAGTTCGGCGTTCTGGATTTTAAGTTTTTCTTCGGCGTGGAGCGTCCAGAGGACGATGTCGTCCATGATGCGGAGCTGCGCGGCGCCTTTTTTTCCCTTGAATCTGACGGCGTTGTTTTTCACCTCGGTTTTGACCGAGAGCAGGGGCACGTCCTGGAGATAGCTGCCGTCGACGGGCTGGAGGCCGAGCGACCGGAAGCGGTCGGCGATGTAGTCGACGGTGATCTGTTCATGCTCGGTGAGCGGTTTGCGTCCGCCGAAGGCGTCGTCGGAGAGTTGGCGGATGCCGGTGCGGTGCAGCTGTTCGTCGCTGATTTCTTCCTGTGCGGCGGGCGATTGCTGTGCATGTACTGCGGGAGCGAGGCCGGGCAGGAGGAGGGCGAGGAGGGCGAGGGCGGAGAGGATTGTTTTCATCGTGCTGTATTTTTTAATGTATATACTTGCGCGCGATCAGCGTGCGATGTTGAAGGTGGTGCTCGTTTGTCCCTTGTAGGCGCCCTTGCCGTGGATGAAGATTCTGGCGGAGCCGACGTCGACGTTGTGTTTGTAGGTGACGAAGAAGTCTTTCGTGAAGACGAGTTCGACGGTGGGCTGTCCCTCTTCGCGGTAATGCAGTTTGGGCAGCGGGGTGACGGCCTTGCCGGTGTATGCCTGCGTGGCGATGGGTTCGAACACGAGGTGGTCGCCGGCGCCGATGTCTTTGGGAAGGCGGTGGATGTATTTGCGGCGCAGTTCGTTCATTTCGTGAAAGAGGATTTCTATTTCGGGCGTGGGCATCACGTCGAGGTTTTGTTCGACGTTGGCGCAGAGGCGGTCGTAGTCTTTCACGAGCGTGGCTTTCAGGCCGGAGGCGGCGGGAAATTCGTCGGAGGCATTGTCCGTCAGCCGCTGCGTGTAGAGTTGCTGCATGAGGGTGGAGGCGGAGATCAGCTGCAGCCATGTGTCGTCCAGTTCGAGCGTGGCGAGGGCTTCGATGAGCGGGCCGCCGGAAGCGGGGATACGCTGACGGAGGGTTTCGAGCAGCACGAGCTGCGAGGAGAGCGGTTCGGACGTGAGGTTCCACGCCGGTTCAAACTCGGGCATGAGGAGCTTGGCGGCGGCGAGCTTGACGGGGTTCTTGCTTTTTTCGAAGAAAATGAGCGCGCGCCTGATGTCTTCGAAATATTCGCCGCACTGATCGTCGAGCGTGTGAATTTCAGGCGTGAGGGGACTTTTGCGCGAGCGGTCGATCAGCGTGTCGAACTCGGCGTTGTCCGCACTCAGCTTGTTGAAGGTGGCCGTCAGCAGGAGTTGTCCCGCCTTGGAAACGATGGGGCCGGCGACGAGGATTGTTTCACCGCACAGGCCGGCAAGATTGTCGAGCGTCAGGTTCCCGACTTTGAGGGATACGAATGTTTTCATCTTGATTTTTTTTTAGTATAAATGAATATTGAGTGGATTAATAAGTTTCGCGGGAGCGATTTCTGCCGTTTTGGCAGTCTTCGGGGCGCTATCTGCGGATAGAACCGCGTTTGATGGCAGAAAACGGCTTCTATCTGCGGATAGAACCGTGTTTGACGGCAGGAAGCGGCTTCTATCTCCGGATAGAAGCGGGTCCGGCGGCAGGAAGGCGGTTCTATCTGCGGATAGAAGCGGGTCCGGCGGCAGAAAGGCGGTTCTATCTGCGGATAGAAGCGGGTCCGGCGTCCGGCGGGCGGTTCTATCTGCGGAGAGAGGGTGTTCGGGCGTCCGGCGGGTGGAGATCGGAGCGGCGTGCCGGGCGGACGGTCGGCGGATGCGGACGCAGGGCGAGGCGAAGGGGGACGCGGGTACCGCTTCGGTGCGTGGCAGCGTCGGTTTTCGGAGGCCGGCTGCGGCAGGGGTGCTGGATGTGTTTGCTGCGTGCATTATTTTGTCTTCGTCAACGGCTGCGAAGGTAGGTATAATTTTTAAATGTGCAAGGGATGCGCGCAAAAATGTACGTTTTTTTTTACCGGGGGCGGTTTTTTTTCGCAGATTGCGCGGTTTTCGGATGTTTTCAGGGACAAACTGCCTCCTCCGTTGGGGACGAAGGAGGCAGTACCGACATATTTCGTTTTCCTGAAAGTCAGGAGCACGGGAAGTGGCGCCCGTGCTTCCCGACGCCGCGCCGGTGCGTGCGCGGCTGGTGGTGGTGGTGGTTCTTCATCTCAGTATCACGACATATTACCGTATTTTTCATTTCATTTTCTTGCAAAGATACATCCGCGACGGGGGTGCGCAAAATCGATTTCGAACGCGGGAAAGCGCCGTAATTGCGAAAAATAATTATTTCGGCGTATTTTTTTTGCGGATTCAAAAAAAAGGGCGATTTTTGCAGCCGTTACGTATATATAATGTATGCGCATGACGAAAAACACAAAAAAAAAACAGCACTGCAATGAAAAAACAATTAAAAAAAACGGATATCCAGGACCGGCTGTTCACGCAGATACGGGATATCCTGCCCGAAAACCATTCGCTCGCCCATACGGTGGCCGAAATCCTGTCCATCAGTGTCGACGCCGCCTACCGCCGGATCCGTGGCGCGAAAATCCTTGACCTCGACGAGGGCGTCGACCTCTGCCGCCATTTCAACATCTCGCTCGACCGGCTGCTGCGCCTCGAAACCGACCGCCTCAAATGCTTCTACTCGCCCCTGGACCTTGGCAACAGCCGGCTGTATCTCAAATACATGCAGTCCGTCTGCAAAGACATGGAGCAGCTCAGGTCCCTGCCCGGCGGACAGATCATCCTCTCGGCCACCGACGTGCCTTTCTATCACTTCCTCCCCTTCCGGGAACTCACCGCATTCAAACTCTACGCCTGGCACCGCTCCTGCGGACATACGCAGGAATCCTACGAACAGTTTGCCGACAACATGGTCTCCGGCGAACTGATCGAATGTTACCGCCAAACCGTCGACCACTTCAGGCAGGTGCCCTCCATCGAAATATGGACGCAAAACACCGTCGACCATACACTCCGGCTGCTCGAATACTTTCATGACACCGGACACTTTTCCAGCCCCGAAACCACCCTCCAGCTCTGCGAACAGTTTCTCGAACTCACGAACACCATCAACCAATGGACCGAAAACGGTATCAAAAACCCGCGCACGCAAACCCCCTTCAACCTTTATCTGAGCGACTTTTTTCTCGAAGACTCCCTCATCCTCCTCAAACACGACCTCGCCATGCAGTGCATCCTCAAACTCTTTACCCTGAACAGCCTTAACATCACCGACCAGACCTTCTGCCGCAAAACCCATCAGTGGCTCGAAAGCCTCATCCGCCGAAGCCTCCTCATCAGCAGCGCCTCCGAACGCGACCGCTACCTCTTCTTCCACGAACAGCGAAACAAAATAAAACGGCTCATGGACCGGATCAGCCGCGATTGACGCGCCCCGCGAGTTTAACGATGAACGATAAACGATGAACGATGAACCCGGTCACAGTTCATCGTTCATCGTTCATCGTTCATAGTTCAAAAAACCCGCGCCGCGCACCGCATGCAAACCGTAACCGCGCATTCGGCCGCCGGCCGTCGCGCCTCCGCCGCGCCATTTCCTACACCCCGATCACCATCCCCTCGCAACCCCGCACCGTACCCGGAAAAACCGCGTCGGCCTCCCGTCCCGGCAACTCGTCATCCCGGTAACGCGCCGAATAATGCCCGATCACAAGCCGCTTCACATGCGCCCTCCGCGCAATCTCGGCCGCCTGACGCGCCGTCGAATGAAACGTCTGCACGGCCCGCGCACGCTCCGACTCCATATATGTCGCCTCGTGATACAGGCAGTCAACACCCTCGATCCACGGCACAATCTCCGGACAAAACACCGTGTCCGAACAGTACGCATAACGCCGCCCCGCATCCGGCGCCCGCGTCAGACAACCGTTCGACACCACCTCCCCCTCCGGCGTCACATAATCCTCGCCCCTCCGGATGCCCGCACGCCGGCTCACCGGCACACGGTAAAAATCAATCATCTCCTTCACCAGATGACGCTCCCCCTCCTTCTCCGCAAAAAGATACCCGCACGTCGGCGTACGGTGCCGCAGCGGAATGGAATACACGCACAACCCGCGATCCTCCATCACCATCGCATGCCGCGACGGATCGACCACGTGCAGCCGCACATCAAAAGGCAGCACCCCCGCCATCCGCACCAGATCCTCGATCCCCTGCGGACCGTGCACGCACAACTCCGCCCGCCGTCCGAGCATCCCCAGCGACGCCAGCAAACCCGGCAGACCGAAACAATGATCGCCGTGAAGATGAGAAATAAAAACATGCATCAGACGATTGAAACGTATGTGCATCCGTCGCATCTGCAGCTGACTGCCCTCCCCGCAGTCGATCATGTACAGCCGGTCGTGCACATCCACAATCTGCGCCGTCGCACAATGCCGCAACGTCGGCGTTGCCGACCCGCATCCCAGTATGATCACATCAAAACGCGCCATCCCCTCAAACTCATTCCGTCATGAACCGTCCCGCCCGCCCGGACGACGGGCAGCGGTCGCGCGACAGTCGCCCGCCGCCCGCCGCCGCGTCATCACGCCCGGTCAGGACACAGGGAACCTCTAAAAACTCCGGATTCAAGGCTTGCGAGGCGCTAAAAAGCAGAGTTTACTAATCGTAAATGAGCATTTTTAGCGACGAAGCGTAACGCCGAAGCCGGGGTTTTTAGAGGTTCCCTATGTATTCAGCGCGTCGGCATCTCCAGCGTAAGCGGCTTCTCGCCCCGCAACACTCTGGAAGCTTCACCGGTCAGAAAAAGATAATGATCGGTAGGCTCGCCGTCGAGACCGAGAAATTTGGCATCCTCGCTCACCGGCGGATCATTGGACACCTTGAAGATAGCCGTACCCTCGTTCACCTCGTCAAACATCGCCACGTACAGCATCTCGGCGCCCGCATTGATCGCCGTAGCAATCTGACTCCAGTAAAAACGCCCGCCCTGCCGCGGAATGGAACCCACAGGCTTGGGCTCCTCAAAACTGGAACCCTTGCTCAAATTATACCAGCTGAAACCGGGCGTCACGCAAGGCACATAACCCACGCCGTTCGCCTTGCACCACTTGATATCCTCGATAATAATATCACGATAGCGATTCATCTCATAGTGCAGCAGCGGAGTGAAACGCTGTACCATCCACGGCATCACAAGATCAGCCTTGCGGATCACCTCGTGCAGATAAGGATCCGGCAGGCAGTCGGAATGAAGCTCGCGCCAGTAAGTCGGCACACCAAGCATCACGCTGCAACCACCGTAGACCGGATCGTTCTGCAGAAAATCAATAAAACGTTCGATACCGATATTGCGCGTATTGTACGGCCGGTCGGGAAACCCGATCCCCCAGATAGTAACCAGAGGCTTGCCGTTGAAAAACAAATACGTCTGCTTCCCTTTCTGACTGGTCACCTTCACCGAATCGACCAGATACTTCCAGTCTTCAATAAGAATGGAACAGTCCTCGCCCGAACCCTTCAAGCCGGAAAGATCATACATGATCGCGATCGCGCGTTCATACTTCGACGCCGCCTCGAAAGCATTCGGGATAACATTGTTCCGGCCGCGGGCCTCCGGACGTGCCGCACTGAAAAAACGCTGCATGAACACCCCGTCGACGCCATACTCCTTCATCCACTTGAAATGCAGATCGACGGTACTCTTGTCGTTCGAACTGAAGAAGCGCGCCACGCTGCCATCCTTGTGCTTCAATCCCGTGGGATACGTCTTTTCATATTCACGCACGTCGGGCCACATGTCGATCCGCACACGCTTGGCGTCGGGATACATCACGCCGTCGTCAGGCGCGCGAAACCAGCCCTGATAACCGGCCATCGCCAGTCCCCTGTACGACGGATACATCGTCGTCTTCGAATGTTTTGTCTGCGCAGCCGCAACCGTACACAATCCGGCCAGCGCCATAATAACTAATACTTTTTTGTTCATAATCATGCTTATTTATAATGTATATTTAAAAAGAATTCGATTGTTTCGCATCGCCGGATCTATCTTCCCTGAATGCCGCCTCGGCCGGGCGATTGAAAATCACCTTTTCGAAATCGCCGAAGCGCGGCCTTACCCTGCTTCGTATCAGTTCGGGGCGCGAAAAATTGCGATGATCAACGGCATAATACTCCGGATCCTTCTGCGGAACGGGAAAAGGTTTGGACAGCCGCCCCTGCACGTCGACATGGCAGATGAAAGGTTTGCTCGTCATGCCGTCGAATCGCCGGCTGCTGAAGACGAACCACCGGCTGTTGCCCGACCACGAGATGTAGCTCTCGCTTTCATCGCTGTTAATGTCCGGACAACTGTATTCGCCCGTCTGCAGATCCATCAGATACAGATCGGACGATTTGTTGTTTACGGGAAAATAGCCGAAGTCTGCCACGCAGAAGAGCAGGAAACGTCCGTCGGGCGAAGCCGTAGGAAAGGAGATACTGCCGCCTGCCTCTTCGTGCGAGAGGAGCAGTTCAGGCTCGCCCGTCTGCCGCGTTTCAGGATCGAACGTAGCCTGCATCAAGCTGTAGAGCGTGATTTCGTGAGGCGAGCCGGGCTGATGGGGCGGGGCGGAAACGAAGAAGAGCCGCCGGCCGTCGGCAGACCATGCGGGAAGGTTTTCGCGCATGTCGGAAGCGATCTGCGGACAGGCGAAGACTTCGTTGCGGCCGGCGTCATACAGCACGATGTCCGACTCGAGGTCGAAAACTTCCTTCATCTTGCCGGCATATCCCGATAGATAATAGTTTTGTTTGATGCTGTTCACCGCGAAGGCGACCAGCGTCCCGTCCGGATGCCAGTTGCAGTATGCGCCGGCGGAGATGACCCGCGTGGCGGGAAAAGATATTTTGCGCAGTTCGCCGTCCTTGAAAATGACGGTTCCGGCGTGCTTCCCGCGGACGTGGAAAAGAAATTCATCCGGATTGTTGCGATTGAACGTATGGCAGTTCATGCAGTCGTGTTCGATGCGGTAGTTGTCGAACAGCTTCTCTTCGCGAAAACTTTCCAGATCGCGCTGGTGCATGGCCATGCGGTTCCACAAACCATTGGTGGGAACGATGTCGCGGTAGTAGAGGAAAGCGTCTATCGTTTCTGCGGCGACACGGTTGCGCAGAGGCGTATAGCGGCGCCAGCGACCCTGTTCGCGGACGTGTATGTGGATGGTGATGTCTTTGTCCGGGTTGTTGCGAAGGAGTTTTTTCCACTTCTTTTCCGGTATTTCTATCTTTGCTCCCGCGCGGCAGACGGTGATATCGTCGTCGCGACTCTCGCCCCGTATGCTGACGTGATACCTGTCGCCGCTTTCTTTTATCTCGAAATTGAGCGGGGCAATGTTGGGCGGTATCACGAGGTCGGCATAATCGGGGAATATACGCGGCGACCGGTTTTCGTCGGAAGCGCCGTCCGGCGGCGGCTGCTCGCCGCATCCGGACAGCAGCGCGACGGAGAGTGCAAGGGCCGCGAGGATGATTCTGTTTTTCATCTGTGATTTGTTACATGGTTATACGGTTGAAAATCGACAGCTTCTCTCCGTTCGACAGATTGCTGCCGAAAAGCAGGTAGTACCAGTAGGTATCTCCGTACTTGTGTCCGAGCGTTTCCTTCATGCTGTCCGGTTGCCGGCCGGCGGCGGCGAGGTCGTTGCGAAACGATTCGAAACGGTCCAGGATCTTCGGATCGAAAGCAAACGTCCTGACGTCGACCGGCAGTTCGGCGCCATACAGGCTATAGTATATCAATCCCTCGAGATACAGTTTCGGAATCGTCGTGTAGCCGTAGTCTTTCAGCCCGCTCAGGTACGATGCAAAATATTCCGGCTTGTGGTCGAGCAGCGAGGCTATCAGCAGATAGTCGTATGCCATCCGGTTGCGTTTCGCATCCCTGGCCAGCAGATAGAGATTCATCAGGACGCTTTGCGTGGCGACGGCTGCCAGCGGCGCCTGCGCCTGTTTGCAGGCCTGCAGTTCGGGATCGCCGTCGATGAGCGTCGTGTCGTTTGCGAAAGTGCGGTAACGCGCAGCCCATGCCTTGTCGAAGGGCGTTCGCTCCAGCAGATTCAGTATTTTATGCGCTTCGGCGACATACCCTCCGGCCAGGTAGGCCTTGGCCAGGTTCCGAAGGACATACGGATTTGCGCCGTACACGTTCGTCGCTTCCGTCCCCCATACGATGGACAGCGACAAGGCGCCCAGATGAAGGAATACATCCTGATTGGGCAGTATTCCGGAGTAATTGCCGATCTCGGCGCTCATCAGTCCGTCCGAACCGAAACTCTGGTTGTACATGAACAGTTCGTCGCATATCC
Organism: Tannerella sp.; assembly: GCA_031267935.1. Taxonomy (GTDB): domain Bacteria; phylum Bacteroidota; class Bacteroidia; order Bacteroidales; family Tannerellaceae; genus Tannerella. Next base: position 15,749 of record JAIRYD010000139.1, read on the forward strand.
GTCCCGTCCTGTGCAGCGCCTCGTTGGTGAAGATGACCACGTCCAGATCGGGATATTTGCATTTGCGCGCATAATCCAGCGCCGCATCCCACTGCCCGTTGACGGCGCAGTGCTGTACCGACAGTCCGTTTTTCTCATCCCTGTTCGACGTACACGCGAGAACGGCAAAGGCGACCGCTACCGTTGCGACGGGCAGATACGGGATCTTGAATTTTGAATCCGGAAGATGGACGGCCAAATACGGCAGTAAAATCGCCGCATACAGTACGAACGGGAAATAACGGTACGTATAAATACGACTCGCGTCCGTGACTTCCTGCATCAAATCGTGTACGCCCAGACCGAACATGAAACGCGAAAGAAACGCGGCAAGCGCTATCCCGGCCGCGACGGAAAGAAACATCCCCGTTTCACGTCTGCAAAACAGCGTTGCAAGAAACACCCCGGCCGTCAGCAGCGCCGCCGTCAGGATACCGTTCAGATAGAGCACAGCGACGAGCAGCACCGGAAACGACACGTACGACAGTACGCGATGCCGCAGCGACCATTTGAATATCGACAGTCCGGCCAGCAGGAACAGTACGTCGACGTCGAACCGGATGCTGTGCCTGTAATCGTTGTGCATGAGCGCCAGCACGAAGACGGGAATGGCGGCGACCAGATATGCCGCCTTTTTTGCACGCCAGACGTACAGCCCGAGCAGATAGATGCCGCCCATTACCAGTGATATCATCGCCGAAGCCGGGAGCGGATAACGGTAAAACTGGATGAACAGGCGCGAAAAATAATCCGCCGGGTTGCCCGGAAAATTGAAAAAGCGCTGGAAGAAATACACATCGGTAAAGAACTCCCTGAAGCCACGGAGAAGATACAGCGAAGGATTTATCCATAAATAAATGTAGATGAAATACAGCGCCAGTACTGTAATAAATCCCGCTATCAGACCCTGTTTCTCCGTATATTTCATCGACGCTTCCCTAATTTTGAATATTGATTATTGAATTAATTCCCCCAAAGCTGTTTAATCGTTTCCTCCTGCGAATATCCGACCGGACAGGCCTCGCTCTTCGTATTGGCGCGATAGTTGCCGTCCGTTTCATTCGGGCAGGTAATCATGCGTCCGCCCGGCATCTGCAGATGTCCGTTCGGGTCGGTTTTCTTTATCCAGTCCCAGGCGTAGCGTATCCAGTCGTTGCGGTATGCTTCGGGTTGCAGCGAGAGCCACGAGATTTCGTCCCAGCCCCAGATAAAATGCGTTTCGACGGTCGACACGTTTCCTCCCTTGCTCGAACGCCCGAAATTGTCGAACTCCACCAGGTAGGGCAGATGCTCGCAACTCCAGCCGCTCGGCGTCGTGCAGCCGCGGCTTTTGTTGTAGATCCCGTCCAGATAATCCACTTCCAGCATGCCTTCATACGGTTTGTCGAGCACTTCCTTGACACGCAACGGGAAGGAATTGAAATCAAGCAGGCTCACACCGTCTTTCACCATGCCGCCGTAGGGCACGTGTGCATCGATGATCACCCAGTGGTGCGGCGCATGCGCCTTCGCGTATTGACGCATCCGGGCGATTACGCCGGCCCACGCCGATTTGTCGGGGTCGTTCATCCCGATAAGTTCCACCTGTCCGATGTGGAACGCTTCGCAGCCGAGATTGATGTAGTATCCGGCAAGGAAATAGAACCACATCTGTGTTTCCGTCCGCGTGATGTCGGGCACGCTGCTGTTTTCGCGCCAGTGGTCCACCATTCTGCCGTTTTCGTTCAGCATGGCTTCGTACGAGAAGTTGCGCTCCTCGACCGGCAGGCCAAACTCCGCAAATACCCAGTCGGGAATGGGCACACCGTTCACGTCCGTCGTGATGATTTCGAACAGGCATGCCTGAAAGACGATGTCCGGGTCGAACTCGTGCATCTCGCCGATGATACGCTTTGCCTGGTCCTGAAATTCCGGTGAATTGAGCAGACTTTCTCCGCCCCATCGGTAGATGGCGCGGCCGATGAATTTCGCGCCGATGTTCTTTATCATTCTCACGTCGTCCTCGTAGTAGGGATTTCGCCCTTCCCTCCTGCCCGGAACGTTCGGCATCAGGAAATACACTTGTGTGATGGCGCGTTCGAGATAATTTTCCAATACTTCCCGCGAAACGCCGTTCTCGTCGAAGTGATACGACTTTGCAGTGTTTCCGAGCTGTTTGCATGCGCATATACAAAGGGCAATGAATACGCATGATACGCAACTGAATAATTTTACTTTTAGTTTCATGGATCGTGATGTATAAATTGGTTTAATAATGTGTTCATTTCCTGCGCTTCGCGGTTGTCGGGCTTGCGCTGCAGCACTTCGCGGACGTATTTTGCCGCGCCTTCCCTGTTTTCCATCCGCAGGTATATGGCCGCGATCCGGTTCATCAGCGACACGTCGGCCTGTTTTTCGGCAAGTTGCGTTTTCAGCCCGGCGATCTCTTCGACCATCGGTCTGAGTTCGGCCATTTTCATTTGCCCGCTGTTGTGTGTAATGGCATAGTCGAGAAAGGGAAGCGCCTCTTCCGGCTCGTCCATCATGAGGTGAAAGACGGTCAGGTAGTGTGCTTTTTCGAACGACGGCTGCATGCGGAATGCCCTGCCGAGATAGAAGGCGGCCGTTGTCGTGTGTCCGGCTTCGCCGTATACCATTGCCGTCTGTTCGTAGAAGGCCGGGTCTTCGGCAAATTCCAGCGCCGTGTTTTCCGCAATTTTTGCGGCTTGTACGGACAGATGCCCGCGTATATATGCATTGTACAGCGCTTCGTGGACTGCCATCCAACTGTCTTCGCGGCGGAAAAGTCTTGCGGCCAGCCGTTCTTCCAGCGTGTGTTCGGGAGTGGACATGTTGATGTAGAGGCTGTCGTAGAACGGGAAATGCGCTTTCAACTGCATGATTCGCAACTCGCCGGCAAGCGAATCGACCGGCGAGACGGGCATGTCTCTTTCCAGTTGTTCGTCCGTCATTTCCCGTTGCGAGGGTGGCAGCAGGCCGCTCAATCGCATGACGGCGTAGAATGCTTCCGACATGATGCCATATCCGCGGAGGTTGGGATGCACATGGTCGGTAAACAGTTCGTCGCCAAGCAGTCGGTGCGGCGCCCTGTCTTCGAGTGCTTTTCGCGAATCGACAAAGTGAGCGTGCGGATAGCGGGCACACAAGTCTTCGACAAGTCGATTCAGCGCTTCCGGCGCCCTGAAACGCAGGAGGTCCGTATCTTTTGCTTTCGTGAAAAATTCGCGCGCTTGTTCGTATTCGCCGTTCCGGCAGGCCGTCTGCCCCAAGCGGTAGTAGTGCATGGCATTGTTTTCGAGGTCCGTATCTTCGCTGATAAACGGCGGCAAGTCTTTTATATTGCTTGCCACGTTGCTGACAAATACGGGCACTTGATGTGCGTCCAGTATACGTAGCGTGGCGTCCATGTTGTATTCGAACTGCTTAAGTCCGTTCTCGAACAGTTCGGAGCGGAGCGGGATCTGCTGGCGGCCGATCATCAGTTCCATGCGGGTAGCTTCCGCGTGTTGCGTCCGGCGGGTATCTGCCGTCTGCCGCAGGGCGCCGTAGCTGTTCGTCAGCCACTGGACGATTCTGAATTGCCGCATCTGTAAAAGAGCGTTGACGACGCCCGGGCTTGTTCCGAAAGACTGTGTCGATGCCACGCCCAGTCCACCGTAGTATTCGTTCTGTCCGGCGTATATCAGCACGGCATCCGGTTCATAATGTACGATTTCTTCCGCAAATTTCCGGACGGCATACGAGTTGACGGCCGTGAGCGACAGGTTGACGATTTCGAAATGCTTGTCGGGATACGTATGCAGGAGGCGATACAGCAGCCACCGGTGAAACGAACCATTGTGGAAATAGGGGAAACCGATCGTCGTCGACTCGCCCAGCACGAAGATGCGTAAGGTGTTGTCGGCCTTTTTCATCCGCATCGGTTCCTTGTTGCCCGACGGTGCGAAACGCGAACTGAGGAAAAAGCGATTCGAGGCATGCGGGTTAAAAACGACGTATTCCGTGTTTTGCGGATACGGGACAAATACGTCGAGATCGTGACCGTAACCGAACACTCTCAATGATATTTCAAGCAAGACCGCGATAATAAACGGCAGGAGGATGGCAATCGTTTTGTACATCCATTCCCTGTTTTTTCTGCGCGTGTTATGTACGGTCTTTTTTGTCATGGCTGAAACCTTCTCAATCGGAAAGCGGGGATATGATTTTTCCGACCTCTTCAATTGAAAGATTCGTGCACGAAGCGATTGTTTCAACCGGTATGCCCTGTTTGAAAAAGTTTATTACCGTCTGCTTCATTCTTTCAAGTCCTTCGGCACGTCCCTGCTCAATCCCTCGCTCAATCCCCTGTTCAAGTCCTCGCTCGATCCCCTGTTCAATCCCTTTTGCCAATCCCTGCTCAATCCCCTGTTCAAGTCCTTTTGCCAATCCCTGCTCAATCCCTTTCTCAATCCCTTTCTCAATCCCCTTCTCAAGTCCTTCCCTTTCCGAATCATTCTTGATGGTAACTTCCGTCCGGATGATATCGAGGTACTTGTCATAGGCGTCAAGTTCCGCGTTCGTGTAGGCGCTTTCTTCAAGCAGTTCGACGGCCTGACGTATTTCATTTTCCTGCAGGAGTTCCACAGGCACCGTTTCGTCGCCGTTACGGATTTCGGTCAGGAAGCGCAGCCACAGATCGCGAAGTTTCATTTCGACGCGATTCTCCGGCTTGAATTTGGGCAGTTCGACGAATACAAACTCCAGCCCTTCTATCCGCCGGTTGGTATTCGCTACGTTTACTATCTGATAATGATGATAGTATACATGCTGCATTTCGGGCGAATATTCATAGATGTCGTTCACGAAGTTCAGCGAATAAACCGGTTTGAGAAGATGGATGTCGTCCCCCCTTTTCAGTTGTTTCACATAAGCCTTCGACGCATTGAACAGTACTCGCTGCCGAAAACTGTTTGACCAGTACATCTGCATTTCCACGATAAACTGGCGACCGTGATTGTCGGTGCAGCGGACGTCAACGATGGAATTGCGTAACACGTCGAACTGTGGTAGCAGTTCGCCGATATTGTAGGTGACATGCGTGATTTTCCGGTCTTCCTCGAAAGGCAGCATACTGTTCAGCAGACTGACGCATATCTCCTCGTGTTCGCCAAATATTTTCTTGAACGTCAGGTCGTTCTTCGGGTTCAGGTAATGAGGCATGATGGTTTAAAATTTACAGTCTAAAATTTGCACTTCAAAATTACAACAGTTTTCAGAATAAACAAGCGGAAGGTGCGGAAAAGATTCGAAATTCAATTCAAATCCAATATCCCTGTCTACACATTTCTTCCATGCGCAGGGTGGGAGATTGGGGAAAAAGACTCAAAAAAATACATCCGGAGAGAGAAACCTCCCTCTCCGGATGCAAATATATGAATTAATAACCCGGATTCTGTTTCCAGTTCGGATTTCTTTCCATTTCTCCCTGTGGAATGGGCGCCAGGTATCTTGTCTGCAAACCCTGGCCAGAGGTATAGTTGGGATTCAGTTCGTTTTCCCAGAACTGGTTTTCTGTCCATGTACCCTTTACCCTTTCCGCGAGGATTTGCGGGAGCATCTGCAGACGTACGATGTCGAACCACCGGATGCCGTTTTCGCCGGCGCATTCGTAAGCCCTTTCGTACACGACGGAGTCTCGGAAAGCCGTCTGGCTCAATCCCGGCGTAAGGTCGGGCAGTCCGGCGCGTCTGCGTACGGTATTGATGGCCTCGTAGCTTGCCGCCGTCGGTCCGCCTCCTGCCATGGCCGACGCTTCGGCATAGTGGAGCAGCACGAAAGGATAGCGAATCAGGTCAAGCGTCTTGTCCGTACTCGGATTCATCTTGACAATCAGCTCTTCCGTCTCGTTCACGCCATCGCCCGCCGTCGAACCGGAGGCAGCCACGCCGTAACGGAATTTTTTATACCAGGGATGCTGGTAATTCGTACCGATGTCGTCCGTATTGCCGGCCTCTGCCATTTTATCCCAGGGAATAATATGCCACTCGCCATTCTTCAGTATCTTCAGTTCGGTCAGGAACGTTTCGTCCGTGCGTTCGCATTTGGGAGCATTGCGGAAGAAGGTGATCTCGGTACAGAAATCGTGCCATCCCTCGTCGCCCGCCGCCGAATGTTCGTCGTTCGGACATGCAAATTGCCCCGTACTCCTGCGTGGCAGGCCGCCCGCCGTATTATACTGGAGGGCAAAGATACATTCGGAGTTGTTGTTCGTCTTGAACACGTCGCCGTAATTCGGTACGAGCGTATATTTGCCCGCCTGTATCACGTCGTTCGCCTTCTCGGCCGCTTTGGCATAATTTTCCGTCTGGTTCATCGGCCATCCGGTCAGCGAAAGATACACGTCGGCCAGCATGGCTTTGGCTGCGAACCTGTTGGCTTTCCCGGGCTGTCCCGGCCATGTTTCGGGCAAATACGCTTCGGCCTGCGTCAGGTCGGAGAGTATGAATTCGTACACGCTGGACACGGGATCCCTGTCCGGACGTTCGGATATGTCCACGCTGCCGTTGACGATGGGCAAGTCTCCATAAGTGCGCACCAGATAGAAGTAGCACATGCCGCGGATAAAATATGCTTGTCCAGCCGCCGCATTTCTGTCGGATTCGGAATTGTATTCCACATTGTCTATCGAAGTCAATATGGCGTTGGCCTGGTAAATGGCTTTCCATGCGCCGTTCCACAGGTTCGACATCCAGCCGTTGCTGGCGCTACCCTGCAGGCGGTCGAAATCGCGGCCGTCTTCCTTGTTTGATCCGGGAACCGTAGAAAGGTCGTCCGAACCGAACCAGGCTGCCTGCCAGGCGATATATCCCCATGCGTCGTCGGGGCACAACACGCGGTACATGGAAGCGATCGTCCCTTCCATTTCCTGCGGCGTCTTGTAGTAAGTGCCCGGCGTCAAGTCTGCTCTCGGATCTTCGTCCAGGCTCTGGCAGCCGGTCATCAGTAAAGCCGACGCCATCACTGTAAATATCAGATATAAATATTTAATGTTCATAATGTTTATTATTTAGTCTGTTTATAATCATATTTTTATTTATCAGAATCCTATCCGCAGTCCGAAAGTATACATGCGCGGGTTCGGAATCACTCCCATTTCGAGTCCCTGCGTCGTAGCGCCTGTCGAACTGTTGGTTTCGGGGTCCATACCGGGAAATTTCGTAAACGTGAGCAGGTTCTGACCGCTTACGTACACTTCCAGATTGCTTACATAGAGTTTATGCAGCAGCGCGGCAGGCACATTGTAGCTGAGAGATACGTTTTTCAGCTTGATGAAACTGCCGTCGTATACGAAGCGCGACGACTGGTGACGGGTGGATTCGCGTCCTATCAGTGGAATGTCGTTTTCGTTTTCCGGTGACCAGACGTTGAGCGCTTCCTTGATGGTGGCGTTGCGCGACATGCCGTGGCCTCCCCACAGGGTGGCAAATGTTTGCGAATAAATCTCGTTGCCGGACATTCCCTGAAACATGATGCTCAGCGAAAAATCTTTATACCTGAAGTCGTTGATAAATCCGAAGGAAACGTCTGGCGTGCCGTTTCCGATCACCATCTTGTCGTCTTCGTTTATCGCGTAGTTATGATCGATGTCGGTATATTTGGGATCGCCGGGTTTCATACCGTACTTGGCGGCCTCGTCTGCTTCCGAAGTCTTCCATGTCCCCAGGAACTCCCATCCCCAGAAGTCGGCCAGAGGGTGCCCTACCATCAGGCGCGACGCTCCGGCGCCAAACGTGCCGACGCCGCCGTAGCCTACATTGTCTTCGCCGCCAAGGTCGACTACCTTGTTGCGGTTGAACGATACGGTCAGGAAGCTGTTCCACGAGAAGTCGCGGTTGTTCACGGGTATGCCGCCCAGCGTCATTTCGAGACCGCGGTTGTTCAGCGTTCCGATATTGCGCTTATAGGTGCCTCCGCCCATGTAGCTCGGCGCGTTGAAGTCGTAGAGCAGGTCGACTACATCCTTGTTGTAAACGTCGGCTGTAAAAGTCAGCCGTCCGTTGTAGAGTACCGCATCAATACCAAGGTCGCTCTGTTTGGCATGCTCCCATTTGAGGTTTTTTGATACGGGCGTTCCGAGCGGTGTGGTTGTAATGGATGTTTTACCGTCGAAATAGTACGGGCTTCCCGTGCTGATTCTTGGAATGGTGGAATATGCGCCGATGGCCTGGTTGCCCGTTTCGCCGTAGCTGGCACGGATTTTCAGCCCCGAGATGATGTCATGGTTTTCGAGGAAACTTTCGCGGGCGATGTTCCACGCAATGGCGGCCGAAGGGAAGTTGTCGTACTTCTCCGTCAGTTTGGACGAACCGTCGCGGCGCATGGAAAGCGTCAGGAGATAGCGATCCTTGTACGAATAGTTTGCGCGGAGCATGTACGACTGCATGGCGTCGTTGCTGTAGCCCGATTCCGTTTCCTGTGCAGCGCCCAGCCGGAGGTTGTAGTAAGTGAGTGCGGTGGTGGATAACTGGCGCGCCCGGCCCCGCTGATTGATGTTTTCGCCCTGGCTGCGCTCATACAATAATGTGGCGGTCAGGTGATGGCTGCCGCCGAACGTTTTGTCGTACGTCAGGAAGTTACTGCTCTGGAGTCCGTACGAACTGCTGGAATAGATTTCGGCGCGTGTGGTACTGCCTGCACCGTCGCCCGTATGTTCACCCCTGAAACTGCGGCTGAACTCCGATCCGCTCGAGTAGGTATTGTTCGACGTGAAGGTCAGTCCGTCCATAATTTTATAGGTAAGAATACCGGTGCCAACCGTAGTCTTCCAACTTTTGGTTTCGCGGCTTTCGTTGATTTCGGCCACCGGATTGGTGCCGTTCGAACCCCATGTGGAAGCCATATTGTATTCTCCGTTTTCGTTATATACGGGTAATGTGGGGTCGAAGATGTTGGCTGCTGAGAACGGATCGTAGATGTCGCCGCCGTATTCCGCATTCTGGGATTTCGGCTGGATATACGATATGTTGAATTTCACATCCAGACGACTGTTGACCTTGATGTCGAGGTTTGCGCGGAGATTGTCTTTCGCATACCATGAGTTTTTGATAATACCGGGCTGATCCATGTGATTGTACGAAATCCTGTAACGGAACGTCTCGTTACCGCCCGAGATGTTCAGGTCGTAGTTCTGTATCAGCGGTGTCTGCTCCAGTTCTCCTGCCCAGTCGGTGCCGCCCGTGCGCCTCAGTTCTTCGATTTGAGCCGCCGAAAAAGCGTTGCCCGAAGCCGAATAATACTTGTTGATGGTTTCGGCAAATTCGGCTGCCGTCAGCAATTCGATGCGTTTTGGCACGCTGGCGCTGGCCAGGTAGCCGCTGAAGCTGATTTTCGGTTTGCCCAGTTCGCCCGATTTGGTCGTCACCAGCACCACGCCGTTCGTTCCCCGCGATCCGTAGATGGCCGAAGCCGAAGCGTCCTTGAGGATTTCGATGGATTGAATGTCATTCGGGTTCAGCGCGTCGATGCCTCCGCCTATCTGCCCGTCGATGACGTACAGCGGATCCGTACCACCGGAAATGGAGCTTGCGCCGCGAATCTTTACCGCCAGTCCTTTGCCCGGCTGTCCGCTGTTGCTCACTACCTGCACGCCGGGAGTCGTGCCCTGCAATGCCTGTTCGAGCCGCAGGATGGGCCGTTTCATCAGTTCGTCCGCCTTCACGGTGCTCACGGCGCCGGTCACGTCAGATTTACGCTGTACGCCATATCCGATGGCAACCACTTCGTCCAGTCCGATGGCGTCTTCTTCCAGCGTGACGTTGATTTGCTGCCTGCCGTCGACGGCGACTTCCTGCGTGACCATTCCAATGAAGGAAAATACCATAGTCCCGTTTGCGGGCACGTTGGCCAGGGAATAATTACCGCTCAAGTCGGTAGTTGTCCCGTTGGTCGTGCCTTTGACGAGGATGCTCACTCCGGGAAGTTCGGAACCGTCAATGTCGGTTACTTTCCCGGAAACTCTTCTTTCCTGCGCAATTTCATACCGCTCGGACGACGAGCCGTCCGCAGGTAGCGCGGAAGCGACTTGCACGGTTGCGACGGACGTCATAAGCGTCAGCGCGAGCAGGCAAGCGTTCCGGCCTGAGTTTCTCTTTTTTGTCAATCGAATCTTTTTCATGTTTCAAATGCTTTTCATTAAAATAAATAATAGAAAAATGTTTTACGGTTATATAAAAAAAGTAATTTCTGTTTCGCTCATTTTATACACGATGTAAAATTAGTCGATGCAAAAGTAGGGCTACATTGCGATCATTCGAATTAAAGATTCGATTAATGACGCTTAATATTTTATTAATTTTCGATTAATGGATGCTATTCGGCGACAAAGCGGCATAAAAAAGGCATGTCGGCGGCAATAATCCGGAAATACAGGGATGCGGAAAGTTGAAACTGAAGAAGAAAAATAATTCGAGAAATGTTAAATTTAAGGATTGCAAAACAGAATGCGAAGAAGTACGGCACATCGTTTCGGCCGGGTGAAGTTCGGACTGCCGTTTTTTTTCATTGCAAATGCCGTGAAGCAATCCGGTCTGCACGGTGGCCGGATCGCTTCGTGCCTCGCAAATGACGCGATGAAACGCCGCCATCACGAAACAGGGCATTCCCTCTGCATTTGATGGCAGAATCCGCGGATTCCGGGGCATTTTCTCCGCGTTTGGTGGTAGAATCCGCGGATTCCGGGGTATTTGGAAATGCGAAATAAGTATACTGTGCGCGGCATGGTTTTGTGAACGATGAATCCTGTCATAGTTCATCGTTTATCGTTTATCGTTAAACTCACAATTTATAGAATCTAAAATACTATATTACAAAGATATAAAACATTTTTGACAAACAAATGCAAGTATTGGATGAAGCATAGTTTTTTGGCATAAAAAACCGCTTTTCAGGCGGCTCTTCTGCAAGAAAACGTTTAATCGTTTGCGGTTAGGCAACGGTAATTGTGCCCAAATACACGCTGTTGGCAACTTCTTTGCCGTCTTCGGAAATGAAACCGATATACGCCTCAACTTCATTGCCAATCCAGTCGGCAGGGGTGACGATGTCTTGCGTGGTGTCGGTACGTTCGGTGTCGGCGGTGTCGAAGACCGCTTCGCTTTTAGCGGGATTGACAACGGCGATTAACGCCTTGTCGATTTGTCTGGCAGAGCCTACGCCGCTGTTGTCTTCCCATGCGAAGGTGACTGTTCCGCCGCCTGCGGAGTGGAGAAGAGCGAGCCGTCTGCGAGTGGAGCGAGGGTGGCAGACGCAGATAGCCCGCAATGTAGCGTAGCGGAATGAGGGCTGCGCCTGCCTACCGCTTTAGCGGCAGGGCTGGCGCGATTTTTTGCCGTGTAGTGTAGTTTTTTTGCGGGCAGGGCAAGTGCCGACACGCCGAATGAATGAAATGGAACTTGTGGAATGGAATGATTGAGGCGGGGCGGCTCTTGCTTGGGATACACAATGTTTTGCGGTGTGAGCGGCGGGAATGGAGTGTAACGGAATGACCAAAGCGAACACGGCAAAGACCGCTGAAAAGGGCGGGCAAAAAAACGGAACGGAACATGCAAAAATCGTGACAGCCCGATTAGCCCGAGCGACCCGCAGGCGAGCACAACAATAAGCGGCGGTTGACCCCTTATAAAAAATGGAGCGTAGCGACTTCCTTGTTGGGGTTTAAGGGGGCAGAAGTAGCCGCGGATGAGGAATGAGCGACCGTGTGAAACAAAACAAGCCGCCACGCCCGTTGCGAGCACCTAACAACCTGAGTTCGATGTAAGAAAAGTATGAAAAAAATGGCAAGTTGGATAATTTTTATTATATTTGTATCTGTAAATCAATAAAATGAATAAAGATTATGGCACAACTTACCAGCGACAAAATTACCGAAATTTATTGTATTGCAGACGATTTTTGCAA
>JAIRYD010000154.1 GCA_031267935.1 Tannerella sp.
TTACGTGAAACACGCCACGCTCGCGGACGGCGCCGTCATCGACTTCGACATGTCCGCCTCCCCCAACACCTCGCGCGGAACGGCGGCGGACGATTTCCCGTATTCCTTCTCGAACGGACGGCCAGGGAAACGATGAACGATGAACGATGAACGATGAATGGGGGGGTATCGTTTACGGTTTGCAATGCTTTCCGGCGCGGATTCGTATCATTCGGGCGGCGGCGTGCGAATGATGCGGGTGCGCGCCGGAAGAAAGGAGGGCGTTTCAAAATTATTCTTACCTTTGTCACAATATTTCACCTTTAAACAGTCATTCTATGAAAAATGTATTATTGATTATCGTGATGCTGTCCTGTTTCGCCCCGTATGGGGGCGCACAGGAAAGCCGCGTGTACGAAACACGCACCCTCAAAAGCGACATCCTGAAGATGGACCGCAAGTATGCCGTCTACCTGCCTCCGGGCTACGAAGAGAGCGACGTGAGCTATCCCGTGCTGTATCTGCTTCACGGCAGCGGCGACGACCACACGGGATGGGTTCAGTTCGGACAGGTGCGACAGATTGCCGACAGGGCGATTGCCGAAGGACGGGCGGCGCCGATGATTATCGTCATGCCCGACGGCAATACGCAGGTGAAGGGCTACTTCAATCAGCCCGACGGCAGTTTTGCCTATGAAGATTTCTTTTTCGACGAACTGATTCCGCACATCGAGAAGACGTATCGCGTGAGGAGCGAACGCCGCTATCGTGCCGTTTCGGGCTTGTCGATGGGCGGCGGCGGAACGATTTTCTACGCTCTGCATCGCCCCGACATCTTTGCCGCCGCCGCTCCGCTGAGCGCCACCACGGGCGGCAACTGGCTGATACGCGATTCGAAGGCGCCGAAGGACCGGCTCGAAGCGTTCGGCCGCAAATATGGTTTCGAATATATCCTGAACAACGCGACGACGGAAGAGATGGAGCAGATCCGGCGCGTGCGGTGGTATGTCAGCTGCGGCGACGACGACTTTCTGTTTCGTGACAACGGCATGCTGCACATTTTGTTTCGCGAAAAGGAAATTCCGCACGAATATCGCGTGAAAGACGGCGGACATACGTGGACCTACTGGCGGATGGAACTGCCGCTGGTGATGGAGTTCGTTTCCAAATCGTTCACGCAGTTCTGACGCGGCAACCGCGATTTGCGCGCGGACGGTACGGATGCTTTTCGCCGGTGCGGTTCGACGGGATTCGTGCCGTCCGCGTATTTTGATTTCGACATCGGGGTTGGCGGAATCGATTTTATGATTATCTTTGCCCCCGTACATTCGGTTTCCGGATTGCCACCCGTGCAATCCGGATGAAAAGAGAATCCCGTGAAAGTCGGGAACTATCCCCGTAGCTGTAAGTTCCAAGAAAAGGAATGCGCCCTCTCACATGCCACTGCCGGTTTCGACGGGAAGGCGGCGCATCATCCGGAACGAGTCAGAAGACCTGCCGATATGTATGACAGATTGGAGCTTTCGGGAGAAAAGCTGCAGGATACGGACTGTTTCAGGTGCGTCGCCACACACACGCGGGCGGCCGAACGATCACACCGCAGAAGTTTTCCGTTCCGCATGCCCCCCCTGCCGGAAGGTTGCATTACCGAGCACACACATAACTAATATTTATAACTATGGAATTGTTGATCATCAAGAGAGACGGGAAAAGAGAGTGCTTTTCCATCGAAAAAATCAGAAATGCAGTTGCCCGGGCATTTCTGTCGGCAGGCAGCTTCGCTTCGGAAGAAGTAATGACCGGCATCCTCTGCCGGCTTAACATATCGAACGGGACGACGGTGGAAGATATTCAGAACCAGGTGGAGGTGGCGCTGATGGCGGAACGCTGCTATGCCGTGGCCAAGTCGTACATGCTCTATCGCCAGAGGCATACCGAAGACCGCGAGGTGCGCGACAAGCTGCAGTTCCTGATGGAATACTGCGACGCCAGCAACGCGGCAACCGGCAGCAAGTACGACGCCAATGCCAACGTCGAAAACAAAAACATGGCGACGCTCATCGGCGAACTGCCCAAATCGAACTTCATCCGCCTGAACCGCCGCCTCCTCACCGACCGCCTGCGCGAAATGTACGGGCGGGAAGTGGCGGACCGCTATCTGGAACTGCTCAACAGTCATTACATATACAAGAACGACGAAACGAGCCTGGCCAACTACTGCGCCAGCATCACGATGTATCCGTGGCTCATCGGAGGCACGATTTCCATCGGCGGCAACTCGCGCAAGCCGACCAACCTGAAATCGTTCTGCGGCGGATTCGTGAACCTCGTCTTCATGGTGTCCAGCATGCTCAGCGGCGCCTGCGCCACGCCTGAATTCCTGATGTACCTGAACTATTTCATCGGCCTGGAATACGGACGCGAATATTACCGGAACCCGGACAGGACGGTCGACCTCTCGCTGCGGGCGCGGACGATGGACAAGATCGTGTCCGACTGCTTCGAGCAGATCGTCTACTCCATCAACCAGCCGACGGGCGCGCGCAATTTCCAGGCCGTATTCTGGAACATTTCCTACTACGACCGCTTTTACTTCGAAAGTCTGTTCGGCGAATTCGTCTTCCCCGACGGCAGCCGCCCCGACTGGGACTCGCTCAACTGGCTCCAGAAGCGTTTCATGAAATGGTTCAACCGCGAACGGACGCGCGCCATACTCACCTTCCCCGTCGAAACGATGGCCCTGCTGACCGCGAACGGCGACGCGAAAGACACGGAATACGCCGACTTCACGGCCGAAATGTATGCCGAAGGACATTCGTTTTTCACCTACATGAGCGACAATGCCGACTCGCTGAGCAGCTGCTGCCGCCTGCGAAACGAGATACAGGACAACAGCTTCAGCTACACGCTCGGCGCCGGAGGCGTATCGACCGGCTCGAAAAGCGTGCTGACGATCAACCTCAACCGATGCGTGCAGAAAGCCGCAAGGGACGGAATCCACTACCTCGCTTTTCTCGAAGAAATCACGGACCTCGTCCACAAAACGCAGATCGCCTACAACGAAAACCTGAAAGACATGCAGGAGAAAGGCATGCTCCCGCTCTTCGACGCCGGATACATCAGCCTGCGCAGGCAATATCTCACCGTCGGAGTAAACGGCCTGGTCGAGGCCGCCGAATTCATGGGCATCGAAATCACCGACAATCCGCGCTACGAAGAATTCGTACGCCGGATACTCGGACTCATCGAACGCTACAACCGGCGCTACCGCACGGACGAAAGAATGTTCAACTGCGAAATGATTCCGGCCGAAAACGTCGGCGTCAAACACGCCAAGTGGGACCGCGAAGCCGGCTACAAAGTCCTGCGCGACTGCTACAACAGCTATTTCTACATCGTCGAGGACACGTCGCTCAACATCGTCGACAAATTCCGCCTGCACGGACGCAAGTACATCGAACACCTCACCGGCGGATCCGCCCTCCACCTCAACCTCGAAGAACACCTCAACCGCGAACAGTACCGGCAGCTCCTCCGCGTGGCAGCCCGCGAAGAATGTAACTATTTTACCTTCAACATCCCCAACACCGTCTGCAACGACTGCGGAAACATCGACAAACGCAGCCTCAAGCAATGCCCCGCATGCGGAAGCACCGACACCGACTACCTCACGCGCATCATCGGCTACATGAAACGCGTCAGCAACTTCTCCTATCCCCGCCAGCAGGAAGCGGCCCGACGCCACTATGCTACGCTACGCCAGCTATGACATCGTCTTCCGGGAAATACCCGGCGAAGTCACGCTCGCCCTCAACCTCTCCGGCTGCCCCAACCACTGCCGCGGATGCCACAGCCCACACCTGCAGGACGACGCCGGCGAAGCGCTCACCGAAAACGTCCTCCGCGGACTGCTCGACGCCTACGCCGGCGCCGTCACCTGCCTCTGCTTCATGGGAGGCGACGGCGACCCCCGCGAAGTGATGCAACTCGCCGCCCTCGCACGAAAACACACGGCGGGCAGCCTGAAAACAGCATGGTATTCCGGACGTACCCGCCTCTTCGACGGCGCCACGGCATGCTTCGACTACATCAAGCTCGGCCCCTATGTCGAACCCCTCGGCGGACTCGACGCACCCACCACCAACCAGCGCCTCTACCGCGTCGACCACGGAAAAATGACCGACATCACCGCCTCCCTCCGCACCTCCGTACGATAACTTCCATCACCGCCCGCACCGCAGCCGGACGCCCGTCCCCCGCCCCGCTGCAAGCAACCGCCCGGCACGGAAATCCCCCGCCCTTTCCCATCACCCCCTTCCCGCCGATCCCTCCCTCCCGGATACCGGTAAATATCTTACCGGAACAGCAAACACCCGCCCCCGCAAAAGTCCCCTCCGCACTCCGCCCCCTCATCACGACACGAATCCCGCAACTCCCACTCCCGACTCTCATCTACGTCCATCATCCATGTCATCTTCAAAAACGACAGATCAAACCTCAAACATAATCATGGCATCCGCCAATACCGCAATCATGACATAAAAAACAATTTTGTATACAGCCAAAACCACTTTTCGAATACCGGAAACGATTTTGTAATCTGCCAAAACGACTTTTCGAACACAAAAACTAATTTTGTAACTTGCCAAAACGACTTTTCGGACACAAAAACTAATTTTGTAATCTGCCAAAACGACTTTTCGGACACAAAACATGCTTTTGTAACTTGCCAAAACCATTTTTCGGACACAAAACATGCTTTTGTAACTTGCCAAAATCATTTTTCGGACACAAAACACGATTTTGTGAGCAGCCAAAACCATTTTCCAGACACAAAACACAATTTTGTGAGCAGCCAAAATCATAAATCCGATAAAATGCAAGAAACTGTTTCCTGCAAAAATCATTTATCAAATAAATATCGACATACATTGAAGAATATTTTTTCTTTATTCAAACACGAAGTACACGGAGTACACAAAGAGAATAGCCGATTAAAAACAGCGCACGATATGCGGAAAAGCATTCCCGCGTACCGGAAAACGAAATGATATACTTCACGCGGTTTGAAATTGCGAGTTTAACGATGAACCCGATCATCATTCATCGATCATCGTTCATAGTTCATCGTTCTCTTTGTGTCCTCCGTGTTTGCACAAAAGAAAAAAGAATAATCACCTGTTTTTGTAAAAATGCACTACCTTTACGCCATAAATAACTCGTATGTGCAGAAAATACTTGACACGAAACATCGATCGGTACCTGTCTGTATGGAAACAGTCCGCAAACCGCAAACCGCTGCTGCTGCACGGCGCGCGACTCGCGGGCAAGACCTCGGCCGTGCGGGAGCTGGCCCGTCAGTTTGAATATTTCGTAGAAATCAATTTCGAAAACGACGACCTCGAAACGCACGTGAAAAACCTTTTCAAACGCGGCATGGCGCCGCGGCAAATCTGTCGCGAACTTTCCCGCATTTATGATACGCCCGTCGTGCCGCGACACACGCTGCTGTTTTTCGACGAGATACAGCGATGCCTTCCCGCCTTTACGCTGCTGAGCCGTTTTTTCAGCGACTGCCCCGAACTGCATGTCGTTGCCGCCGGCTCGCTGCTGCCGCCCGCCCTGAAAGCGCTCTCGGCCTTCGGCATCGGATGTATCCGCTCGCGGTACATATATCCCTTCTCGTTCGAAGAATATCTTCGGGCGACGGACCGCCACTGCCTGGCCGACGCCCTGCGGGACGCCTCGCCCGGGAAACCGTTTCCCGCCGACGTGCACGCACAGTACGCCGACCCGCTGGCGCGCTTCATACTCGCCGGAGGCATGCCGGCGGTCGTTGCCACCTGTGCCGGCGGAGGCTCGTGGGCCGAATGTCAGCAGGCGCTGGACGATTCGATCCGTGCGCTCTGCGACGATTTTTCAAAATACAGACATCGCATGCTGACCGGGCGGCTGTACGAGGTGTTCACGTCCGTCGCCCGCCAGACGGGAAGCAAATTCAACTATTCCAAAGCCTCGCGCGACTCCAATCACCCGCAGATCAAGGAATGTATCAGATTGCTGGAACAGGCCGGATTCATTTATCCCGTCGTGCATACGTCGGCCGCGACATTCCCCCTGGCAGCCGGCACGAATGCCAAATTCCGCAAATATATCGTGATGGATACGGGAATATATCACCGTCTTCTGCAGCTCGATCTGGAGCAGACGTTCGCTTCCGGAGGACTTGCACATGCCGCCGGAAGCGCCTCGGCCGAACTGTTTGTCGGGCTGGAAATGTTGAAGGCGGCGCCGGACGACCGTCCCGTGCCGCTGTACTACTGGCAGGACGAAAGACTGAACAGCCAGGCCGAAATGGAATATGTCGTGCAGCGCCAAACCGACATCGTGCCCGTCGAAGTCGTTGCGGGACCGGAAAGCGGCCGGCAACACATGCACCGGTTCCTGTCCGAAAAGGGATATGCCCGGGGCATCCGCTGCTCGCCGGAGAACTTCGGCATTCATCGACATGTGACAAACTATCCCCTGTATGCTGCAGCACGGATCGTGGAATGAAGCTCCGCGCAGGAAAAAAACATATAAGACAATGACACAACTTTATTCGACAGGCATACATCGCGCATTGAAAGACAACGGACTGTTAGTATTCGACCTCTTTGACGCCACAGGAATATTTGAAGACCTGAAAGATTTTGAGCAAGATATCCGGCATAACGGGAAACGGATACAACGAATAAGCAAGTTAAAACGGAATATGACAACCGGTTGGACATGGAACTGGGAAGCAAAGTATATAATAGAATCCGA
>JAIRYD010000182.1 GCA_031267935.1 Tannerella sp.
GCTGATGCGCGGCGAGCGAGAGAACGACATTGCACGGGCGAATATTGCGGAAACCGCTATACCGCCCTCCGAAAACAGGTTTTTTAGCTACACAAACAAATTGTTTAGCTACACAAACAAATTGTTTAGCTACACAAACAGATTGTTTAGCTACACAAACAGATTGTTTAGCTACACAAACAGATTGTTTAGCTACACAAACAGATTGTTTAGCTACACAAACAAATTGTTTAGCTACACAAACAGATTGTTTAGCTACACAAACAGGTTTTTTAGCTACGAAAACAGGTTTCTTAGACCCGAAAACAGGTTTGCGGCATCGAAAACTCGAACTGCCGGGGTTGTTTTGTTGTTTGAATCAGGTAAAAATGAGGTTTGCTTATCCAAAACTCAGGTGAATAGAGATTTTCACGCCGTTTTGCGGCAGAGAATCAACACTTTTCCGTTGTCGGCCAGCGTGGTGGCAAACAGATACGCATCTCCACCGCCGGCTACGCGGAGGCGTTTGCACAGTTCGTCGACGGAAAGCGGGAAATTGCGCGTCGATACGTTCGCCTGCGGAACGGTACGGGCAATCGTGCGGCAAACGGCATTGTTGAATGGAAACACGCGTTCGACGCGAAAAATACGTCCCGGAAAAGACGGAAGGTATTCGTCCGAAGTATACAAATGACTGCTCACATGCAACTTGCATATACTCATCCGCGACGCCACCAGTTTGTATGCCCCGGCTTTCAGTATCGACGCATTCGGTTCATAGAGGTAGCCAAGCATCCGGTTGCAAACGACATTTTCCGCGCTCCGTTCTTCCTGCCGGCGAAAGCGGAATGTCTGCGCGCCGCCGTCGGAAGTGAAATTGACGCAATGCACCGCCGGGTCGTCGCCTGCCGTTCCGCGCCGCACGACAAACAGCAGTTCCCGACATTCATTCCGCACGGCGACAACGTGTATCTCGCTCGTCCCGGACAGCAGCGCCCGCGTATGCCGGATGTCCAACATCGGGGAAAGTTTGGCAATGACTTTCGGCGCGCGGCGCAGAAGCCCGGGCAGCATCTCCGACAGGTCGGGCATGCAATCATGCAGGGCAAAGACGCGCGTATTGCCCGTCACACGCCGCGCCGGGTCGACGTAGAACACGTCTGCCGCAGGGATCTCGTCCAATACTTCACGGGCGTCCGCGCGAAAGCCCACGATATTTTTCACATTCAGTCTTTCAAAATTGTACATCGCCGTATCGAAACAGGTTGCGTCGCACTCCACGTAAGTCACGCGCGCCGTTTGCCGGGCAAAATAATACGAATCCACTCCCAGGCCTCCGGTCAGGTCGCAGAGATGATTTTCACCTTCCAGCAGTTGCAGTTTGTAACGTGCCGCGAGTTCGGACGAGCACTGTTCGGCCGCCGTCCGCGACGGGAAAAGCAACCTCCCGTCCGCCTCCCAAAGCGGCAGCTTGCCGCGCAGATTTCGCCGCGCCGCAATCTGTTCCACGGCAAAAGGCACGTCGATACCGGGATAACGTCCGGCCGAAAGCAGCAACTGCGACAAATCGTCTGCCGCATGCGCCCTGACAAAAGAAAAAAAATCCTCCGACACTTTCATGCGGCAAAAGTACGACATTCCCGTCAATTCGGAGTAAGGAATGCCGTGTGTCATTCAAATCGGCGCAGCGTTTTCGCCGGCGGCGCCGTCAGTTTCTTGGGAGTGACTCGAAAATCCGGTCAGAAATTCCGTTTTTCGTCAATGATATATTCCGGACGGTCCTTGATTTCATCGAAAAGCACGCCGATGTACTGTCCCAGCACGCCGATGGTAAGCAGCTGTACACCGCCGAAAAATACCGTAACGGTGATGGTCGACGTCCATCCCATCTCGGCATTGCTGAATCCGTATATCTTGCCAAGTATGACCCATATCGCCAAAACGATACCGATGATGACGGCGAGAAACCCCAGACCGATCATGATCTGAAGCGGTTTTTTCGAGAAATAAAGCAGGGCTGTCGACGCAAATTTCAGCATCTTGCTCAGCGGATACTTGGTTTCGCCCGCGATGCGCGCTTTCCGTTCGTAATAGTATGGAATCTGCTTGAAACCTATCCAGCTGACCAGTCCGCGGATATATTTGCCGTTCTCCTTCAGTTTGCTGAACTCGTTCATTATCTTGCGGTCGATCAGGCGAAAATCGCCCACGTCGAGCGGAAACTCTATTTCGCTCATGCGGTTCATCATGCGATAAAATTGCCTGGCGGTGAACTGTTTGAACCAGCTTTCCTTTTCGCGCGAGCGACGCACGCAGTACACGCTGTTGGCGTGTTCCGCCCGGCACAGGCCGAGTATGTCGGGAATCAGTTCGGGAGGGTCCTGCAGGTCGGCATCCATGATGAGCGCCCAGTCCGAATCGCAGTTTTTTATCCCTGCGGACACGGCCGGCTGATGGCCGAAATTGCGCGAAAAGTGTATCACTTTCACCCGCTTATCTTCTCCGGCCATCGTGTCCAGTATCTCCCGCGTACGGTCATTGCTGCCGTCATTCACGTAAATGATTTCCGTCTCGCAGTCCAGTTCCGCCAGCGCAGTTCCGGTGCGCCTGTAGCATTCCGCAAGCGATGCTTCTTCGTTGTAGCATGGTATGATGATCGACAGTTTTGCCATCCGTCTTACGATTTAAAAGTATAGAATTTATTGATTATAAAAGCGATTACGGTATAAAATATCATGGCAAGTATCTGAATGTAGAAGAGCGCGTCGACATGGAGCGACTGCAGTACGGGCCGGAAAAAACCGTACAGCGGCGGATTTTCGGGACAGACCCTGTTCATGACAAGCAGCAGGAGCAGTTGCAGTACATAGCAAACCACATACACGCCGAAGAAACGCAGGGCGCTTTTTTTCCAGTCCGATTTGCTGCGAAACGTCCATTGCCTGTTCCACAAATAACTGTTTACGAATCCGACTGCATATCCGACAAAATTGGAAAGCGCCTCCGAACATCCCATCCATTTGGTCATGATCCAGATGATGAGCAGCGTAAGCAGCGTATTGCCGACGCCGACAACTCCGTACTTAATTGCCTGTCTGATGATTTCCATTTTCTTTCATGATATTGGCGATTTCTTCTTCACCGAGTTCCTTCACGTTGGTGACGGTATACGTCCTGGCCAGAAATCCGCCGTACTGGTTGCATTCGTCCATCACGCGGTCTATGACCGTCTTGATGTTGAGCCGTATAGGCGCCAGGAAAAGCATTTCGACATGCCGTTCCCTGACGGTCAGCCGCTCTATTTCGCAGTCATATTGAGGAAGAGCAAACGCAAACTCCTTTTCAACAGTCCGGTTCTGATACTCAAGGAAAGGTTTCCCTTCTGCCGAGAAAAACAGCACGAAAAAACGAAGTTTGTTTCCCCGCCCGCCCAGTCCGGTGGAGATATAAATCTGTTTCTCGTCCGAGAGTTCGGTTTCCAGTGCAATACGACTCTCAATCAGCGCCATACATGCCCAGTCCACCATATCCGGCATGGCATCGCGCGCGTACTTTTCCAACAAACGGTATGCCTTTACCTCCTTCGAGATGGCAAGCATCGAAAGGACGTATTTTTTCTCTTCGAGCGTCGAGAAGGGACTGTACAAGTCCGTGAGCAGCAGTTCGTAGTCCGATTCGTTTGGTGGCGATGCCTCCTTGCGCAGATGGTCGGAATATTTAAAGTACTCCATCTGCGTTTCGACCGGAATCCTCTGCTCAAGGATATGAAAGTCGCCATCCGTCTCTTTCAGTAACTTCTGAAATTGATTGAACATATCTCGCTGCATTATATCCGTTTTTCGTGCCTGTTCAAAACCATGTACAAAGATACGTGTTTTTTTCTCATGCCTGACAAATCCGCTGCAAGTTTTGTATTTTTATTTCGGAGACGATTTCTTTTTTTTTGATTCTCAACGATAATGCGTACCTTTGTCGCAAGTTTCACTGTATGGTCATTCTACTTGTCATTGTCGCATATTTTGCCGTGTTACTGCTTATTGCATGGATCACGGGAAGCAAAAGTTCGCATAACGAAGCTTTTTTTCTGGGCAGCCGCAAATCGCCGTGGTACATTGTAGCCATCGGGATGATCGGTTCGTCGCTGTCGGGCGTGACATTCGTGTCCGTCCCGGGCTGGGTGCGGCAGACGGATATGACCTACATGCAGATGGTGTTCGGCTTTTTTTTCGGATACATCGTGATTGCCGAAATCCTGCTGCCGCTCTACTACAGGCTCCAGCTGACGTCCATCTACACCTGCCTGCGAAATCGCATCGGGCTGAGCGGCTACAAAACCGGCGCGTCGTTTTTCATCCTGTCGAAAATGACCGGCGCCGCGGCACGTCTTTATCTGGTTGTGCTGGTTTTACAAACGTACGTGTTCGACCGCTGGCAGATCCCTTTCGGCGTGACGGCGGCGGCCAGCGTCTTCCTCGTCTGGCTCTACACTTGCCGCAGCGGCATCAAGACCATCGTATGGACGGATTCGCTACAGGCTATATGCCTTACAGCCATGTTGATAATGATCATTTGGCAGGTAAAGGACAAACTCGGTACGGACATGCACGGAATGGTACGGACCATCACGGAAAGTCCGCATTTCCGCCTGTTCGAATTTAAGGACTGGGGCAGTTCGCAGCATTTCGCGAAGCAGTTTCTGAGCGGCATCTTCATCACAATCGTCATGACGGGACTCGATCAGGACATGATGCAGAAGAACCTGTCGTGCAGGAATCTGAAAGATGCAAAACGAAACATGTATTCGTACGGCTTCGCTTTCACGCCGATCAATTTCCTGTTCCTCTGTCTGGGCATATTGCTGATAAGCGCTGCCTCACAGATGCACATCGAACTGCCGGCTTCGGGCGATGACATCCTGCCCATGTTCTGTACGTCAGGTGTTTTGGGCGACGCTACCCTGCTGTTTTTCACCGTCGGCATCATTGCGGCGGCGTTCAGCAGCGCCGACTCGGCACTGACGGCGCTGACCACGTCTTTTTGCGTCGACATACTGGACATCGAAAAGAAAGAAGCTGCCGAAGCACGCCGGACACGAATGCAGGTGCATCTCCTGATGTCCGTCGTGTTCGTGATGATCATATTGGCTTTCAGAGCCGTAAACAACCGGAGCGTGATCGACGCCATTTACCGGGTGGCATCCTACACGTATGGCCCGCTGCTGGGACTGTTTGCCTTCGGACTGTTTACCGGGCGGATACCGAAAGACCGCCTCGTGCCGTACATCTGTGTCGCTGCGCCTGTGACATGTTTTATTATCGAAAATATCGTTTCATCTTCAAGCGGTTACAAATTCGGCTACGAAATACTGATGCTGAACGGCGCCATCACATTTGCCGGATTGCGGATATGTTCCGGAAAACCGCCTGTCAACTCAAATACTTGATTTTATGGAAATAAAAAACGCATCATTCATTGCAAGCAATTCGGATTTCAGAAAATGCCCCAGCGGAGACCGTCCCGAATATGCCTTCACCGGCCGCTCGAACGTAGGCAAATCATCGCTGGTGAACATGCTGACCGGCCGGAAACAGCTGGCGAAGACTTCGCAGAAGCCGGGCAAGACGCAATTAATCAATCATTTCACCATCAACGACGAATGGTATCTGGTAGACCTTCCGGGATACGGTTATGCGCAGCGCGGACTGCAGGGACGCGAAAACATTCGCCGGATTATCGAAACGTATATCCTTGAGCGGGATGCACTCACAAATCTTTTCGTCCTGATCGACTGCCGCCACGAACCGCATAAAAACGACCTGGCTTTTATGGAATGGCTGGGCGAAAACGGCATCCCTTTTGCCATCATCTTTACCAAAACAGACAAAATCAGTAAAAGCCGTCTGCACGAAAACATACACATCTATTCGGATAAAATGCTGGAAACGTGGGAGGAGCTGCCGCCCATACTGACGTCCTCATCCACCACAAAAGACGGCCGGGACGAAATACTCAATTATATCGACGCGGTTAACCGCCAACTGAAAGGTAATGATTCGGACGGGATTATATGATTTTTTTTCAACAATAAAAAACTTTGGATGTTTGATTTATACTTTTCATTATCTTTGCGCTGAATATGACAAACAAATTGCAGATGAAAAAAATAATCGGACTTCTGGCGCTGCTTGTATTGACAGGCTGCTCGGGTACAGGCAATAAGGGAACGGTTTGCAAAAATTCCGTTTTCTATGGTTACGTCAATATCTGTTTGCCCGAAATCAGAGGCATGCAGGAATGTCTCGCACATGAAAACGTGAAGCAGATCGTGCAGCCTTATCTCATATCGGGACCTGTTCTGGGTTATTACCTTAATAATGAAACGTACGGAAAAATCGACTCGCTGGGCTTGATTACATACGACACGTATTTCATGCTCTACGGCGAATACCAGTACGAAAATTATCAGGCGGCCGTCAACGATCTGGAAACGAAAACGGCCGGTCTGGAAAAATCGCTTTTCGACAGGGAGGGATTCGAGCAGATCGAGAAGAACATGGGTGCGGTGAAGGCGGAAAAGCCTGTCCTGCTGGAGAAATATTCGCCCTATCCGAATGTGCGGACGATGATTGTACTGATGAAATACAAAAGCGACGAGGGCACGGAAACAAGCGTCGTCAGCGCGGCAAACGTGATTCTGGTGAAACAGCGGCTGCTCAATCTGGCCTACTACGTGGCCTACAGTGGCGGTAAATCCATCGACGACCTGAAACAGAAAAATGAAACGGTCGTCAGCACATTTTTGAAAGCCAACTAACCGGGAAGCATGGAGATGAGAGGTTGTTCCTGTATTTTTGCCAGGCAGAGGGACGGAGAAGAAGTTGTTCTTTTCGAAGGCAGTCATCCGATACCTTTTTTCTGGCTGATGCTTCTGGATGCGGATGAGATCGCCGCACTCCACGAAAAACTGAAATCCATCCCCCGGGACGAATATTCCGGCGAGATCGAAACGGGCCTCGGTCTCGACAAACTCAAGGCGCTGATCCGCGCCGCCGACAGACGGGATTACGTGAAACAGCATTATACGATGTTCCTGCCTCTCTACGATGACTGGCTATATTTCATGCAAATATCTGATTTTTCGGATATGAAAATCTATCTCGACCTGTATGAAGCGAGCTTAAAGCATCACACGCTTACGCATTTTGTCGACAGCCTGCAGAAAGCCATCACCTGTTTCGACGAAAACAGGGCCACGTGGTACGAGGGCACGGTGGCAGGTACATGCGGCCGCGAAGGACG
>JAIRYD010000226.1 GCA_031267935.1 Tannerella sp.
CAGGCAGTAAAGACGTTGCGTACAGCGTTTCTACCGCAGGCTGCGCTGCGCTTACCTGCGGTTATGAAAATCTAACCCTCCGGGTTATAAGGATCACTGATTTTGATGCGGTTGCCCTGAAGAAATACCGCGGGAAGATGGTGCGAGAGGACGTTTACACATACACAGTCCACAGTTCAGTATACCGAAAGACTCTTTCAGTATACCGGAAAACCTTTTCAGTATACCGAAAAACTCTTTTTAGTGCTCCGTGTTGAAAATATTCACAGTTCATCGTTCATCGTTCATAGTTCATCGTTCGCCGTTTCACGGAAGCGCGTTGAACAGATTGAATCCCTGCGGTTTGATCACAAACCCGACGCGCAGCATGCTTTTATGGACGTTGTAGTCGAGCAGGTATTCGCCGTAGCCGTTATAATATTGAACGAAAAAATATTGATTCAGGTTACTGTTCATTCTGAAACTCAATTCCCACTGCGTGTTGAAACTGAACGAGCGCGAGCGCCACGTGGAGGTGAGCGAGAAGAGGAAGCGCTTGTTCGGATGGATGTAGTTGAACCGGGTTTCCGCCAGGCCGTTATACTCCAGTATGTCGCGGTTGTTGTCGCTGTCGACGATGGGGATCCACGTCTTGAGATGCATGTCCACGTACTTGCTCAGCAGAAAATATCCGCCGAACGACACCTTGTTCCAGCTGCGCGACGAGGCGCCGTCTTTCCCGTTCGATTCGTGCTCGAGCATGATGTAGGCGTTGCCCGCATATTTGTTGCGATGGATGATCAGATGCCCGATCCCGATACCCGGATTGAAGTTCAGGTCGTATATCGGCAGCGATTCCTGCAGGATGTTCCAGATCGTTTTCTGCGTGAAATGGATGTACAGATACGTGTCGAGAGGCAGGCGGCTGCGCGTAAGACGCTGGCTTATGCTCAACTGGAACTTGATGTTCGTATTGGCGGCCGTCAGTTTGTTGCCGTCGCCCATGGTCGTGCCGCCGATAAAATAATTATCCCTGTAGAGCGAGAAATACGGCCCTTTCTCTATCTCGACGCGCACGCTGTCTGCATTGTAGGCGGGCGTCAGGTCTGCAATCCGGTCCATCACCGCCTCGCGCCTCTCGCGCATCAGCGAGTCGCGCGCGTGCTTTTCCTGTGCCGGCAAAGCGCAGGCCGTGCAGAGAGATGTATATATAATAATGTATAGCCGCCGTCGTGTCATGACGATATCTTATTTCGTAATATTTTGCAAAAATAAAATACTTTTTCATACGGACAGACATCTTTACATGTTTTACGTTTTCCACATTGCAGGCATCCGCTTTGCGAATATTCGGAATCCGAAATTCAATATTCACGCATTCAGCGATTTTTATGATTTAAATATAATAGTCCGACATATCGATGATTCCCGAACATATTGCATAACGGATGGCTTCCTGTATGCTGTTCACCTCGATTTTGCGGAAAATATTCTTCCGGTGCGAATTGACCGTATGGAAGCTGAGGTGCTTCTCCCAGGCAATCTCCTTCGTCGTCTTGCCCAGCGCGATTTCGTGGAGTATGATCTTTTCCGACTGCGTCAGCACATCGGGCACGCTCGGAGGAGGTATGTGGTCTTTCAGCACCTGCGCCGCATAGTCGCAGATATAAATGTCGTGATATGCGGCGTTTTTCAATGCCGTCAGGATTTCTTCATCGCTGTCGTGCTTCATCACGACGCTCAGCGTATCGTCCTGCAAAAGCACATAGCGAAGGAATCTCTCCCCCAGTTCGCCGGAGAAAAGAATCCACAGCGAATCGCGCGCCTTGGCCTTCACCGCAAGCATTTGCTGCTGCGACGAAAAATCGAACAGGGAATAGTCGAGCACGACCACCGCATCGGGATATTCGCCGAGCGCATCCTGCAATGCCTTCAGCCCGCCGGCCGTCACAATCCGGTCGGACAGTTTCTCCCTGACCAGCACCGACGCCACTCCTTCGCGCGTAATATATTGGTTATCTGCAAGTATAAATGTTTTCATAAATCATTTCATCATGCTGCAAAAATAACTGTTCCATTCATGCCGAAATATACCACAAATGTGTTAGTTCGCGGTTTATTTGCATGCCGTATCTTTGCGGCACAAAACAAATTATTTAATTCGTATGGCAAAGATAGCAAAAAAATTAACAGATCTCATCGGCAACACGCCGCTTTTGGAACTGAACGCTTACGGGAAACATCTGTCCGTAGATGCGCGCCTGTTAGGTAAACTGGAGTATTTCAATCCTCTGGGAAGCGTCAAAGACCGCATTGCGCTGGCAATGGTCGAAGACGCGGAAGCGCAGGGATTGCTCAAATCCGATTCGACGATCATCGAGCCGACCAGCGGGAATACCGGCATCGGCCTGGCTTTTGTAGCGGCATCGAAAGGCTACAAACTGATTCTCACCATGCCCGAGACGATGAGCCTCGAGCGTCGTAATCTGCTGAAGGCGCTGGGCGCCCAACTCGTCCTCACGCCCGGCGGGGAAGGAATGAAAGGCGCCATCGCCAAAGCCGAATCGCTGCGCCACGAGATATCCGGCGCCATTATCCTGCAGCAGTTTGACAATCCGGCGAATCCGACGATTCACTATCAGACGACGGCCGAGGAAATATGGCGCGACACGGACGGAAAGATCGGCATTCTCGTATCCGGCGTCGGGACGGGCGGCACGGTCAGCGGCGCCGGCAAACGGCTGAAGGAACTCAATCCCCAAATCAAAATCATCGCCGTCGAACCGGCCGAATCGCCCGTGCTGTCGGGCGGCAATCCCGGTCCGCACAAGATCCAGGGCATCGGCGCCGGATTCGTGCCGAAAAATTTCGACGCGTCCGTCGTCGATCAAATCTTCAAGGTGAAAAACGACGAAGCCATCCTTGCCAGCCGCAAACTGGCGCAAACGGAAGGCCTGCTGGTCGGCATCTCGGCCGGGGCAGCCGTTCATGCCGCGACGGAAACGGGCAAACTGCCCGAAAACAAAGGCAAAATCATCGTAGTCATCCTCCCGGACACGGGCGAACGCTATCTCTCTACCATTCTGTATTCATTCGATGAATATCCGCTTTAATCATCCCCTCTTCGAGTAAGTCAAACTGTGCTCAGCGCGAGAGGAAGGTGTCACAAGACCGTATTTCAATGCGGATTGTGACACCGTTTTTTTCGGCAGCCAGGAGTGCCCCATTTCGAACAGCCTGTTCCGACGAATCGGCTTCACGGCTTCCCGGCCGAACTTCTGAATATCCGGAAATTTTGCCGTCTAAAAAATTAGTCATATATTTGCCGGAAAATCAATCGTTCCTCTTAGGGAACCTCTAACGAATCATTTTAATTTATTGCGTATGAAAAAAACGTTCTTATTTGCATGTATTTCAATATCACTGTCCATTTCATGCACAGACCCGCAGAAGGAGTCCGGCGCCCTGTCTGCCATTGATATTGAAGGCGCTCTGGAAAACCTGACTGCGTTCAAGGTTTCGGATTTCGGAAAGACGATCCGCTACGTCCCGCTCGAGACGACCGACGACTGTCTGGTAGGCCGTGACCCGAACGTCAAAGTATTGAGAGACTACATTATAGTGGAAGCCAATAAACAGTGCCTGCTGTTTGACAAGAAAGACGGCCGTTTTATTGCCGAAATCGGGCACATCGGGCAGGACCCGGAAGCATTCAGCAGCGCCTCCGGTATGACGGACGAAGGCGAAGAATTTCTGTATTTCGGACGCGCTCCCGACAACCTGATAAAATACGACATGAAAGGAAACTTCTGCGGCAGCATGGCGCTGGACCCTCTGCCTTTAGCATCCTGTTTCTTATTAACCGATTCGGTAATTGTCGGATACTATAACCTCCTCAATCAGTTCGGCAACATCACATTATCTTTTTCCGACAGGAAAGGCGCCCTGCTGGATACGATGTCATTCCCCAATGCCAAAACAACCGCATCCGCCGATAATATTATGAATATAAGCGTCTTCACGGAAAGCGACCTCTATGGGAACTGGTCGAAAAAGGGAGCGGTCGTGATTGATTATAAAGACGATAAAAAATGTATTTTAAATCTTGAGGCAAAAACATTATGGAGAAGCAACGGAGACATACGTTTCAAGGAAAGTTTTGTCGATACAATCTACTCTGTCCGCAACCGGGAATTGATTCCGTCGATGATCTTTCATACGGGAAAATGGCAGTGGCCGGAGGAGGAGCGCACAAGTAAGGCGCACACCGGTGAACGGATTTTCGTCGCATACGTATCGGAAAACAGTACGTTTGTCTTCTTTCAGTGCATCAAAGGATTTTATGCGGACAAACCGGTTTTGTACAACGGCTTGTACCACAAAAAAACCGGCGAAACGCGGCTTGCCCTGTCAAGTAACGCGATACGCGACGACCTGACGGACTTTATGCCCTTCAAACCTTTCTCCATCGGTACATCGGGCGAATTTGTTTCGTATGTCGAAGCCGGGACTATCCAGGACTGGCTCGAAGATCACCCGGAAGCAATGCACAATGACCGGCTTGCATTTCTGAAAGAGTTTGAAGAAGACATGAATCCGGTGATCATCCTGGTAGAGTAACATTTGTCGTAACTTGCATGTTTCTCTTCAAAAAGAATAATGCCTCATAAATACAACCCCTTACTGCCTGCCGCAGACGGCAACCACCTTGTGGCAGGCAGTGACTTTTGACGGCGAAAGACAGCGCCCCGTTCAATCCACCGTAAAACTTTCTTCCAGTTTCCTGAATCCGGGCAGGTTCGCTTTCGAATCTTCCACTGCCTCCTGTTGCATAATATGTACGCTTCTTCCGTTTGCATTAAACACATGCATGCTTCCCCGGTGAGGTTGCGACATTGTCAAAACGGTATATTTGCATGAAGGTCCTTCATATTGGCCGTAAGCGTCTTCCGTATCCTGAAATTCCATATTCGAATATTCTTCCTGTTCCTCGAGGGCATCCTTGAATATTTGGAGAAACTCGTCCAGTTCCAGTTCTCCGTCAAACAGGGTTATTATTGCGATTCCACTGGAACCGATGCCCTTTTTCTCAACGGTAATGCTTTGATAGCTTTCGTTATCTTCCGTTTCCGACACTTTCCATCCGGCCGGACAGATGAATGATACGCCATAATGCTCAACCGGAGTATCTTTTTCTGTACAGGCACATAAGATCAATGCCAGACAGACGGGCAAAAAACCGATCCCTTTCACATGTCTTCCGGCGGACATTAATTTGTGGCGATCATTCGCCGGTCTTTCCGAACCGGCCTCACCGGTGAAGCGGCATACCGCTACTGACTTTTTCATCTGTACATTATTTTTTTTTACAGGCCTACTCTACGTGGGATTTTCGGCAACCTCCCGTATTGTTGTGGCGGCAAAGGTACATTATTTTTATACGAAAGTTTATATATGAGTCTTTTTTTTGCATAATCATGTAGGTGTGTCCTTAAAAAAAAGCGGGACAGTCCCGAAGGACTTCCCGCTTTTCAAATGATAATTAAATACGAATAAGAAAAATGTGCATTATTCCTCCGTTTTCGTTTCTTCCGGCTGGGGAAGATTTTCTTCGTCAGACGCTTCGGCTGGCGGCGCTTCCACCACCGGCAGCGCTTCAGCCGGTGCTTCTACCGGCGACGCTTCTGCGGTCGGAGTTTCTACTGCCGATGTTTCTGCGGCAGGTGTTTCTGCTGCGGTCGGGGTTTCTACTACTTCTTCGGCAGGGGTTTCCACTACCGGTATTTCTGCGACCGGGGTTTCTGCAGCAGGTGTTTCCGCTACCGGCGCTTCTGCAACAGGCGCTTCCGCGGCAGGTGCGACGTCTTTTTTTACTTTCGCCTTTTTCGTTTCCGGCTTCTTTGCTTCCGTCATTTTTTCTTTCAGGGCGGCAAGTTCTTCGATATCGCCCAAAGTCGTTTTTTCGATTGCGGGCATGTTCTCGACTGCTTCTTTTCTCGGCGCTCTGGGCGATTTTTTATCGAACTCTTTCTTTGCCGACTTCTGTTCGTCTTCGAAAATTCGACTGTGCGAAAGGATGATACGTTTGGCTTCCTTGTTAAATTCGATCACCTTGAACGACATTCTTTCGTCTACCACGGCTGTTTTTCCGTCTTCCTTCACCAGATGTTTGGGCGTGGCAAAACCTTCTACTCCGTAAGGCAGCGAAACGACCGCGCCCTTGTCCATCATCTCGAGGATGATACCTTCGTGCACGGATCCTACGGTAAAGATCGTTTCGAACACATCCCACGGATTTTCTTCCAGCTGTTTGTGTCCCAGGCTCAAGCGACGGTTTTCCTTGTCGATTTCCAGTACCTGCACTTCGATTTCGGCGCCGATATGCGTAAATTCGCTCGGATGCTTGATTTTTTTCGTCCACGAGAGGTCCGAGATATGAATCAGTCCGTCTACGCCTTCTTCTATTTCGACAAATACGCCGAAGTTGGTGAAGTTGCGTACTTTGGCCGTATGCTTCGAACCGACGGGGAAACGCGCTTCGATGCTGATCCACGGATCGTCTTTGAGCTGTTTGATACCCAGCGACATCTTGCGTTCGTCGCGATCCAGTGTGAGGATGATGGCCTCTACGTCGTCGCCTACTTTCATGAAATCCTGTGCGCTGCGAAGATGCTGCGTCCAGCTCATTTCGGAAACGTGAATCAGGCCTTCCACGCCGGGTTCGATTTCGATGAAAGCGCCGTAATCGGCCATGACGACGACTTTGCCTTTCACTTTGTCGCCCACCTTCAGGTTCTGATTCAGCGCTTCCCACGGGTGCGGCGTCAGCTGTTTCAATCCTAATGCGATGCGTCTCTTTTCGTCATCGAAGTCGAGAATGACCACATTTACTTTTTCATCAAGTTTGACGATTTCTTCGGGATGCGTCACGCGTCCCCACGAGAGGTCGGTGATGTGGATCAGACCGTCTACGCCGCCCAGGTCGATGAACACACCATACGAAGTGATGTTTTTGACCGTCCCTTCCAGCACCTGGCCTTTTTCCAGTTTCGAGATGATTTCCTTCTTTTGCAACTCGAGTTCGGCTTCGATCAATGCCTTGTGGGATACGACGACGTTTTTGAAATCCTGATTGATTTTCACGATCTTAAATTCCATCGTTTTGCCGACAAATATGTCGTAGTCGCGAATGGGCTTGACGTCGATCTGCGAGCCGGGCAGGAAGGCCTCGACGCCGAAGATGTCGACAATCATGCCGCCTTTTGTGCGACATTTTACGAATCCCTTGATTATTTCGTTGTTTTCGAGCGCTTCGTTCACACGCTCCCACGAACGGGCGGCACGTGCCTTTTTATGTGAAAGAATCAGTTGTCCGTCTTTATCTTCCTGATTTTCAATGTACACTTCCACGTCATCACCGATTTTCAGGTCCGGGTTGTATCTGAACTCCGACATCGGAACAACACCGTCGGACTTGAATCCGATATTGACTACTACCTCGCGCTTGTTCAACGCCGTTACTTTTCCTATTACGACTTCTTTATCCTTCATCGTATTCAATGTCTCGTCGTAAGTCTTTACAAGTTCCGTCTTGTTTTGATCATCATAAGTTTCTCCTTTTTCATAGGATACCCAATTGAAATCGTCAACCGGGACAACATTTTTTAAATTTTCCATTAAAGTTAATACTCTCGTTTTTAATTAATAAGTTAAACATTCAGTTATTGCTCTCAAAAGTGCGGCAAAGTTAATATTTTTTATTTGAAAATAATGTGCTTTTGGCCGAAAAAAAACACTCCGGACGGCATAAGTCCGGAAAACGGGGGAAAGATTCAGCGATACGGAATAAAAAGGCGCGATCACGTTTTGTGTGGAAAAAAATCAACATAAATAATTTGCGAATTGAAAATTTTGTATCTTTGCGGCCATATCCAACAAAAAAAAAAAATTGACATGGCAGTAAATTATGTATTGGTAGAGCGCGGTAATCCGGGGGACCCGAAGGCGCCAAAGAAATTTTACGCGCAGGCAAAGAGCAGCGGCGAGCTGACGTTGCGCAAGTTGAGCAAGGAAATCGCCGAAGGTTCCACGACCGTGAGCGATACCGACGTGCTGGCGGTGCTGAACGACCTGACCAAAGTGCTGAAACGTCATCTGGATGACGGCCGGATTGTCCGCTTCGGCGATTTCGGCACCTTTCAGATCACCGTCAGCAGTGATGGCGCGGAAACGGCGGACAAGTTTCATTCATCGTTAATCAAGAACCCGAAAGTAACATTCCGTCCGGGCGTAGACTTGAAGGAAACGCTTGCCACGCTGAAATATGCGAAAGTGTAAGGCAATGCCTGAAAAGGAACGCCCCGTTTGAAGAAAAGGAACGCCCCGTTCAGGGAAAAGGGGCGTCCCTTTTTGCGAAAAGACGGCGGGCGTTTCGGAAGAAGCAAATGAAAGTATGAATGATTAAGCAACGTGAATAATTAAATGATATAATTTGAGATAGATAAAATATAAAAATTTGAGCTAACGCTCTTATTCTCACATTTACGAAATCTGGTATATTTCACTCGAGAATAAGGTTGCGAAGGTTCACGTCTTCGGGCGTGGACTGTTCGTGCTTATTAATCTACAAAGGCCTTCCAGAGCCTGAACACATAATAAGCAATCAACGAACAGTTTCACGCTTTTTTCGTGTGGTTGCGGTTGTAAAAAAAGCAGATAACCATTTTAAATATGAGATTATGCAGATGAATTTAGAACAAAAGCAGCAGCACACGAATCATTTCGGTGCAATGGAGACCGGAGACCATTTCAAAAACGGGGCGAGTCCGAAAAGCCTGACGAGTAGGGGAAATCATCTAACGGGAGTCACGAGAAAAGCAATCTTTCTGTTGATGCTCACGGGAACGGTCATGATGTTTAACTCATGTCGCACCCACCTGCCGAAAACCTTTGTACAGGCCACTGACGGCGGTTCATGGACACAAATCGTTCTCAAGGACGGTCAGGATTACGACAGGATTTTTGCCGAAGTACTCGACATTGTTTCAAGACGCTTTGAGATGGAAATCATATCCAGGGAAAGCGGTTATGCCCGTACTCAGTGGACTTATACATGGAACAACAAGAGCAAGTATCAATACAGGACACGGATTACCTTCAAGTTTTCGATCGACAAAAAGACGCTGGAACTGAAAACCGACGCCGAATACGGCAACGGAGACAGGTGGATAAGAGGATTTGACGGCGAACTCAACAGAACCATCAAACAAGACATTATGGCCATCGTGGGAAGGACAACACTATAAAAATTGTATGGAGATGAATAAAAAACAAGTCCAAATGAATGAAGAACCCTCTTCAAACAGAAGACGGTCTTTCCTGAAGACGGCATTAAAGGCAATCCCCGTATTGGCTTCCGTGCCGGTAACCGCATTACTGAATGCCTGCGATATCGACGAGCCGGAACCGGATGATCCGACCGGATGTAACTTCTCCTGTTCAAGTTCCTGCGACGGGTCTTCCACATCCGGCGGATGCAGCGGATGCAGCTCCACCTGCACGGGTACCTGCAGTACGACCTGCACCGGTTCCTGCAAAGGGTCTTCCACATCCAGCGGGTGCAGCGGATGCGGCTCCACCTGTACGGGCGGCTGCAACACAACCTGTACGGGTGAATGTAAGGGCGGCTGTACTGCTTCTTGTGCTCAGAGTTGTACAACAGGCTGTACGGGCGGCTGTAAAGTTACTTGCGCCGGGACATGTTCCGGTCAGTGCATGTTCGGTTG
>JAIRYD010000240.1 GCA_031267935.1 Tannerella sp.
GCCGCCACGCTGGACGAAGAAGACAATCCCGTGATTATGCTGATAAAACACAAAAAATAAAACAATAAAATGAAACGAGCAAGTACAATTTTGGCAATGACCCTGTCCGTAATCGCAGGATGCGGGGGATGCAAACAGTCCGGCGCGCAAAGCGAGGATTTCATCACGGTAGATGTGACGGCAAGTTATCCGAAGAAGGAACTGATTCTCCAGGATTTTATGGATGTGGAATACATTCCGCTGGAAACCACGGATGAATTTATTTGCCAGGGTTTTGTGCTGGCCGTCGGCAAGGATATTATCCTCGCAAAAAACTGGGCCAACGATGGGGATATTTTTATTTTTGACAGAAGAACCGGTAAAGGTCTGAAAAAGATAAACCGAAAAGGTCAGAGCGGTGAAGAATATACAAATATTCAGCGGATTGTCCTTGATGAAGAAAAGGGAGAAATGTTTGTCGACGATCATTTTATAGAAAAAATACTGGTGTATGATCTGGATGGAAATTTCAAGCGAAGTCTTAAGCAGGAAGATAATTTCTCTTTTCCTCATGTATTGAATTTCGGCAGCGAGAATTTGATATGCAACAATTATTGGGTGACGGACAAACCGCCATTTACGATTATATCCAAACAGGATGGAAGTCTTGTCAAAGAAATTCAAATTCCATTTAAAGAGAAGATATCAATAGATTTGTATGTAACGGATAAAGTAAATAATATGACTTACGGAGCGTCAGCCCGTACCTATAATCCAATAATCCCGAACTTCGACAGTTGGATACTTGTAGAACCATCATCCGATACGTTGTACAGATATTCACCCGACCACACGATGGTACCGCTTATAGCAAGAACGCCGCCTGTCCAGTCCATGAATCCGGAAATATTTCTTTTTCTGAGTATTCTTACCGACCGTTATTATTTCATGGAAACAGTAAAAAAGGAATTTGACTTTGGCACAAGTTCGGGATTTCCGGCGACTGATCTGATGTACGACAGGCAGAAAAAGGCCATTTTCAGATATACCGTATACAATGACGATTATTCCAACAAAATATCTGTAAACATGAAATCGGCCTCTGTTAATGACGAAATTGCATCCTGGCAAAACTTGGAAGCCCATCAACTTGTTGCTGCCCGCGAAAAAGGACAGCTGAAAGGCCGCCTGAAAGAAATCGCCGCCACGCTGGACGAAGAAGACAATCCCGTGATTATGCTGATAAAACACAGGAAATAACGGTTAATGATGGAGAAATGAATCTTCGGTAGTGGTCTGATGGTGTCGCCGGGGGACAATGTGCAATCATTACATTATTTCCCTCCCTCGGCGTCGAACCAGGGATATTGCGACAGCATGTCGTCCGGGATGCGGACCGTCGCCGCATCCGTCCGGAAGGCGCCCAGAATGCCGAGGCCGCCCGCGATGTTGCAGTAGACCGCGGACGGTTCCGTAAAAACATTCTCTTCGCCGCTGTTTTCCTGTATCGTGAGCGTTTTCAGATAGCGGTAGGCGGACTGCGAGAGCGTTACC
Organism: Tannerella sp.; assembly: GCA_031267935.1. Taxonomy (GTDB): domain Bacteria; phylum Bacteroidota; class Bacteroidia; order Bacteroidales; family Tannerellaceae; genus Tannerella. The sequence continues at coordinate 1,534 of JAIRYD010000240.1, forward strand.
AGACGGAACGTGTAGCGCATGCCGGCAATTCGGGTGTCGGGCACGAACATGCCGTCGACAAAAGAATATGAATCCGGCATAAACATCGGATGGAGGCTGACGTTGAGCGTATATTCCCTGCCGTCGAACAGGTCGTCGCTGAAAAGTCCGAAGATGTTCCGGTCCGACGTACCCAGTATGTCGCTGTTCACGTCTTCAAATTCCGCCAGCAGGGCCGCATCCTGTTCGTAGTCGAACCGTCCGCCGTCGAATACTCCTCCGACGCCGGAATATATTCCTGACGAAGAAGCGACGTGCCATTCACCGTCGATCAGATACTCCTGCGAAACGTCCAGCCTGTACCGGTTGGGCATTCCCGCTTCGACATCCTTCAGGCGGATGAAGAAACGCATCGATCGGTCGCCGAAGCGCGCCGTGTCCACCGCGAGGATGGGTGTTTTCGGCGGGACGGTCGTTTCGGCCGAGGCTTCGTCATAGCCTTTGGCCGCGACGACGAGCCGCACGCGGTCGCCTTCACCGAGCGCCGCATGCGAGAGATACGACGGCCAGGCCGGCGAGCGCGCATCGGGCGGCTGCAGTTCGTCGTTGACGTAGAGCAGCACGGTGGCGTCCGTCAACGCTTCGCCGCCCGTTTCCGCGATGTTCCAGCTGCGCGACACGTGGACCCGAACAACGCTGTCGGGATTCACAAAGCAGTTGACGACCAGTTTCGGTCCGGGCAGTTCGCCCGAAAAATCGACAATCCTCGTGCACGAGGCGAACATTCCCGCGAGGGCCGCGCACAGCAGCAGCGCTGCGGGGACGGATCCATGTTTTACGTGTGTCATGATTTCATGTTTTTTTTGCATCTCACGGTTTCGAGCCGCTTTAAAATGTGTAAGTATACGAAATGGACGGAATGAACGACAGGAAAGTGATTTCCTCGATGGCCGTCCTGCCGCTTTCGCCCGTGACGGGATAGGCCAGGATGGGATTGCGGCGGGCGTAGACGTTGTAGACGCTGATGTTCCACACGCCGGCATGTCCGTTTTTGCGTGGCCGGCGGATGTTCACGCCGAGGTCCAGCCGGTGGTAGTCGCTCATGCGGTAGTTGTTGCGCGAATCGTAGTAGCGTATGCCCGGCTGCGGAGCGGGTGCGGCCGGGGCGGGAACGGCGTCCGGGGTTACGGAGGCGGCGCCCGGAACGGGTGCGTATGCATACGATTCGAGGCCGACCGTCATCAGTCCGCCGCTGTAGTACGTCCACGAGCCGTTGACGTCGACCCTGTCGCTCAGTTTGAAGTCGGCGGCCACGTTGATCTTGTGACGGCTGTCGTACTTGGCCGGAAAGCGCCGTCCGCCGTTGACCTCGCCGTCCGGAAACACTCTGTCGGCGCGCGAAAGGCCATATCCCGCCCATCCCGTCAGCCGTCCTTCAGCTTTGTGCGCCAGCAGTTCGACGCCGCGTGCCGCGCCCCGTCCCGTCGCCACCCGCTCCTGCCAGCTCGACGAGAGGGTGAACATCGACGCGCCGTCGCGATATTCGATCAGATTGTGCATCTCCTTGTACCAGGCTTCGAGCGAGAAATGCCACGTGCGGTCGGGTGAGTGGTAGACGCCTGCCGAAAACTGCTTCGAGCGCATCGGAGGGATACGCTGCGTGACGGGCACCCACAGATCGTTCGGCAGGCTGATGGTCGAGAGCGAGAGCAGATGCACGTACTGCGTCATCATGGCATACGACGCCTTGACCGACCACTTCGGGCGAATCAGGTAGCGCGCCGAAAGACGGGGCTGCAGGCTGCCGTACGTTCGGCCCTCCACGTCGAAAAGCGAAAAATGCACGCCCGCGTTCACCTTGAGCGCCGCCGTGACGTCCATGTCGTCCTCCACGTAGAAAGCCAGTTCGTGCGCGCGTATCCTTTCGCTGTGGAAGCGCGCCGTATCACCTTCGCCCTTCCCGTCCGCGCGCCCGGTCGCCGCCGACGTCCGTTTCTCTTCCGGGCTGAACGTGTGAAACAGGTAGTTGCTGCCCGCCCTGACGACATGATTCGGATGCGGCGTCCAGTCGAAATCCATCCGGTAGCCCGCATCGTGAATGCCCGAATTGTGATTTATCTCCGTCCGGCTCCGGTCGGCAAGGATGCCGTTCAGCTTTTCCTCCGACTGCTCGTACATGCCGATGTCCGACCGGAAACGGCTGTAGACGACGCTCAGGTTGCCGAACAGCCGCGGGCTGAAGACGTGATTCAGATTCACCGAAGCCAGCGTGTTGCCCCACGTCCACCGCGTACCGTTTTCGGAACGGCGGAAGCGGTCCGGCGCCGCCTCCGTGCCGTCCGCCGGGTGCGAATCGAACTGCTGCTCGCCGTAGAAAGCATCCCGGCCCGAATACCAGTTGACGTACATCCGGCTGCGGTCCGAAAAGCGGTAGTTCACTTTCGCGTTCAGGTCGTAGAAATAGTACCCGAACCGGTCTTTCTCGTCCTCCATCTTCGAATTGGCAATCCACAGCGCGGGCGTCGTCAGCAGGTCGAGATACGTGCGGCGGAAAGCCACGCTGAACGAGGCGCGATCTCTGACGACCGGCCCTTCGAGCTGTATTTTCGACGACACCAGGCCGACGGTGAACGTGCCGTGATACTCCTGCATGTCTCCGTCCTTCGTGCGCACGTTCACCACCGACGAGAGCCGCCCGCCGAACCGCGCCGGAAAACTGCCCTTGTAGAACTCGGCGCTCTTGACCGCATCCGGGTTGAAGGTCGAAAAGAAACCGAACAGATGATTGACGTCATACACCGGGTTGCCGTCGATCAGATACAGATTCTCGTCCCTGTTGCCCCCGCGCACATACATCCCCGAAAAACCCTCCACACCCGCCGACACGCCCGGCGTCTGCTGCAGCATCTTGATCAGGTCCGCCTCGCCCAGGATGGCCGGGACGGCCCGTATGGCGGCCGGCATGACGCGTATGGCGCCCGGCGTGGCATCCGTCACGCCCGACATACCGCCGTGCTGACCTTCCACCACCACCTCCGCCAGCTCGTTCGACGCGTCGAGATACAGATTGATCACCGTATCCCGCCTGAGGACAAACTGCCGCGTCGCCGCCCCGTAGCCCACGTACGAAGCGCGCAGATCCACCTCGCCCTCCGCCAGCGAAAGACTGTAGAAGCCGTAGCTGTTGCTCGCCGCACCCTTCAGCGACAGACGGTCAAGGACGCTTGCACCGATCAGCGTTTCGCTCGACGAACGGTCGTACACGTGCCCGCTCACCGTATGCTTCGCCTGCGTCTGCGCACCGGCATGCACGGACGACGCGATGAAAAAAAACAGGATAACCGGCACGTATCCGGCAAGTCTTGCAGTCATAATTCCTTTAATAATACCATTATCATTTAAAACCCCGCAAAAGTATCGCAAAAACAAAAAACATTCGCACCGCACAAGTTAATTATGATCAAACATCACACAAAAAACAAAATGAACAATGAACAATGAACAATGAACGAAATGCGGTCGCCCTCTCTTCCTGAAAAAACAACCTCAAAACCTGTATTTCGCACCAACCTTGGCCACAGGCGTCCATTTTCTCCTTATCCGGTCATATTCCAGTCCGACGCCGGCGCCTGCCGTCAGGTTCTTCCGTATCTCATATTCCCAGAACAGCCCGGCATACGGATTCATGAACAGACTGTGATGATTGAGCAGAGGATTCTCGACGGCATTTACGTACTGTCCATGCAGGCCAAACAGCAACCGGTCGGAAACGGTCCAGTCCAGCGCCGCACGGACGCCGAACACGTTTTGTCCGCCCGGCAGCATGTAATCGTACTGCCTGCCCGCAAAACCGCCGCCGCCGAGCGAGATGCGTTCGGACAGTTGCCACCGAAGCATGACGCCGGCGCGGTCGTGGCGCCCCATCCCGATAAATGTTTCACGCTCGCCATACGGAATCATTGCCATACGGAGCGCGAGGGCGAAAACGCTTTCGCGCCTGTCGAATGCCGTCGCCGCATGTCCGAACAATGCTTCGGGCGGCGTCAACACCGTCGTGACGAAAGGCTGTCCCGTCGCGGACGGGCGGACGCTGCCCGGCAGATCATCCGGATATCCGTATCGGCGCAAATCGTCGGCAGAGATTGGCGGCATTTCTTTCCCTTCACTCGCATGCTGGGCCGTGGCGGATACGGCCGCAATGCAGAAAAGAATGTATATGACGAATATCTTTTTCACCGGAAACCGGTTTTAATTGATTCCGCCGTCCTGCCGGACGGTGATGCCCATGGTATGACTGCCACCTTCGGGGAACAGTTCCGCAACGGAAATTATATATTCGCGTGCAGACTCCGAATCGTTTTCCGATGCCGTAAAAAGCAGGAGCAGCTTGTTCTTTCCCGTTTCCCCCTTTTCGGTCACCGTAATCCATTCGGGA
>JAIRYD010000011.1 GCA_031267935.1 Tannerella sp.
ATGATGAAAAAAGACAGCGTGGAACTGATGTTTCAACAGTCGGACAGTTTTAACGAAGACGTAGTCCTTGCCGGCAAAACGTCCGTCGGCGCAAGCGTTTCCTTCTATATGGAGGGTAAAGGTATTGAAACGCTTTATGCCGAATTGAAAGACCGGAATCTCACGGTTTCCGAACTGAAACTGACATGGTACGGAATCAAAGAATTTTACCTCCGGGACAATAACGGCTACATCTTAGGATTTGCCGAAGAATCGGAACGATAGAAAATACAGGACGAAAATTCTTATTCGATGAACGATGAACGATGACCGGATTCATCGTTCATCGTTCATCGTTAAACTCACAATTTCAGACCGCGTGAAGTATACCCTGATAGTCCGTTTACTGCTCACCGCTCCGTTTCCGGCACATAAATAATCTCCCCGTTCTCCAGTTCGTAGGCGATGCCGACGCGTTTGCCTTTCCGGCCGGTTGACGGGCCGCCGGACGGCGTGTAGCGGGTCACCTTGCCGCCTTCTTTCGTGATGATTTCCATATTCTCCTTGCCGGGATTTTTGACAATGGTGAAATCTTCGTGCGTGAAGACTTCCGTCATGTTCAGGTGCATCACCATCGCCACCAGCAGTGCGACGGCAAACACCATCGCCACGTCGAACAGGTTGACGACTACGCTCAGCGGATCGGTGTCGTCGTCCGCTCCGAAACGGTTTCTTTTGCGTCGTGCGGCGGACTTCATGGCTTGTCCGGTTGAAGGGTTAAAAGCCGGGTCACATAATCCAGGCTGCCGGCTTCCTTTGCATACCAGCGCTGTTTGAATTGCAGGGTCACCAGTCCGATCGCACTGACGACCAGTCCGACAACCGTCGTGGCAAAGACGACCTGCATGTGATAGGCCATCCCTGCAATGTCGCCCGCAGAAAGTCCCACCAGCGCCGGACTCATGGCAATCAGCGTGCCGATCAGCCCGAGCACCGGCCCCATCTTGGCCAGTATCCGCGAAAGCGAAAGGTCTTTTTCGGCTTCGTTCTCGAATCCGGCGATCATGAAATCGGCATACGCCTCGCTCGGCGGTGATGCGAGCAGGTCGCGCAGATATTTGACGAACAGAGAATTGTCCTTTGCGGGCAGGGCGGCCTGCAGGTCTGCCATGCCGGACGCGGTCAACTGCTTGATTTTTTCGTTCAACGCCTTGTCGTTCCGGCGTTTCATCATGAACTGGTTGTAGAAGCTCCCCAGCAGCAGCAGGGAGCGGAAAAACAGGGCCAGCAAAATAAGAATATCCGGGATCAGCAGGCTGTTGGCGACCCAGAACAGCGCTTTGGTAATAGCTTCCATTGATTTGCGTGATAGATTAATATATTTGTTTTCAGGATTTCCATTTAAATCTGTTGAGCAGTACGCCCGATGCAAACAGCAGCGCAAACAAGCCGAGAGACAGCAGGATGGCCCTGACGTTCAGCGACTGTTCGACGGGGGCATACGTGACATTTCCGTTTACGGTCGCAATCAGCCCGATGATGCAGACGAACAGACTGACCAGGAAATGTACTTCCAGACGCAGTTCCTCGTCGGGATACAGACGTCGCATCAGGTATGCCAGCAACGGCACGGCCACAGCTGTCAGCGCCGCCAGCAGGCCGGACACGCGCATGAAATCCGTCCCCGGCAGGTGGAAAATCGTTTCCGTTTGCAGGTAGAACAGCACCGGAAACACGAGCAGGCCCGGATACACTTTCAGCAGCATACGCACCAGGACCCGCTTTCGCCGCCCGAACAGTTCGCCCAGTCGCGCGAAGCAGAAAGCAAAACACACTGCCGACTCGACAGTCACCCACACGGCTGCATCCTGCATCGCGCCGGCGTCGCGAAGCAGGTCGGCAAGCTGCGTTTTCGATTGCAGGATCGCCCACCGGCAACTCCCGACAATGAAACCCGCGCAGACCAGACCGAACACAGCCGTCTGCCACCACTTCCAGAAACTGAGTTTGAACAGACAGTTTACCAGGATAAAAACGAGCAGTATCTGAACGATATATTCCATTTAGCGCTTCCTTCTTTTTCGCAATACGACCAGCAGGGCGGCAAAGATAATCAATACGGCCGAAACGACGAGCAATCCGTTCAGCGTATTTTTTTCTCCCGCTTCGGGCCGGGTCACGCTGTCTTTTTTCAGCGTCATGCCCTGCGCCTGCTCGCCGGGTGCGGCGACGGCGGCGGTCCGCATCTTCCGTAACTGCTGCCGGTAGGCTTCGGCCTGTTGCGGTTCGGATTTTCGGGCGATAAATTCCTGCAGTTTGACGTTCCCGCCCGAAAAGCCGGAGGCGGCCGATCCGTATTCGTTCACCAGGTCGGTATGCAGGCGGGCGAGGTCGTTCAGTTGCGTTTCGCCGGCCATCCACATCCCTTTCCGGGCGGTTTCGAGCATTACGGCCGTGATTTCCTGCAGGGCATAAGGATTTTCGCGCCGGAAAAAAGCTTCCGTTCCCAGCCCGTATTCGTCTTTCACATATACCTGATACAGCCGATCCCACATCTCGCGGTCGATGGCGGCCGGCTTCATCACGTTCCAGCCGTACGTGTTCGTCACGACCTCGGTGATCTGCGCCGCGCTCGAGGCGTTCCCCTTCATCACTTCCCGGATATAGGCCGGATTGAAGACGGTCGAACGGGCTTCTACGCCGATGGCTTCCTTCACTTCCTGTATCCGTGCGTTGTTACGGTTGCGATAATCGGCGAAATAGGCTTCGGGATCTTTGCCCGTCACTTCGCGGACAGCCAGGTTCAGCCCGCCCATGAACTCGTACACGTGGTCGAGGCTCAGGGCGCCCCAGGTGTTGCTCTGTCGGGGCTGGACGACGATGTCGGTCCGGTGCAGTACGGCGCGCAGCAGACCGTCGTGATATTCGCCCCAACGCTTGTCGCTACCGTACGTGGCGCCCATGTTGTGGAGGTAGGTATCGGCGATTTCCTTCTCGCTTTCCCAGCGGTCGCCGCTCGTGACCATCCCCTGGATGTTCGTACCGTACATGCCGTTGATGCCGCCGAAAACTCTTTGCAGCGACATTTCGCGGGCGTCTTTCGGGGCGATGCCCTGTTCGACCAGCAGTCGCTCGGTTTCCGTGGCGCTGCGTGCGACGAGGTTGTCGAAGTCGTCGCCGGCAGCGGCGGCAGCCATTTCGACTGCACGGCTGATCAGCGCCAGCCGCGAGGCTGCCAGGTCGCGAAACTGTCCCGAGGTCTGCACGACCACGTCGATGCGCGGACGTCCCAGCCGTCGGGAGGGCACGAGCTGCAGGTCCGACACCCGGCCGTAGCTGTCGCGCACAGGCTCCACGCCCAGCATGTACAGCGCCTGGGCGATGGTCGTGCCCTCACTCTCGATAAATTCGCTGCTCCAGAACGTGTAACTGACCTTGCGGGGATAGTCGCCGTGCTGCCGGCGATATTGTTCCAGGGTGGCGTTGACTAATGCGACACCTTTTTCCCAGGCGGTTTCGGAAGGCATCGCCTCGGCATTGACGGCATACAGGTTACGGCCTGTGGGCAGGGCAGCCGGGTTGGCTACGGCATCGCCACCGGAGGAGGGCGACACGTATCCGCCGGACAAGGCGTTCAGCAGTGCGCGCAGTTCCAGTTCGGGACTGTCTTCCAATGCTTTTTGAGCAACCGTCACGTAACGGATCGCACGTTCTATTTCGACAATGGCGCGTGCGCGTGCCTTTTGTTCGGATGTGTATTCGGGACGATTTGTCTGCGGCACGGTGTCCCTCTTTTCCGTGTCGGCCGGCATTTTTGTTTCCTCCGGCCGTTTTCCTGTTTTCGGTATCCATGAGGGATGACCGCCGCCGGACGCCGGTTTCCGTGCACCGGACGTCGCCGTCGCCGGAGCGGGCATGGCGGGCATCGTCCGCGGCCGTGGCGCGAGGATGGTTTTCGCTTCGCTCAGCTCGTCGGGACGGATGCGGGCGACGGCACAGATCAGGGCGTCGTCGACCGTCGCGCCGTTCATGATCCGGTCGACCAGCGCCTGCGCCGGTGCAAGATACTTCTGCGTGAAGCGTGTTTTGCTTTCGGGCGACCGGTCGTCGTCGCCGTGCAGGCGGTCGAGTGCGGCGAGGCTGTAGGCGATGGGGTCGGCGCTGAGGGCGCGCACGGTGGAGCGGATGTGTTCGTCGCTGTAGGGTATGCCCGAAGTATACAGTTGTCCCGTCATCTTTTCGTGGGCGATCTCTTCGGCGAAGTTTTCGACGCGTGCGATGTCTTCTGCCGTCCAGGGCTGTGTGAGTGCGCTGTCGAGCCGCAGATCGCGGTGCAGTCCCATCGCCACGGCGATTTTTTTCACTTCCAGCGCGGCGGCGGGCTGGAAGTGTTCGCCGGCTTTGCCGTAGTCGCGGATTTTGTCCTGCAGCGTCCTGAAGTGTTCGCGCATCCGGCTTTCCAGGAAGGGCGGCGTGAGGTAGGAGACGGTGGTTGCGTATGAACGGCGCTTGGCCATCATGCTTTCGCCGATGTTGGCGATGGTGTAGTAGTAGAAGTGCGGGAGGGTGCCGACAAGACGGTCCGGCCAGTCGCAGCGACTGAGGGCGACCTGTTTTTGCGGCGTAAATTCGAGGCTTCCGTGCGTGCCGAAATGCAGGATGGCGTCGGCGCGGAAGTCGTACTGCGCCCAGAGATAGGCGGCGATGTAGGTATGTGGCGGCGCGGATTTGGCGCCGTGCACGATGGCGAACACGTCGTTGCCCGTGCCGGCCATCGGCTGCGGAAGCAGCGCAATGTTTCCAAGGCGGATGCGCGCTACGGCCAGGCTGCGGCGGTCGTCGCTGCCGACGGTCATGTAGTCGCCGGGCGCTTCGCCGAAGGTGTGCACCACGTCGGCATACAGTTCGGCGGGGAGCGCCTGTCCGACCCACGATTCGTACTGTGTTTTCTCGATCAGCGCCGGGTGTCCGTTTTTCAGGAAATCGTCGAAAGCGCCTTCGGCATAGGGGCTGAGCACGGCGCCCTGCGTCATCAGCAGCTGTTCGAAGCGGCGGACATCGGGCGGGAGTGCGCCGAGGTCGTATCCTTCGGCCTGCAGCCGGCGGAGGAAGTGGTAGAGCGCCGGCGCCGTTTCCAGTCCCTGGGCGGTCAGCGTGGACTGTCCCGGACCTTTGAAGTAGTATATGGCCAGTTTTTTGTCCGCATTGCTCTTGCGTTTCAGGGCGATGAAGTTGGCGACGATCTGCGTGAAGGAGTGCAGCCGTTCGGGGATCGCTTTGAAGAGGTAAAGGCCGTCGCGGTCGACTTCCTGCGCGTCGAGCACGCGGGGATAGATGGCGCCGTCGAGTTCGGGCATGACGATGCTTTGCGACATGAATCCGCCGGACATGCCCATCGGGTCGGCCTCCCACGCGGCCTGCGTCTGCAGGAGGGAGAGCGGTGCAAAGAGCGGGATATTGCGTGCGCGGAGCCATTCGACGGTGGCGTCGGGCTGCCCCATTGCCAGCCGTCCGTGGGCGAAGTAGACGACGGCGTCGGGTTGTATTTCGCGCAGGAAGTCGAGGCGTTTCATGAACGAAAGCACCGGATAGACGTTCATCCCGGCGTGCCGGAAGGCGACGATCAGGCTGTCGACATTGTCGCGGTTGCCGCTGAAGGGGTCGTTCAGACCGCCGACAATGGCTATTTTCGGCGCATTTTCCGTGTAGAATCCGTGTTGCTTCAGGTAGTCTTCATATTCGGCGACATGTTTGAAGGATACGTTTTCATCGAGATGATAAAGAACGTCGGAGGCGCTCTCGATCACCGTGTCGGGCGGCTGGACGAAGAACTGTTTTTTATTGATATGCTGCCGGACATAGCGCGCCATGCTGCGATAGTTTCGCCGGTTGGCGTTGCTCAGGTAGTCGTGGATGCTTTTCATGTCGGCGCTGTCGAGGTTGGAGATATTGTTTTCGGGCGAGGTGGCGGCGTAGATGTATACCGGCGTGCCGCGGTCGGCGATGCGCTGAATACGGGCGCGCTGTTCGGCGGTGATCTGCAGTCCCATGCCGAAGGCGAGCACGAAATCGTAGCGGCCGAGCCGTCCCAATTCGTCGACGGAGACTTCGCGGTAGCGGATAAACCGGTCGGTGTTTGCCTTGACGATGCCCGACGTCTGGAACGGCTGAAAGTTGACCAGCGCGATCTCCGTCGTCGATGCGTAGCGTTGCCACAGCGACCAGACGCATCCCGCGGCGATGAAGATGGCCGCAGCCATGGCGATTTGTTTTTTTCTTTTTTCCATATTACTGAATCTTACCTGTTTTACTTGTTTCCGGCCGGAGCAGCCGCACTGAATTTTATCCGAAAGGCGTCCGCCTTTGCCCGAAAGGTGTCCGCCTTTGCCTGAAAGGCGTTCGCCTTTGCACGAAAGGCGCGCCTTCGTCCGAAAGGCGCATCCCTTTTCTCCATTCTCCACATTCTGTGGTTGAGATATGGAACATGTTCAACCGCAGAGAGTACGGAGGACACGGAGAAAGAAAGGAGGCCGTTCCCGTTCGGAATCATTTCCATGCTCAATTTCCGACTGCGATCTTCTGCGTCTTCTGCACGCCGGACGATGTCGCTTTCACGACGTAAATGCCCTTTGCCCATCCGGCGGTGGCGAGGGAACTCTGTCCGGCCGGCGTGACCGCATGTCCGACAAGCGCGCCGGAGATGCTGTATATGCGGATGTCGGTCGGCGTGTTCGAGTGCACGTGGATGGCGTCTGCGCCGGAATGGATGGTGATGTCTGTTGCGGGGATTTCGGCGTGCTGGCTGCCGTCGGCCGGAATCATTTCGAAGTCGAACTCGACGATGCCCGGAATGCCTTCTTCGTCGAAGAATTTTTTCAGATATACTTTGGCATAATGATCGTCGGCCGTTCGGAACACGATGATGCGCGGGCTTTCCGTATTTCCGCCCATTCCGATGGCGGCCCATCCGGCAGCGGCGGCCGAGGCCGAGAGCTGCGTGGTGCGCAGGGGAGGCATGCCGGCCATGCCGAAGATGAAGGCGCCGGTGAGCAGTTCGTCGGCCGTATAGCCCGAGGCGGGGGCTTTTGTCAGGGCGGCGAAAGTTTCGTCGAGCGGCGTCGCGCTTTCGGCGTCGGCGATTTTCAGGGCGCCTGCCTGTCCGCTGCCCGAGGCGGCGCTGTTGGTGCGTATGTCGCCGGCATGGAAGGCGATATCCCAGTCGGTGCGCGCCTGCCAGCCGGCGTCAATCACCTCGGCGCCTATGTTTGCGGGATTGACGTTTTCGAGTACGGCTTCGCTCGATCCGATTGTGTCGCCTGCCGCGAAGGAGAAGTAATACCACCGGGTGTAGTCCGGAATGGGGCTGCCCATGAAGTCGCCTCCGCTGATGTTCAGCTTGACGGTTTGCACCTGCGCGGTCATGCTTGCGGCGACGAGCAGGGTTGCTAATGTAATCGTAATTTTACTGTTCATAAGAATAATGGTTTAAATGATTTTTAATTAATATATAAGGGAAAATTCAAAGTGCGGGAGATTTGGACGGCGCGTCGGGAGAGATGTGCAGGTTGAGGGTGCCGTCGGACTGGTAGACGTACTGCATCGTGACGGTGCCCGAGGCTCCGATGTCGCTTTTAAAGTTTTTGAGCCATATCCGGGCATATTTCCCGGTGGCGGTGCGGACGATGAAGACGGACTGTGCGTATGTCCATACGCCGTTCATCATGTCGGTCAGGACGGCCCAGTCTTTGACGGGCTGCGCCAGTCCGGCCGCCACGTAGCCTATCTCGCCGGCAGCCATGCGGCTCATGTCGTAGATGACGGAGTCGGGAGCGTCGGTCAGGTATCCTTCTTCGGGCGCTTCCGTGACGGCGTCGAAGGAGAATGTCTGCTGCGGATATTTCATGATGCCACCCTGTCCGGCGCCGGATGCGCCGCTGTTGGTTTTGACGTTTTGGCGGTGAAAAGCCAGATCCCAGTCGGTGCGCAGGCGCCATGCTTCGCAGGCGGCGGAGTCGGCGGCGTCGATGCGTCCGATGATGCCGGCGGCGTCGAAGGAAAAGAAGTGCCAGTCGGTGTAGCTGCTGCAGTCGTGAACGAAGAGTCCGTCGTGCGGCGTTTCGATTTCGAACATGTAGTCCTTGTCCCAGAGGTGATGGATGTCGCAGGCGGCGAGGGCGGCGAGGGCGGCGAGGATGGCGGGGAGCAGCTTGAGCGTTGTTTTCATTTGCTTGAATTAAAATGTGATTCCGAGGCTGAGGAAGCACAGCCGGCCGGGGTTGTTGGAAAGGAAGTCGCGGTTCACGTAGTTGAACAGATTGTTGATGCCGAACTGGGCGTCGGCCTTGCATTTCCCGCCGAGCGGGATTTGCTGGGAATAGACGAGGTTGGCGATGAAGCAGGCGCCCGTGGAGTCGTCGCGCACTTCGCCGGTGTCGGAGTTGACGGAGTAGAAGATGCGCGGCGACATGGCGCGTGCCGAGAGTGCGAGCGTGAAGGGGCTGTCGAGGGCGGAGAGGAGCGGCAGGTGCGCGCAGCGGTAGACGAGGTTGGCCGTGCCCGTATGGCGGCTGTTGCCGGAGAGCTGGCGTCCTGTGGCGCGGTCGACGGCGTGGGCAAACGAGTAGCCGCCCTTGAGCTGGAAGTGCGTCGGGAACGACCACTGGAGCGAGAGGTCGGCGCCCGTGATCTGCGCGTCTTCGACGTTTTCGTATCTCATTTCCGAGCGGTTCAGCGTTTCGTTCCAGAGTTGATCGGTGTTGATTTTGTTTTTGATCGAATTGTCGTGTACGGTGAGCGACATGTTGATATTCTCCGCAAGATATTCGGCGGATACGGCCCTGTACCACGATTCTTCGGGCACGAGTGCGTCGTTGCCGATCACCCAGAAAGGCACGTCTTCGCCGATTTTGTGGGGAAAGTTCATGTAGAGTTCCTTGAGCGTGGGCGCCTTGTATCCGTTGCTGATATTTCCGCGGAAGCGGAAGCGTTCGGTGCGGTACATGAGCGATATTTTGGGCGAGAGGTATCCGCCGAACTGCGAGTGGCGCGTGTAGCGCACTCCGGCGAGCGCCTCCAGTCCGTGATCGCTTTTGAATTCGCCCTGCGCGAAGAGATTTCCGTTCGACGCGTGGCGGTCTGCCGGTTCGAGGCCGAACTGGTTGTAGCTGAACGTCTGTTCGAGATTCATTTCGAAGCCGCCCACTATCTGGAGATACGCGGAGGCGTCCCAGGCGTCGACGAGGCGGAAGGTGGTGTAGCGCGAGCCGTTGACGCGTTCCGACGAGTCGCCGCGCATCTTGAACGTCTGCCGTCCGTCGTAGCTGTCGCTGTGGGCGGACAGGGTGAGGGCGTGGCGGGACGAGGGAGCGTAGCGCAGTCTGGCGCCGAGCGTCGCGTTTTCGTCCGTCCGCGTCTGGTACTTGTGAAGAAACCACAGTTTGTTGCGGTAGAGGGCGCCCTTGATTTCGGCCGACAGGCGTTCGTCCGGTTCGTATCTGAAGGTTTGCGAGAGGGCGACGTCCGAGTAGGGATACATCGTGAACTGCGCCGTCTGTCCGTCGGCGCCGGGTTGCGAGCGAATCGTGTATCCGTCCGAATTTTTGGCCGACAGCGTCGTCTTCGACGAAAACGCCTTCGCCCGCAATCCGAGCATCGCGTCGGCCACGCACGTATTGTAGCGCGAATAGCGCACGCGCGCCGTGCCGGTCAGCGGACGGTCCACCTCGCGGGTGATGATGTTGATCACGGCGCCGATCGCGTTCGAACCGTAGAGCACGGACGAGGCGCCGCTGACGATTTCTATCCGCTGTATGTCGGCCGCATTCAGACGCGAGAAGTTCACGTTCTCCGTCCGTTCGTTCACCAGCCGCTCGCCGTCGACGAGCACGAGGATGTATTTATTGTCCAGTCCCGCGATCTGAATATTGTCGCCCATCGGATTGGGCGAGAACTGGACGCCCGGCACGAAACTCTCCAGCGCCTCGAGCGCCGTCACCGATCCCGTCTGCCGTATGTCCGCACCCGAAATCACGCGCGTCAGCACCGGCGTATTCTTGAGCGTACGCGAAGTCAGCGTGCCGGTAACCACCACTTCGTCCAGAAAGAGCACCCGTTCGTCGCGCTCCCGCAGCGTATCGTTCACCGCCGCGGCCGGCAACTCCTGTCCGCACGCCGCACGAACGGCACACAGCATGATTGCAATTAATAACGTATATCTGTTCATCCTTAACACGGCGTCGCAAGTAAAATAAAATTTGTCGCCGCAAAGGTATGCCGCCCCGTCCGCCCGGCAAATACCTGCTAATAATGATTTGCAGACGGAGGCATACATATATGTAGGTATCGGCGCGAACGCGGCCTGCGCCGGTGGCGGGACTTATTTTCAACACGGAGTGCACGGAGCGCACAAAGAGGAGATATTTCATGCGGTCCGAAATTGCGGGTTTAACTATGAACGTCATGAACTATGAACGATGAACTATGAACGATGAAGTCTGATAAGTTTTAAAACGTTGATATATAATTATTAATAAGCAGTTTAGGATTGCTTCGGGGGATGTTCCCGGACGATTTAGGGAAGCCCTTAAATGATTCAGGGAAGTCCCTGAACGATTCAGGGAAGTCCTTAAATGATTCAGGGAAGCCCTTAAATGATTCAGGGAAGCCCTTAAATGATTTAAGGGAGCCCTTAAATGATTTAGGGGAGCCCTTAAATGGTTCAAGGGAGCCCTTAAATGGTTCGAGGGAGTCCTGAAAAGGTTCGGGAATGTCCTGCGGCCGTTTGCAGCGGTGCGGAAGGGGGAAAGGGATTCTTCCCGCCTGCAGAGCGGATTTCCGTCGGACGTGCGGGTCGTCGCCACGGATCTGTTTTCGGTCGTGTTCCGAATCTCAGCCATAAGACGGTTGCAAAATGGTATTATCAACTCATGTTACGCATCCACTGCACCGGACGCCGGCAGGACGGCCCGCGACGGAACACCCTTTCGCCACGATGGTGTTGACGCCGCCCGAAGCATGCGGCGACGGCATTCGACAGGCGCGAAAGCGTTTTCGCACTCGCGCTCCGTATGGCGAGCGTGAAACATTTATCGGGATGA